>NZ_PTSR01000015.1:0-106906 GCF_002965345.1 Escherichia sp. MOD1-EC5950
TCAGACGGTGATCAATCGTATGCGCTGCCAGTGGCTCGCCTGAAAAATGCGTCAATATGAGTTCGCCGGAACGATACTGTTGAGCAGTAATATCACGTGATAATGTTTCCTGCCTTTTTCCTTGCCAAACTCCCGACACCAGAAATAATGCAGAGTGGTTGCACGCACACGCTTGTTGGCTCGTCGTTTTTTCCGCTGGTAAGCCTGAATTTTTGCTTTCAGGGATTCGAAAAAACGAGAAATCACCGCTGAATCTAAATCGGTATCCATGATGGTGGCAGGCATATACTCAGGGAAACGTAAATCCACCCGGATTAACGAGACGGCACGGTGTTGCGCCAGGGCACTGTTGAGAATACTTTCAAAACGGGATAACCAGTAAGCATTGTGTATTGGTTGATTCATGATGAGAGATCTCCGTTGATTTGGATTGACTTCACATCATTAATCACTGCGGTAAAACTTTACGGCATCCCGCCATTGAGCAACGCCAATGGCTCCTGATTAAAACAGAATGAATCCCCCACGAAGAAAAGATAAACCTACACGCAGGATAAAACACACAACAACGGCATAAATGGTTTTTAAAAACTACAAAGCCTGAAGGGAAACGGATCAACAGAACGTGCAAACAAAACATCAAAAACGCAATCAGAACGCTTTCTGGCGCTGTAAATCAACAACAACACCAAAACCTACAGCTTAACCACACAACTCAATCACAGAGCCGAATAGCGCACTTAAAACCTGTTTACAGATAACCCTGCCACAAGAACAAAGTTCACCAATATCAGAATCGATTTTCTTATCCTGAAAACGTTACTTTTCAACACACCATAAAAACGATTAACCATCGATAACGTAAATCTCATCTGAATCAAAACACCAGAACCAATCATCACGCTTTTTCTGAAAAGAGCCTTATGATGAAGATAATCACCTTGCACTGAGAAAAAACACCAGGGCCAGTTAATCATCTCATCAATCTCATCGTCACAAAATCATCCATAGAACCATTTAACAAAATCGTCGCAAGCACACCGTAAATCACACCAGGTTATCTCAGTCGGATTTGCGTTTTTACGTAAAGACACTTGTCTCAGGTTAACGACTAAAAACACAAAAACTCAGAAAAGGTTAAACGCAACATCAGTAAAATCGAATAGCAGATTGATTGCTTAAACAGAAAGGTTTTACAGCAGCTTTAAACTGATTTTAGCTAACGTAAAGATTTACTAAACTGGATGTGTTTCAGACAAAGCAATGTGTACAGCAATGCTTAATGAAAACACTTATAGGGCTGTTTATGAAAACACGTGTATGTCTGGTAAAACACTTAGTAGAAAATACGTGTATAACACTTACTGAAATGCTTAGTAAAAATACTTAGTAAAATATGTGTATATAGTATCATACCGACATTCTCAACATCTTCAGACATCCATGCATACTGGGTGTTGATTTTTCACTTTTACAGCCAGCATGGAGTTTTCTTTTCTGAAAACAGAGCAGATTTACTCTGGAATTATTTTTCTGTCCCCCGTATTTCAGGCCCCAGAAAAGACAATCCGAAGCAAACCGTTTGTCAGCTTCCATATCATCTTTCCCCCCCCCGGAAAGTGATCGCGTTTTACAACCAGAATGACAGCCATACTGATTATGTCGTCTCCCGGCCCCCTTCACATATAACATGCATGTCTGTCATTGCTTACTGCTCCACATGACAGGATTTCACATACAGGATGCGCATTCAGTGTTTTTATCGCCACTATAACAGACAGATTACTGTCGCTTTTACTCTTCAGATTGTTAATCTGACCACAAGAACAGTCGAACAGTACAACGACACACCCAAGAAGGATATGAGACGTAGTTGATAGCATGTTTTAATTTATTATGAATAGATTAAGAATAGATCGTGAATAGTTCTTCAGCATCTCACAGGGTGTGTCAAGCTTTGAAGTGATTACTTTTTGAACACAAGTCCGGATGCAATGTTTTTTTTGTTAACTTCCTTGCATATTCGATTTCCATGTGATAGTGAAAATCACCAGAAGAGAATGCGATTGAGGCGTAATCAGATGAAACAATATGAAGATGGTTATAACGTGAATGGATATAGCAGGATAAATGAAACAATTGGGTATTTGTTGCATGATAAACAACTGACAGATAATCACATACCTGAATGGGTTAAAAAAAATGAAATTGCAGCATTCTGGTTCTGGTTAGTTATAATTAACACAGATCCCAAACTCCTTGGGGTTCGTAATGAATTAGGGTTCAATACAGCCATGATGGGGCTGATTCCTGCGGGGAGTATACCCATAACAACAATTCCTTCAGATCATGAAATGAGGCTGGATGTTATAAGCAAATGGATTAATGCATTAATCCGTGATAATCAATCAGACTGGTTTATCGCCAAAATGCATCAAAACTGGCTGGAGATCGAGAAGAGAAACGAAGCCAAATGGCTTAAAAAGAATACAGAACAACTCGAATGGGCATGGGAATATATCAATGCACGCATCCCGCACACGTATCTTTCCTGGTTTTATCCTGTAAGTGATAACGAAAGATACATTGCTATCGTAGTTTTACTAAAAATTTTATTCCCCGCAGATACACCATACTCACAGTTGCCAAAAGTACTTCACTATGGGGTTGCCGCAAAAGAAAAATTTTTCGACAAGATGCACAATGCATTCCGAAAACAGTTTACCGACGGAAAAAAAGATAAGCGGGTACAAATCAACGTTAAAATATCATCAGATGCAAAACGTACTCTGGACAGACTGACCAGAGAACTGAAAACAACACAACAGGCTGTCCTGGAACATCTGATTCAGAACCACAGACTGGTGATTCAGAACCACAGCCTGGATTAACTTTCACCACTTCTGCTCCTGGCGATTTTCTTCTTTTGGTAGTGTCTCCTGGCTGCGGATATCAGGTACTTTTCCGTCATTTTGTTGCAGAACTCTTCAATGTAGTTAATCAGCTTCTGGTGTGCTTTCACCTTTTCTTCCCCGGGGGACGCTTTCAGATAAATGTCCTCCTTTTCCACAAGTGCATTGACAAACTCCTCTAAACATCCCTGGTTATAAAGCGACGTGAAAAACAACACATTCCCCAGTCTCTCCAGTAACTGCGATTTAACCCTGTATTGTTGTTTGCTGAGGATTGATTGTTTTATAAAGCTTAGTCTTGTTAAAAGTTGTTCAAATCCCGGTTCCAGTTTAAAAACAGATTTTAATACCAGAGACTGATACTCCTGATAAAACAGTTCAAACGTCGGGGATGCAGACTGACGAACAGATTTGGCTACAGCCCATGGACTAAATCCCATGATTGAGATTTCCTTCGCTCCCTCCAGCGCACTCAGAGATAGTCCAGCAATCCATGCGTCCAGCTTAGCCGAATCAATATCCCTGCTCAAAACCTCATACAAACTGCCCGTGAACGGTTGAATCGGTTTTTTTATTGTTTTACCTTCTGATTGTCTGAATCCATCCACTTTTCTCCGGATATTACGTGGGATCAGCATAAAAGGCGGGATATTGAGAGATAAATGTTTACCCGTCATACGATACCAGTGGCCCACCTCAACCTTAATCCGTGTGTCTTCCCTTAACTCAAGTGCAATCATGTTAAGCAGATACAGATAACGCACCGTATAACGATTAAAATGTTTCTCCGGATCAAACGATTCTGACCGTTCTCCTCTGTACACGAGTCCGCTGCGCTTCAGTATTCGCTGAGTATCTTTCCAGGCCGGACTTTTACAAATACTCATTCTGCGTAGCGTATTAATCGACGGTGATGCCATCACCCCTCCCACACTTTGTCACTCCAGATTTTTTCACGCCCATATTACCTGAATGATAAGCCGGATTAGTGTGATCCGGTTCAGTGAAATCAACAGGATACCGGTATGTCATTCAGCCATTCTTCCCTCTCCACACAAGTAAAATCATATCTGACGTTTCTTCCTGAAGAAATTCGCCAGAAAATCCTTGAACATCTCCACGGTGTTATTCATTACGAGCCCGTGATTGGCATTATGGGTAAATCCGGCACCGGCAAAAGCAGCCTGTGTAATGCCATTTTTCAGTCCCGTATCTGCGCCACGCATCCCCTGAACGGCTGCACCCGCCAGGCTCATCACCTCACCCTGCAGATCGGTGAACGCAGAATGACGCTGGTCGATCTGCCCGGCATTGGTGAGACACCGCAGCATGATCAGGAATACCGGGCACTTTATCATCAGTTGCTACCGGAACTGGATCTGATTATCTGGATCCTGCGGGCTGATGAACGTGCGTATGCTGCCGATATTGCCATGCATCAGTTTTTACTGAATGAAGGCGCAGATCCCTCGCGTTTTCTGTTTGTTCTCAGCCATGCCGATCGCGTATTTCCTGCTGAAGAATGGAACGACACAGAAAAATGCCCGTCCCGTCAGCAGGAACTCTCACTGGCAACAGTCACAGCCCGGGTGGCAACCCTGTTCCCTTCATCATTTCCGGTACTCTCCGTTGCCGCCCCTGTCGGCTGGAATCTTCCGGCGTTTGTGTCGCTGATGATCCACGCATTGCCACCACAGGCAACCAGCGCGGTTTATTCACATATCCGGGGGGAAAACCGCTCTGAACAGGCCCAGAAACACGCACAACAAACTTTTGGTGACGCCATAGGGAAAAGCTTTGACGCTGCCGTTGCCCGATTCAGCTTTCCGGCCTGGATGTTACATCTTCTGCGTAAGGCCCGGGACCGCATTATCCACCTGCTGATCACACTGTGGGATCGTCTGTTCTGACACACTCACGCCGACAGGATGTGTCGCTGGATTAACAAGCATTCTTCTTTTTATGAAACCCTGCTTAAAAATCAGATAATTAAAGGAATATTTTTTCTGCTGCATTTTATTCCTGATTATTCGGATGCGACACATCCTTTCAACATCATGATGCATAATAACATTATGAAATAAAAGATGTTTTCTTACGGAGTGCACATCTATGTCTGATAATCGTTCCCGGCATGATCGCCTGGCGGTTCGCTTATCACTCATTATCAGCCGACTGATGGCCGGAGAATCTCTGTCACTAAAAACACTGTCAGATGAATTTGGTGTTACAGAACGTACCTTACAGCGCGATTTTCATCAGCGTCTGGTTCACCTGGACTTAGAGTACAGAAATGGCCGGTACAGTCTCAGACGGCAGAGCAACCCGGGCGCAATCCCTGAAATGCTTTCATTTATACAGAATACGGGGATCGCACGGATACTTCCGCTCCGGAACGGACGGCTGATAACCTGTCTTACCGACAACCAGGAGCCCTCTCCCTGCCTTATCTGGCTACCGGCGCCGGATATCACTGCAACACTCCCCGAGTGTTTCTCGCAACTCATCCTGGCAATAAGACAGTGCATCCACATCTCGCTGGTGACTGAGCAATGGCATCCGTCACTGGAACCCTGCCGGCTCATTTATTACAGCGGAAGCTGGTATCTGATCGCGTTACAGAAGGGAAAACTGCGGGTCTTTCCCCTGGCAGACATCAAATCGGTCAGCCTGACATCAGAACGGTTTGAACGGAGAGACCACATCCACAGTCTGGTCTCTGAAGAGCGTTTTATCTCCGCTCTGCCACATTTCCCTTTCATCCATAAACTTATCAACACCTTTAACCTGTGATCGCCGGCCTGCCAAAGCCGTTCCGACAGGTATGGAGACAATATGCTGAACAAAAAACTGAACATGCGGGTATTACGTCATTCCCTGATGATAGCTTCGGCAATATCCGTTCTTACCGGTTGCGACTATTTTACCGACAACTGGGAAATCAGAAACGGCGCATGCCAGGCCATCAGTAGTGAAGGAAATGAAACTGCCCTCATTTCTGATGAAGGTATGGTTTTTATGAGCATGGACAAGGGATGTCCGGATAATCTCGATTTTCTGGGAACCCGCTTTATCACTACCAGAATCAACGACCAGACCTGGAAATCTCTCATGGTATGTAACAGCGCCACGGGATTTCGCAGAATGGTGACGCTGGGGGATACCCCCCGTGCAGCACCGGATATGGCAGCCCGTGCCATACCGGCTTTCACACACTTCATGGGAGCAACCGTTACCATTGAAGGGAAAACTGCCACCTTCCGTAAAGGTAACTTCACCGAAACCTGTAAGACATTTATTCCGAAATCACTCAGCCACACGGATACCCGGAAGAACAAAAAGATGACACTGGACGAGTTTCTGTATTCCGGAGACAGGCAACCGCACTCCCCTGAAACAGAAATCACCAGTCTGCAGGAACGGATGATGACAGAATCCGGGTATGAAAAAGTGAATGGAGAATGGCGTAAGAAATCACGGATGCCTACAGGCGGCTACACCAACGAACAGGCAGGCTATTCATCAACGACAAAGCGTTTTAATGACGCCGATAACAATCCACCGGATACACGTATTCAGACGCCGGCTTACGATGCCACCGTCACTTCTCTCGGGAAAACCGATACCGGGTCCGGGGAGCAAAATCCCCCTGAACCGGAAAAAGCCAGGCCAGCAGCACCTGATTCGCAATCTGCGATCCCGGCGACAGCACTGGCAGACTGTACGCTCACAAACGGTAAGGCTCTGTCTGCTCTTGCACAGGATGGTTTTCCCTACACCTACCACCTTCTCAAAAAAGACGGCACGCTGGAGCTGGAATTAAAAGAAGGCATGTTTGGCGTCAGTGCCTTTCATTACTGGCGCGATCTTAACCGGGGTAAAGGAAAACTGAAATATCTGCGTTTTCATAAAGGTTCATACGACTATGTGGTTGTGCAGCGCTACGACGGAGAAACACCGGCATTTGATGGCATTCTCGTGTTTAACCAAGGAACCCGGATTGCCACCCTGAACTGCAGAAATACTTTCTCTGAATTGTTCGCCATTGAGCAGTTCCCTGACAACAGCCACAAAGACAACGAGGATATGGCTGATTTTATTGAAGGTTACACTGTGAGAGGAGAAGCAGTCCGCTAAAAACAACACAATATTTTATTTCTGAAAATTCCACACACGTAATTAATGATAAGGAAACCGTGATGAATGATTCCACTATTTCATCGTTAAAAGAAAAACTGAATACATCCACATGGCATCTGGTATTACTGGGAGCCGCCACATATGGTGTTTATCCACTGATGTGGCTGTATAAATATCAGGACACCATCATGGATGAAACCCGTCAGCGATTCTCCTCTTCTGCAATGATTATCTGGATGGCAGTATGCCTGGGAATATCCGCCATGCTGAAAATGGCTTTTCCGGTTCAGATCGACGAATACGGTGACGTCTATGGTTACAGCCGCGCTGCTGAAACCATGTACGGTATTGCCACGCTGGTCTCGCTGGTCTGGATTATCCTCACCATCATCTGGGCTTTCAGAGCCAGAGCGGCTCTGCAACAATATGCACTGACACAGTTCCGCTTTGAATTAAAAATGAACCCGGTATGGACATTTTTATTTCACATTTTCTACATCAATTATTGTATTAATGCCATGCCGGAATCGCTGGCAAAACACCGGATAATTTATGGTGAACCAGACTCCCGCCCCCGGGATAACTCACCTCAGTAATATATCCTTTGCATTTATTTCATTACTGGCGCCACCGACTGGTGGCGTTTTTCTCTGATTTCTTCGGCAGAGCATAGTCCTGTTTACTATCCGAAGGCCCTTTCTCTCGAGAGCAGGCGGTTGCCGTCACAACAGCTTATCGCAATGCTGAATGTCAGCTACGCTGGTGCTGCCGGAACTCTGAACCCAGTGCCGGAAAACAGCTTAATGCGAGGCTCGCCAGTGAAGGGCTTCTCAGACAATAAACCTCATTAATTTCGTCCATCAGGCCGCGTCTTCTCCGGGAGACGCGGCTTTTTCATTTATACCGCTTAATCATTCATAAGGAGCCAATTATGCGATTAGCCAGCCGTTTTGGTTATGCGAACCAGATGCGCCGTGACCGCCCCTTAACTCGCGAAGAACTGATGCAGGTCGTCCCCAGCGTATTCGGGGAAAATAAGCACACATCCAGAAGCGAGAACTATACCTGGATCCCCACAATCACAGTGCTGGAAAGCCTGCAGCAGGAAGGTTTTCAGCCCTTCTTTGCCTGCCAGACCCGCGTACGTGACCCGGGCCGCCGTGGGTATACCAAACACATGCTGCGTCTGCGCCGTGACGGGGAGATAAACGGGCAACATGTCCCTGAAATCATCCTGCTGAACTCCCATGACGGTACCTCCAGCTACCAGATGTTGCCGGGTTACTTCAGGTTCGTCTGCCAGAACGGATGCGTCTGTGGCCAGTCTCTGGGGGAAGTGCGTGTTCCACACCGGGGAAATGTAGTGGAGAAAGTTATCAAAGGGGCTTACGAGGTGGTGGGCGTGTTTGACCGGATAGAGGAGAAGCGTGATGCCATGCAGTCGCTGGTCCTGCCGCCACCGGCACGCCAGGCGCTGGCACAGGCGGCACTGACTTACCGTTATGGTGACGAACATCAGCCCGTCACCACCGCTGACATTCTGACGCCACGACGCCGGGAGGATTACGGTAAGGACCTGTGGAGTGCTTATCAGACCATCCAGGAGAATATGCTGAAAGGCGGGATTTCCGGTCGCAGTGCCAGAGGAAAACGTATCCACACCCGTGCCATTCACAGCATCGACACCGATATTAAGCTCAACCGCGCATTGTGGGTGAGGCGTTTCACAAAAAACGCGAAAGCATCTCACAAAAAGCGCGAAAAAAAAAAACAAAACACCACCAACACCACCGAATAAAAAATCGGACACATTGAATTAATATGCTGCTATTTTGTGATATACAGCATATATTTAACTTTGTTCTACACTGGTACCCCCTGCCTGAGCACTAAGTCTGACGCCGGGTTGATCCACTCTGACGCTTTTCACGCGTGCATCACCTTCCACCACCACACGGATTTCTCCCTGCAATTGCTGTGGTACGAATGGCGCGTTCTGTGTGGATTGCAGGACATCCCGCGGGTGGATTTTTCTGCAAAGTCTTTCAGTTCATAGGCACCTTCCTTCCCCAGCAGGTTCAGGGTGTCCATTGCTTTCAGTGAGTCGTCTTCATTCTTAATGCCGAACTTCGTAAACAGGGAAAACAGCGAGCCGATGAACTCACCTTCACTTCCTGACGCTGCGATGGAGGCCGCCATCACATCCTTGTTTTTGATGCCAAACTCAATCTCGCCTGTCACCGTGCCGACTTTTTCCACTGCGCTTATCAGTTCACTGTCATCAACCTTAAATTTGATGGCGGTGTCCTGAATACCATTCAGCATCTGCGCCATTTCGTCGCGCGTCTTTTCTGCGGCAATACCAATACGGGTCATCCGGCGATCCACCTGCGCAAACTCACGCATCATGGCGCTACCTGCAAAACCTGCAATCATCGCTGTGTAGCGATTACCCAGCATATCAAGACCACGCGTGGCGGATTCAGTTGTGGCCTTGACCAGTCGCATTGCCTTCTGATGGTTACGGGCGAACTGCGACATATTTGCGCCGTACTATCGTGCTTTAGCGGTCAGATTTCCCGTAAGATTTATCAGTATTTCTGTGCTTAACTTATTACTCATTATATTCCCCATAAAAACAGGAGGGGAAATCCCCTCCGAATTATCAAATAAATGGTGAAACAATAATTTCCACGCGTTTATAATTTGGATTGTCTTCTCCGTTATCCAGATACTGACGTAACAGCAGTTTTTCCGCTGCGGCTCTTAACGATACGGGAACTACAATAACAGTAGGCACGATTCCCAATGGTTCACCGCTACTTCCCTTAACGGATAACATCCCGTCGTACACTTCATTAAATGTGGTTTCATTCAGTGTATCCCATGATGCCGCTGCGCATTGCCACATTGCATATCCAACGTTAAGACGCCCATCAACACCAAACAGAAAACGATTATTCAGAAACACATCAGTAGCGCCGGAATCAGTAACAGAAGTTACAGCCATTGGACGACGAACCTGATAAATAAAAGGTTTCAATCCCTGACTACCATCAAATAAGTACCATAACGGCGTTGCACCTGCGTTTTTTGCTGGATTGCTTCCATAGAGGTTTGAATAAACGCCTTCACCATTAGGATGGTCAGTAGCAAAGAAGTTATGCCCATCAATTCCTTCTGATAAGTGCCCTTTCTTCATAGCTTCAAACAGTAACTTATCAGGGAATGCAGCTGCTTTGCGCCCGTACTGTTCAAAAACCATTGAATACTTACCATAATCATTATCTTCAAAATCCTCACGTTTAATTTGAATGCTGCTTTCAAACGTTTTATTTTTCAGAAAATAATCACGGGTTGACAGTGATTTTAACTGTCGGTCGTTTAACCACTCTTTGATTTCCGGGAAATCTTCGAGGAAGCCATAAGCACTAACTGCCGATGAAGACGTTACTTCTGAAGCAATCGTTGGATGTACAGGATTGTAGGCTTTTTTTCCTGATTCAAACTTGGCATTAAAAGCGATAGTAGCATCAGCAATTACACAATTAATATCTTTCATTTTCTTTTCCTAAAGCCATCAAATAGTCTTCTTCGCTTACACCTGTAATGCGGCAAACAGCCAGTTGTGATTCAGTAAGTGTTCTTGGGGGTTCTTTACCTTTTACGCTTACAGACCTGGCAAAGTGTAAAAAATTACTCGTCGATTTTTCCTGTATATCAGCAAACTCCCTGAATGCATTTTCTCCAACACTTGAACACATGGACAGAAGAATATTCCGTTGAGCCGGACAGAAAACGGCTTTTTCGATATATTCATTTACAATCTGAATATGTTGTTCAGCCTGTCTTTTATTTAACGCTGTCAGAACTTCTTCAAGTGAATTAATCTCCTCCATGTTAAGTGCCAGTGCGATTTTGCTAATCGTTTGCTGAGTATTTAGTGCCGTTAGTTTTAGATTTGGTTTATTCGTTAACGCCACGCTAACGAGTTCCAGTATTTCACCATCCTGAGAATGACGGAAAGCCGGTGAAAGGTATCTGTATTCACGGGATGTGATGAAATCTATTGCTCGTGGGGTCCATTCAACTTTTCCCCATACAGAACCATCATTACGAACAGCAACGTCATTAATCCATCCGGCGGCAGGAGCCTCGCCACCTTTTGGAGCAACAACTTCTGTAGAGTGTTCATAATCAACAACCAGTGACATTCCCCGACCAGAAAACGCCTGTTTAATGCTCTGTGGATCTTTGAGCGTCCAGTGTCTTCCGTCACGCCCTTTAATTTCTGGCCCAGCTGGTAGCAACTCAACCCATTCAGGAGGAGTCTTATCACCCGACAAATCAGTACATAAAGCAATTACGTTCATTAGTTCCTCTGTTATTGAGTTAACCCCCTTCAAAACCCCTTCAAAAACGCCGTAGCGCCTTCAAAGATATGAAGGTAAGGTGTTTGCCCATCATGAGCCAAAACACAGCCGTAATGCGTTTGAGGCAATTCCCATTTGTTAGGTGCGAAATACCCCTGATTCTATATTCATGCATTAAGTGTTTTGCTGTCAGCATCATTAGCAAATGTTCATTACTTATCATTAACGTTAATTTAAGTCATAATCGCCAATGAGCGCCCTTACATGTTTTATTGTTGTGTATATCGATTTACCAGACTCCCCATACTTAATAGCCAATTCAGCAGGAGACATAACATAACTATCTGCATACATATCTGCTTTTTTTATTATTCTACTCAGTGAGTCGGCCTTAGGTAAATAAAACTGGATTCCGCCTACAACTTCCAGAAATGCTTTTGTTGCAATAAATGTTTTTGTCGTGCCATTTACTTCTTCTTGTGGGTCTACTCCAGTTTTTTTTAATGCCGCCTCAATAGCTCCCATAATCATGGTTACACTTTCTGGAAGAATCTTTGTTTCTTTTCTCAATAAAGCGATAATAGCAGTTTTTCGGATATGCTTAACCGGGCCACTACTAAAAAAATCCGGTTCAAACTTCATTGCATCAAGATAGAACGTCTGTTTCCCGCAAACAGACATAAATTCATTAAAGAGAGCGGTGCCTGCGACATTACAAAAAACATCAATTTCACACTCGCCTCTCTGTTCATGTTTTACTGCGTAGAACTGTTTTTCAATCAATTTCACATGCTCACTGACTTCATTATAATTACATGCATATCCCATTTTACCGATATAAGACATAACATCACAAATATCACGAGCAAAGCATGAAGAAACAATGAATCTATTTATCGCTGTAATATCATTGTGTGGCGGCGTTAACATGAGATTTTTAAAGGTTTGTTTAGCCATTATCTTCTCGCTTAAGCTTTTGCATATACCTGTGTACATTTGAGCGCGATGCGCGGTAGCCAATGCTTGCAGCAAACTTAACGTTATCCGCAATGTTACGATAACGATTATTGCGGATATGGGAATCAAAAATAAGTTTATCCCCGATTGTGATAAAACATAATTTTTTCAAAAAAGAACCATCTCCGTTTGCTCTGGATGCTGTGAGATTACACGGGATTTTTGGGGAAGATAGATTTACCGTTTTCCATGAAGTATGCACGGATATATGCAGCAAGTGGCAGACAATAAAAAAGCCGCACTGGGCGGCTTTGGGATAGTTAATTTTTTTCGAGAAGCTCTAACACTTGTTCAAGTCTGGTCCCTAATCTGTCTATCTTTGATTCAAGTTTATCAAGTCTCCTGTGTAGTTCGGCATGCTTATAACGGCGAGACACTTCTCCATGTTTTCTGGCTACCGAAACAGCATCGATTAAACTAATCGCATATCTGTTCAATCCGGTTTTGGATATGACCAGTTCTGAACACCCTGCTATTACTATATCCTGATTTATGATATTTAAAATTTCAGCCTGAGAATACTTACGCGAGATAAGCATTTTATCAAGTTTCCTTTTTATCTTTTCAGGCAGCAACTCAATTTTTGAAAGTCTGCCGCGTTTGTTCTTCTGTAAGTTTTCCATTTGCCGCCTCTGCGATTACGCCTCTACTTTCAATAAAACGCTCCGTCAGGGAAATAACTTTCGTTAAGTCATTGCATGCATCATGTAGTATTGGATGTATTGAATCAAGAGACATACTAAACAGGCCAATTTTTGAGTCAATGCCACGAATATAAAGCAACAAAGAGGATAGAAAGGTTTCATATCCGCCATTACCATCTAGGCATCCATTGATCCCGGTAACGCCATCATTAATATAGTCACGCGCCTGTTTTGATAAAGCAGCAACAATATCTTTAAACAGATTTACAGCAATATCTTCTCTCGATTTCGCAACTTTTTTATTATTCCGCACCGGAAACTTGACAACATTATTCATGTTTACCCCCTTTAGAAGGGATGCAGGCAGCAAACACCAACACAAAATCACGTGCCAGCATACGACGGGCAGTTGCTTCATCAGGTGCGTTAATAGATTCGCGGTGTGGGCGGTCGTTCAGATCGGAACGGCGAACAGCCAGAAAATGAAAGGTAAATTCAGAGCGTAAAGTGGTTGGGGTCGTAGCCATTTGGCAGCCTCCTCGTGCAAATTTAAGGAGTCACCGCCTGAGTTCCTACACTCATAAGGGGCGGTGACGCTGGCGGGGGTAGGAATACCGGCGCACAAGGAAACCGGCCAGCCTTTCGGCTGCCCCACCAGCGCCACCATAGATACGGTGAACCATAAGCCACTGAATGCAGATGCGCTGATATTACGACAATAAAAAAGACGCTTGGCGCGTCTTGTGTCGCCATGTGCTTACACGGGTTCCTACGCCCGACACTCGACTTTATCGAGTGCTTTTATAAGTTATCAACAATAAAATTGGTTGGCAAGTGTTTATGCACGTCCGACACATATTGCATAGATATGCAATGCGCTACTTTACATCTATGCATCATACAATATTCACTAACATAATGATTTTAAATAAAAACATTTAAATTCATGATGTATCAACAACGTTTATAGTAAATTCTGTTATCAGACACCTATACCCCACCTTAAACCAGCTTCAAATGCAGTATTGAAGCGGTTTTGAACATATTTTAAGACTTTATATAATCAACCATCTTTTCGCCTCTTTAGTGAAACAAGCACGTAATCATTTCATTTTTTCGTGTTTCACAAAAATGAAGGGATAAGTTTACCAACACATATCTTTGCGCTAACAAACTGCTGATACAAAAGATTTTTCACTCCAATCTATTCCCGACTTTATCAGCCTAATCCCGTATTATTCTTTTCGTATTTATCATGAACCATCACAGTGGGTGATGGCGGAAACGCTGCTGGAGAGCCTGCGCTGATGCAGCCTGTCCCTGAAGGCGCTGCCGGGATGTCGTTCCATTTCTGATGATGACCTGTGCGCCTGGTATACCCGTCTGCTTTACCGTCCCGGAGAAATCAGTCTGTGCAGACTGAGTACAGGCAATGGCATCAGGCCATCCGTCTGTGACCGGAACGGTTACGCGTACGGCTGTCCGGAATTTCAGCCGAATATCATTCATCCCTGATATTACCGGGTCTCACGGTCAGTGATGAACGTGATGTTATCAGCCACCCGACCTTTACTTCCTCGCATTTATTCACACTACAAGGATTTCACATATGAAAACATTGTCTCAGAACACCACCTCTTCGGTCTCAGCACCGGAGACTGACCTGCAACAACTGGTTGCCAGCCTCGTCCCTGATGAACAACGTATCAGTTTCTGGCCGCAGCACTTTGGCCTCATTCCACAGTGGGTGACCCTGGAGCCCCGTATCTTCGGCTGGATGGACCGTCTTTGCGAAGACTACTGCGGTGGTATCTGGAATCTGTACACCCTGAACAACGGTGGCGCATTTATGGCCCCCGAACCGGATGACGATGATGACGAAACATGGGTACTGTTCAATGCCATGAACGGTAACCGCGCTGAAATGAGTCCGGAAGCTGCCGGCATTGCCGCCTGTCTGATGGCGTACAGTCATCACGCCTGTCGTACAGAGAATTATGCCATGACGGTCCACTATTACCGGCTGCGGGATTACGCCCTGCAGCATCCGGAATGCAGCGCCATTATGCGCATCATCGACTGAATGGAGGCAGGGACAATGCAGCAGCTTTCCTTTCTGCCCGGAGAGATGACGCCCGGCGAGCGCAGTCTCATTCTGCGGGCCCTGAAAACCCTGGACCGCCATCTTCATGAACCCGGCGTGGCCTTCACCTCCACCCGTGCGGCACGGGAATGGCTGATTCTGAACATGGCGGGACTGGAGCGTGAAGAATTCCGGGGGCTGTATCTGAATAACCAGAATCAGCTGATTGCCGGTGAAACCCTCTTCACCGGCACCATCAACCGCACGGAAGTCCATCCCCGGGAAGTGATTAAACGCGCCCTGTACCACAATGCCGCTGCCGTGGTGCTGGTGCACAATCACCCGTCCGGTGAAGTCACACCCAGCAAGGCAGACCGCCTTATCACGGAACGTCTGGTACAGGCACTGGGCCTGGTGGATATCCGGGTGCCGGACCATCTGATAGTCGGTGGCAGCCAGGTTTTCTCCTTTGCCGAACACGGTCTGCTTTAACCCGTCACCGTCACAACTACATCACACTTGTTTTCACTTTTATCTTCTGTCTTCAGAGGTATCCCATCATGAAAATTATCACCCGTGGTGAAGCCATGCGTATTCACCAACAGCATCCTGCATCCCGTCTTTTTCCGTTCTGTACCGGTAAGTACCGCTGGCACGGCAGCGCTGAAGCGCATACCGGTCGTGAAGTGCAGGATATTCCCGGTGTGCTGGCCGTGTTTGCAGAACGCCGTAAGGACAGTTTTGGCCCGTATGTCCGGTTGATGAGCGTCACTCTGAACTGAGTCAGAAAGGGGATTCTGATGAGCAGCATTATCACCACCACAGTGTATACGCTGGATGAACTTTCCTGCCCTTCTGCACGGGAAAAAGCCCGCGACTGGTACCGTGTGCACCATTCTGACAGCAACTGGTATGAAAACGTGTATGAGGACTTCAGGGAGGTCTGTGGCATTTTCGGAATTGACCTCCGCCAGCGCGTTTTCCGGCTCAGCAACGGCAGGTTTATGGAAGAGCCGTGCATCTGGTTCAGCGGATTCTGCAGCCAGGGGGACGGAGCCTGTTTTGAAGGGCGCTGGCACTGGCAGCCAGCGACACCCCGGAAAATCAGGGAATATGCCCCTCAGGACCGTGAGCTTCATCGTATCGCGGATGCCCTGCAGGCGGTACAGAAGCGTAACTTCTGGCAGTTACAGGCTGAAATCAGTCACCGGGGACGTTACTGCCATCCGTACAGCATGGATATCACCGTCACCCGGAACAGTCCGACTGGTCAGGCTATGACAGCCGATGCGGAAGCCGCTGTCAGCGAAGCCCTGCGCGACCTGGCCTTCTGGTTGTACCGTCAGCTGGAAAACGAGTACAACAGGCTGACCTCTGATGCCGCTGTTGATGAGGCCCTTCTCATCAACGAATACACCTTCACCGAAGCCGGTCTGCGCGCCGGCTGACCTGAGGACTTTATCGTGTCAGACAAACTCCATGAGACAAATTATCCCGACGACCATAACGACCGCATCTGGTGGGGACTCCCCTGCTCCGTGACGCCCTGTTTCGGGGCACGTCTGGTGCAGGAGGGTAACCGGTTGCATTACCTTACAGACCGTGCCGGTATCAGAGGCCGGTTCAGCGACGCGGATGCGTACCATCTGGACCAGGCTTTTCCGCTGCTGATGAAACAACTGGAACTCATGCTCACCAGCGGTGAACTGAATCCCCGCCATCAGCATACCGTCACGCTGTATGCAAAAGGGCTGACCTGCGAAGCCGACACCCTCGGCAGTTGTGGCTACGTTTATATGGCTGTTTATCCAACGCCCGAAACGAAAAAGTAAATAATCAGAATAACCTTCTGCTCCGGCCAGGTGCTTTCACCGCACCACTTTCCCATTTCTCATCTCTGCATATCAGGAAAACCTTCAGTATGAAAACATTACCCGATACACACGTACGGAAGGCATCGCGCTGCCCGTCTCCCGTCACCGTCTGGCAGACACTACTCACCCGACTGCTGGACCAGCACTACGGCCTCACGCTGAATGACACACCGTTCGCCGATGAACGTGTGATTGAGCAGCATATTGAAGCTGGCATTTCACTGTGTGATGCGGTGAACTTTCTCGTTGAAAAATACGCGCTGGTACGTACCGACCAGCCGGGATTCAGCACCTGTACCCACTCTCAGTTAATAAACAACATCGATATCCTCCGGGCCCGCCGGGCAACCGGCCTGATGACACGCGACAACTACAGAACGGTAAATAACATTACCCTGGGTAAACATCCGGGGGCGAAACAATGAAACTGGCCCTGACGCTGGAGGCAGACAGCGTTAACGTGCAGGCGCTTAACATGGGGCGCATTGTCGTTGACGTCGATGGTATTAAGCTCGCTGAACTGATTAACAAAGTCGCTGAAAACGGTTATTCACTCCGCGTGGTGGATGAACGTGACGCTACCGAAACACCGGCAACTTCTGCCAGCCCTCATCAGTTGCCGGAAGACAATACAGTGATACAGAGCGTGATGCCATTAACCACTGAAACAGCGCTGGATATCCTCATTGCGTGGCTGCAGGACAATATTGACTGCGAATCGGAAATTATATTTGACAACGATGAGGATAAAACGGATTCGGCAGCACTGTTGCCCTGTATTGAACAGGCCAGGGAGGATATCCGTACCCTGCGCCAACTGCAGCTTCTGCAACAGAACCGGTGAGTCTTACTCACCAGACTTCATTCCACTGACGCCAGCCTGAACAGGGCTGGCGTTTTCATTTATCTGCAAAAAGGAATATCGATTATGTCTGAAATCACAGCCCCCCGTCCGGAAGTGGTCAACGGGCATACGGACGTTATCTGCTCAACCAGTATCCGCCACATTCTGGCTGTACGAAAGAGTACGCTGCTGCAAATCGACACACTTACCCGGCAACTGGCAGAAATCTCAGCAATGACAGAAAGTATTGGCGGTAAAACCGTACTGGACTGGGCGATGAAACAGGATTTTCGCTGCGGTTGCTGGCTGATGGAAAAACCTGAAACGGCAATGAAAGCTATCACCCGCAATCTCGATCGCGAAATCTGGCGTGACCTGATGCAACGTTCCGGGATGCTGTCATTAATGGATGCGCAGGCCCGTGAGACATGGTACCGGTCACTGGAATACGATAATTTTCCGGAAATCAGCGAAGCGAACATTCTGAGCACATTTAAACAACTGCATCAGAACAAAGATGAAGTGTTTGAGCGAGGGGTGATCAACGTCTTCAGGGGACTGAGCTGGAATTACAAAACTAATTGCCCCTGTAAATTTGGCAGTAAAATTATCATTAACAACCTGGTAAGGTGGGATCGGTGGGGATTTCATCTTATCACCGGGCAACAGGCTGACCGACTCGCCGATCTGGAAAGAATGTTGCACCTGTTCAGCGGTAAACCGATCCCCGACAACCGGGAAAACATCACCATTCATCTGGATGATCACATCCGGTCTGTTCAGGGTAAAGAGTGCTATGAAGATGAGATGTTCAGCATCAGATACTTTAAGAAAGGCTCCGCGCACATCACGTTCAGGAAACCAGAACTGGTTGACAGGCTGAATGATATTATTGCGAAACACTATCCGGGAGTGTTACCTTCATAATAAAGCTCTAAGAATTGATTCGATTGTGTATTTTAGCTTCATTCCCTTACGCAAAGTCATTTGGGGGTTCTTATGGGGGTTACTCATTTATCCAACACAGATTAATCATTTAAAATCAAAACATTAACACTCATATTCGACTCCTGTGATCTTCCGCCAATTTGCCTCTTCTGAACTCTCCCGACATTCACAAAACCTCTTCTATTTCCTTATATACCTGGCTTTATTTGTATCCTGTGACCCGTCCTGAATAGCGTTATTTTTGGGGTATCAGGTTAGTTACTGGCGCACATCCCCCTGGATGATGGATTCGTCAAAAGCCGGAGGATGTCATGGCACTCGATTACCAGAAAGGCAGTGGGCATATCACATTCAAGCGGCTGGATCTGGTGGGTAAGATGAATGACATGGTGGCGAAGCACTATCCGTCAGCGTTATCAGCAAAATAACACTGTTCATATGCGGTTCTCTGGCATACTACGTGAGTTATAGCATTGCGGATTTGATTCTAACGGAGGCGGCATGTCAGACAAAGACTTAACCCAGTCCCCAGAAGGCGAATTTATTATGTTTGCCAGCGGTGACGGAGAAGTGCGTGTTGAATGTCGCTTTGAACAAGAAACACTCTGGCTCCCTCAGGCAACCATCGCAAACCTTTATCAGATCACTCCTCAGGCCGTCACGCAGCACATTAAAGCGATCTATGAAGAAGGCGAACTTGACCAAAACGCAACCTGTAAGTCTTACTTACAAGTTCAACAGGAAGGTAACCGCCAGGTAAGTCGCAACAAGCTACATTACAGCCTGCCTGTAATACTCGCTGTTGGCTATCGCGTTCGCTCGCCTCGCGGCACTCAATTCCGTCAGTGGGCAACGCAGACGCTTCAGGAATACCTGATCAAAGGTTTTGTGATGGACGATGAGCGACTGAAGAATCCCCCTGTCGGTTCATCGGTTGTGCCCGACTATTTTGATGAGATGCTCGAACGTATCCGCGATATTCGCGCCAGCGAGCGCCGGGTATATTTGCGGGTGCGGGAGATCTTTGCATTAGCTGCTGACTATCAGCCTTCGTTAAAAGAAACCACGCAATTTTTTCAAACCATCCAGAACAAACTGCATTTTGCCTGTACCGGGCATACCGCTGCTGAACTCATTCATCTGCGTGCCGATGCCAGCCAGCCGCATATGGGGCTGACCAGCTATAAAGGTGAAGAGGTGCGTAAGAGCGACGTGACGGTGGCAAAAAATTATCTCACCCAGGATGAAGTCAGCGAGCTTAATCGCGTGGTTAACATGTGGCTGGACTTTGCCGAGGATCAGGCCCGTCGTCGTCAGCAGGTCTTTTTGCGCGACTGGCAGGATAAGCTGGATCAGTTCCTGCAATTTAATGACCGTGAGGTTCTACACGGCGCGGGTAAAATCAGTAAGAAAATGGCCGATGAAAAAGCGCAGACGGAGTATGTTCAGTTTGCCAAACAACAACGGTGCTTAAAAGAGGCCGAAGGCGAGAAGGATATTGCCGCTTTGCTACAGTGGAATAAAGAGTCGAAAAAGTAGCTCAGAATGCCCCCAACTCCATATGCAAAACCATTTGGGGATACTTATGGGGGTTACTCATTTATCCAATTCAAAATATGAATATTAAATCAATAAATTAACCATCAAATACGACCCCGATAATCTTCCGCCAATTTGCCTCTTCTGAACTCTCCCGACATTCACAAAACCTCTTCTATTTCCTTATATACCAGGTTTTATTTGTATCCTGAGGTCAACCGACTTCAACCTGCGGCACGTTATTTTTGGGGGGTCATTGGGGGTATCTTACCTGACTGATCTGGCCGCAATCACCGGGAAATCCTGTTCCCCGATGCTGCTTCATATCGACCTGGCTTTACCTGCGCTGATAAAACAACGGGAGCTGAAGCTGGCATTCCCTGGGATTTCTGGCTTACTACTGCGCCTGTTTTTCAACAAATCAACAGCAAGCAGGAGAGATCGTCCCCGGTATTGATCATGTCGATCGCTTTATCCATCCGCTGATTGATAATTGGCGAATGCAAGGTTTTCTCAGCAAGGCTCGCCACAATCTTCAGCACCGTTGCCTCATCTGGAGTGACTTCCAGCGATATCACACTCAGCAAATGCTTTGTGTAGAAATAGTCGAGGATCAAACGGTAAACCTGGCGCATAACCGTTGAGAAATCATCCTCAGGAAAATGGCTGTGGTAAATTTTGTAGGTCAGTAAATTGCGCAATACATGCGGAGCGCTGAGGATAGATTCCTGGCAAAGCTGCTGCCACTGCTTGTCCAGAACTGCAAACTTGTCAGCCAGAACCTGCTTATCCGGGCTGTTTGCTACGTCTAAATACACTGCCATCTTTCGATGCGCATCAGCAATAATACGATCCCTGCTGCTCTTATTCGCGACAAGCGAACCCAATACCGTCAGCGCACGCACCTTCAATCCCACCGACTCCGTAGGCGTTGATTGACTCATCAGGCTAATACCTGCCGCCAGCTCGCTTAATAACTCCTGATGGTACTGTTCAGCCTGCACAAAATAGCGGTGCAGATCGAACTCAATACGCTGTAGGTAAACCATAAACTGTGCCAGCGCCATCAGATTCTCTTCAACGTTCAACGATGGCGACTGCAGGAGGTGCCAGGCAAAGAGATGCACAATCTGGTGGATCTGATTAACCGGCTGCCTGGCAGTGAAGGGGGTTTTCGCCTTCGCCAACAGCTCATCCTGTTCGTGCACTAACATGCTGTCGGCATCAAACAATACCAGTCGGGCTACTTCTGGACATGAGAGCACCATCGAATGGCGAGTTGTATCCGCGTAGTGCCTTTTGTTACGTGGATAAGTAGAACAGGTTTCTGAAAGCGCGTCTTCTCCCAGATCGCGATGAACCAGGCAGAGTTTATTTTCATCGAGAAACGGACACTGCCCCTGCGCGTCCAGTTTGATTATCGAATAGCGGCTTTTACCATTTCGCACCCGTAATAGATTCTCTTTCGCCAACTGGGCAATTTTCGGGTGTTGTTCGTTGAGGTAAGTATGATGGGTTTTCTTGTCGATGTGTATATTCCATCCCTGACAGCAGGAAATCAGGCAGTTGGGACCGACGCAGGAAAACTTCTTCACAAACTCGGGGGTTATTACTTTATGGATTTGCATAACATTCTTCGCGTTTAAAAAGCGAACAATAGCACGCTGTCAGAACAAAATGATAACGTCATAATCTGACGGTTTAACAAGTATTTCACCCGTTTCATAAATGTCGCCCCATCAAATGACTGGTTTACCTGAAGAACCATCCTCGCCATTTTTGCTATCATGCCTGCAACATAAACGACAAAACAGTATGCAGAGGAAAATATGAGTTCCACCAGAAAGGGAATGCTGAACGTTCTAATTGCCGCCGTTTTGTGGGGGAGTTCAGGGGTCTGCGCACAATACATCATGGAGCAAAGCCAGATGTCATCGCAGTTTCTTACCATGACGCGACTGATATTTGCCGGGTTTATTCTGCTGACACTCTCATTTGTCCACGGCGATAAAGTCTTCTCAATCATTAGAAATCATAAAGATGCCATCAGCCTGCTGATTTTTTCCATCGTTGGCGCGCTGACCGTCCAGCTTACTTTCTTACTGACCATCGAAAAATCCAATGCCGCTACAGCAACGGTGCTGCAATTTTTATCACCAACGATTATCGTGGCCTGGTTCTCACTAGTACGTAAATCACGCCCCGGCATTCTGGTATTTACCGCGATTTTGACCTCTCTCGTGGGCACCTTTTTGTTGGTCACCCACGGTAATCCGACATCGTTATCGATCTCTCCTGCCGCGCTGTTCTGGGGGATAGCTTCAGCCTTCGCTGCCGCATTCTATACAACATACCCCTCAACGCTCATTGCCCGTTACGGCACGCTGCCCGTCGTTGGCTGGAGTATGCTCATTGGTGGTCTGATCCTGCTACCTTTTTATGCCGGGCAAGGAACAAATTTCGTGGTTAATGGCAGCCTGATCCTGGCGTTTTTCTATCTGGTGGTAATTGGAACTTCACTGACCTTTAGTCTGTATTTGAAGGGCGCACAGTTAATTGGCGGGCCGAAAGCCAGCATTTTGAGTTGCGCAGAACCGTTAAGTAGCGCGCTGCTTTCTTTGCTGTTACTGGGGATCACCTTCACATTACCAGACTGGTTAGGGACACTATTGATTCTTTCATCAGTAATATTAATTTCTGTAGATTCCCGCCGCCGCGCCAGAAAAATTTAACTATCCAGCGCGGTACGGTTGATGATTACCAGCCCGGCACCGCGCCACCGTTAAAGATAGTTTCTGCCGCTTTAGCCACTTCCGGTGATTGATAAGATTGCAAAAATTCCTTCACATTTTCTGCATCCTTATTATCTGCCCGCGCCACCAGAATATTCACATACGGCGAATTTTTATCTTCAATAAAAACGCTGTCATGCACCGGGGAAAGCCCGGTTTGCTGAATATAAGTCGTGCTGATAATTGCCACATCCACTTTCGGATCATCCAGCACTCGCGGTAATTGTGCCCCTTCCAGCTCCATTATCTGCAAATGGCGCGGGTTCCCGGTAATATCCAGCGCCGTTGGCAGTAAACCTTTTCCCTCTTGCAGGGTGATCAGTTTCTCTTTTTGCAGCAGTAACAGCGCACGCCCCAGATTGGTCGGATCATTCGGAATTGCTACTGTCGCCCCATCTTCTAGCTGATCGACCGTTTTGATTTTTTTCGAATAACCAGCCATCGGGAAGACAAAGGTATTTCCCACCGCCACCAGCTTGTAACCATGAGCCTGATTATCCTGTTCAAGGAAAGGGCGATGCTGGAAAACGTTGGCATCCAGTTCACCATGATTTGTTGCATCATTAGGCAGCAATGAGCCACTAAATCCTACCAGTTCAACCTCAAGGCCATACTTCTCTTTGGCCACTTTTTTAGCGACTTCCGCCACATCCTGTTCAGCACCGTTAATTACGCCAACTTTAATGTGTTTTGTATCGCTGCTTTGCTGGTCGCAGCCTGCCAGCAAGATCCCCGCCAGTAATAATGCAGCCCCTGTCCGTAGATGATGTGTTGTCAGTTTCATTTTTTATCCTTTTATTAATGATTACCTGACTATAGCGGTAAGGTCGCTGCGGTTTAAAAAACGAAACGCTATCGATAAGAATAAAAAGGAATAAAAGAGGCATATAAGGTCTGGCACTTCTTACTGACTACACAAGCGCGTTTCGTACAGCATGATGAGAGCGAATAAAGCAAACTACACTTATGATTTATTCGATGCGCATTTGTAAGAGGTTGAATCCATGAAATCAACGACACTACTGCTTATTTTCACCGTTTTTACTGTGCCAGATATCGTATACGCCGAGTCACCTTTTAGCTCATTACAATCCGCAAAAGAGAAAAATACGGTATTGCAGGATTTGCGGAAAATTTGCACCCCACAGGCTTCATTGTCAGATGAAGCATGGGAAAAGTTAATGTTGTCAGATGAAGGCAATAAACAACACATACGCGAAGCCATCGTGGCGATGGAGCGTAATAATCAGAATAACTACTGGGAAGCGTTGGGTCGGGTAGAATGCCCGGATATGTAAGAGTGGCAATGACCTCTGACTAACGCCTCTTTAACCTGACATCAGGATTTCTTCATTTTCACCTTTGCGGTAACCAACAGTGCGGTAAGCAACATCAACGTACCGGACAATATTAACGGCGAAGTCAGGCCAATGTTATCCAACGCATAACCGCCGATTGCCGCGCCACAGGTATTGGCAAGCTGAATAACGGCCACCTGAATAGACCCGGCTTTTTCTGCTTGATCAGCCAGTGAGCGGGTGATCCACGTTGACCAGCCAACGGGAATTAAAGCAAAGGTCAGCCCCCAGATAATCGCCACGCCGGTAGCAACAATTTTATCGCTTCCCCACAACACCAGTATCAGCGCGCTAAAGGCGAGCACTAACGGTGCGCCCGCTAAGGCCAGTTTTACCGAACGTTTAAGAATGATCGACGAAAGCGATGTACCGACAAAGCTGGCGAGACCAAAACTCAGCAGTACCAGCGTTAAGCCATCTACGCCGAATCCCGCCAGATTCATATACACAGGGCGAATATAAGTGAAGAAAGCGAATTGCCCCGCAAAGGACATAAAGATAGCGATCATCCCGGCCATCACCCCCGGACGCTGCAACAGGCGGAAGGTATTTTGCTTCTGATGTGACGGTTCGCCAGGCAGTGAGGGCAATGATTTAATAATCCAGAAAATACACAGAACGCCCATCACTGCCGCCGCGTTAAAGACATTGCGCCAGCCGATAAGCTCGCCTAAAAAGCTGCCTAACGGCGCGGCAATCACCAGCGCGATAGAAACGGCACCGAAGATCACCGACAGAGCCTTCGGCACCATTCGAGGCGGCACCAGCCGCATGGTCAGCGACGCTGACATTGCCCAGAACCCACCCAGCGCCAGTCCCAGACAAGCGCGGCCGATTAACAACATCCTGAAGGAACTGGCAAAGGAAACCAGCAAGCAAGAGAGCGTCAGCAAAACGGCAAACAAAATAACAACGTAGCGACGGTTAGTGGCCTGAATTGTCTGGGTAATAAACAAACTGGCAAACATCGCTACAAAGGCGGTAACAGTCACCGATTGTCCGGCAACCCCTTCCGAAATACCTAAATCCTGAGCCATTGGCGTCAATAAACTGACAGGCAAAAACTCAACGATAATCAGGCAAGCGACGCAAAACGCCACCGAGAAAACGGCTGACCAGTTCGGTCGGCTGATGGCACCCGCGCCGCGGTTTTCTGTAATAAATTCACTCATGGTGTTACTCGAGGCATGTTTCAGGGGAAAAGCCGACCACTTTAACATTGAAATGTGTGATGCATTTAACGTTTTTGCAACTTTTACGGTGTCGCATGAGGTAAGGGTAAGATTGAAACGGAACAAGACAAAGATTGCCGGATGCGGCGTGAACGCCTTATCCGTACTCGGTCTGTAGGCCTGATAAGACGCGCCAGCGTCGCATCAGGCAAAGCGGTTTTAATGCAGCCAGTGAACGCCCTCAGTAGGCTGAAAAAACGCGTTATAGCGCATCTGGAAAGCGGTAATTTCCTGCATTTCAGGCTCTGTCTCTCGTAGAAAACCCAGCGCCAGCCTCACCTGTGCATCGGTAATGGGTGCGGCGAGACGGGCTTTTTGCAAAATTCGATGCCACTGATGCAGGTTCTGTTCACTGCCATCGACAATGACAATTTGCCAGATGAGCAACACCTGCGCGGCGTTTTGTAAGTGCGACTCATCCGGGCGATGCAGATAACGTAAAAATTCGTCACCGGCTAATTTTCCCATCTGATCGACCATCGATTCGACAGGCACCACATCAATATTCAGCCGATCGCTCAGGCGGCGAATCGCTTTTCTGGCCCCGTATGTCAGCACCCGAAAACCAACCACAAACACCACCGCCAGCGTGGCAAGCATTATCCAGATCATGAGTTCTCCTGCGTAAACGGCACTCATGATATCTGGAAACACTTATCAGATACTAATCCACCAGGATGATTTTCAACGCAAATAGCGCCGCTACCACCACCACACACAGGTTCAGATCGCGCCAGCGCCCGGTGCACACTTTCATGATGCAGTACGACATAAAGCCCAGCGCGATACCTTCAGTAATTGAAAAGGTAAAAGGCATCATTACCGTGGTAATAAATGCGGGCACCGATTCGGTAAAATCATCCCAGTTAACGCGCGCCAGACTTGAAGTCATCAACACACCAACAAAGATTAACGCCCCGGCGGTTGCGTAAGGAGGAACCATCGCCACCAGCGGCGAGAAAAACATAACCAGCAGGAACATAACGCCGACCACTACCGCAGTCAGCCCCGTGCGACCACCGACCGCCACACCAGAAGTACTTTCAATATAGGCGGTAACAGAAGAGGTGCCGATAAACGCGCCAGCCACCGAACTGACGCTATCGACATACAGCGCCTTATTCATATTCGGGAATTTACCGTGACTATCTATTAAGCCAGCTTTATCAGTTACGCCAATTAATGTTCCTGATGAATCAAATAGGTTGATCAACATAAAGGAGAAAATGATACCGGCCAGTTCAAGCGACAATGCTCCGCTCAAATCAACTTCACCAATAACACCGCTAATATCAGGTGGAATGGAATAGATGCCGCTAAAATGAACATCACCAAAAAATAATCCACAGCAGGAAGTAACAACAATAGAAACCAACACCGCGGCGTGAAAATTACGTGATGACAACACGGTTATAATAAAAAAACCTAAAATACCCAACAACACACCATGAGAACTTAAATCACCAATCATCACCAGCGTATCTTTATTGGCGACAATAACACCGGTGTTTTTTAATCCCATTAAGGCAATAAATAACCCGATGCCACTGGTGATACCAATACGTAAACTTAACGGAATGTTAGATATCATCCAGTAACGTATACGAAAAAGCGTGAGCAAAAATAGCCCTATTGCGCCCCAGAATATAGCGCCCATACCGGTCTGCCAGGAGATGCCCATTGCCCCCACCACCACAAACGCAAAGAAGGCATTCAGCCCCATTGCTGGAGCCAGCGCTACGGGTAAGTTAGCAAATATCCCCATCGCAATGCTGCCGATACCGGCAATCAGACAGGTGGTGACAAACACCACTTTCGGATCCATTTGCGCCGCACCGAGAATTTGCGGGTTAACGAAAACGATGTACACCATGGTTAAAAAAGTGGTCATCCCTGCAATCAATTCTGTGCGGACGGTGGTCCCATGTTGCGGCAGTTTAAATAATCGCGAAAGCGTCCCTGATTCATTACTCACGTAATCGGTATTGTCATTATTCATTTTTTTGTCCATTGAAGGAGATTTAATTCCTTGCTTTTGTAAAACAAATGACAACAACGGTTCAGTGATAATTATCACATTTCAATTGCACATTAATGGATATTCTTTAATAATCTCGCGACGTTTCTTTATGATAAATAATAATCAAACTGATAAAATCAAAATGAGAAAAACATGAATAATTCTATTAGCCATAAATTTCATCACATTAGTCGGGGCGAATACCAGGAATTGTTAGCCGTATCCCGTGGAGAAGCCGTTGCCGATTATATTATTGATAATGTCTCTATTCTGGATCTGATCAATGGCGGAGAAATTTCCGGCCCGATTGTGATTAAAGGGCGTTACATTGCCGGTGTTGGCGCAGAATACGCCGACGCTCCGGCTTTGCATCGAATTGATGCTAACGGCGCAACGGCAGTGCCGGGGTTTATTGATGCTCACCTGCATATTGAATCCAGCATGATGACGCCAGTCACCTTTGAAACCGCCACCCTGCCGCGTGGCCTGACAACCGTCATTTGCGACCCTCATGAAATCGTCAACGTCATGGGTGAAGCCGGATTCGCCTGGTTTGCCCGCTGCGCTGAACAGGCAAGGCAGAATCAGTATTTGCAGGTCAGTTCTTGCGTTCCCGCCCTGGAAGGCTGCGATGTAAACGGCGCCAGTTTTACCCTCGAACAGATGCTCACCTGGCGGGATCATCCGCAGGTTACCGGTCTGGCCGAGATGATGGACTATCCAGGCGTGATTAGCGGCCAAAATGCGCTACTCGATAAACTGGACGCGTTTCGCCATCTGACGCTGGACGGTCACTGTCCCGGTTTGGGTGGTAAAGAACTTAACGCTTATATTGCTGCGGGTATTGAAAACTGCCACGAAAGTTATCTGCTGGAAGAAGGTCGCCGGAAATTACAACTCGGTATGTCGTTGATGATCCGCGAAGGGTCCGCCGCCCGCAATCTCAATGCACTGGCACCGTTGATCAACGAATTTAACAGCCCGCAATGCATGCTCTGTACCGATGACCGTAACCCGTGGGAAATTGCCCATGAAGGGCATATCGACGCCTTAATCCGCCGCCTGATCGAACAACACAATGTGCCGCTGCATGTGGCATATCGTGTAGCCAGTTGGTCGACGGCGCGTCATTTTGGTCTTAATCATCTCGGTTTACTGGCACCAGGCAAACAGGCCGATATCGTTCTGCTAAGTGACGCGCGTAAGGTCACAGTACAACAGGTACTGGTGAAAGGCGAACCGATTGACGCACAAACCTTACAGGCACAAGAGTCGGTAAGACTGGCGCAATCTGCCCCGCCGTATGGCAATACCATTGCCCGCCAGCCAGTTTCCGCCAGCGACTTTGCGCTGCAATTTACTCCCGGAAAACGCTATCGTGTCATTGACGTTATTCATAACGAACTGATTACGCACTCCCGCTCCTGCGTTTACAGCGAAAACGGTTTTGATCGCGATGATGTGTGCTTTATTGCCGTGCTTGAGCGCTACGGACAACGACTGACTCCGGCCTGTGGTTTGCTCGGCGGCTTTGGCCTGAACGAAGGCGCGATGGCGGCGACGGTCAGCCATGACAGCCATAACATTGTGGTGATCGGTCGTAGCACTGAAGAAATGGCGCTGGCGGTGAATCAGGTTATTCAGGACGGCGGTGGGCTTTGCGTAGTACGTAACGGTCAGGTACAGAGCCACCTGCCGTTGCCCATTGCCGGGCTGATGAGCACCGACACAGCGCAGTCACTGGCGGAACAAATTGACGCATTGAAAGTCGCCGCCCGTGAATGTGGTCCACTACCGGATGAACCGTTTATTCAGATGGCATTTCTTTCCCTGCCAGTGATCCCCGCGCTGAAACTGACCAGCCAGGGTTTGTTTGATGGCGAGACGTTTTCCTTCACTACGCTTGAGATCGCGGAATAAAAAAAGCCCGGCATCATGCCGGGCAAAAGTCACCAGTTACGTTTATGCCACTGTCAACTGCTGAATTTTTTTCTCGCGGCGGATTTTGCGTTCTTCCATCACCGCGACTATCGCCATCAGGCAGATACAGCCAATTGCGGCGATATCCAGCGCGGCGAAGGTTCCAGCCCAGCCGGTAAGGCCGAATACCGGAGTACCATCGGCAATCATCCCCAGACCTAACTTGGCAAAGCTGTCACCAATCAGGTAGGCGAAGGTGCCTTTAATCCCGTCGGCAGCGCCGATCGCTTTTTTCGGTACAAAGCCAACAGCCGCCACGCCAATCAACAGTTGCGGACCAAATACCAGGAAACCTAATGCAAAGAGAGAAGCCAGGTAGATGTATTGATTGCTGGCGTGCTGATACACACCGAGTGTCGCGATAATCAGTGCCAGCGCGATGCAGGCCACCAGGCCACGGCGACCATTCGCCAGGTCGGAGAGCCAGCCCCACAGCAGCGTACCGACCAGTGCGCCTGCTTCAAACAGCGTAAAGCCCTGAATCGCTACCGCTTTAGAGAGTTTGAGTTCCTGGAAAGCGTAGACGGTTGACCACTGGTCGATACCAATACGCACCACGTACAGGAAGATGTTGGCGAAGCACAGCAGCCAGATCACTTTGTTTTTCAAAACATATTCGACAAAGATCTGCCACTTGGTCATATCCGTGGATTCCGTCTCTTTGTCCTCTTCGCTGATCTCTTCACCGAACAGTTCTTCGGCTTTGCCAAGACCATAAGCTTCAGGGGAGTCACTTCCGTAACGCAGACCGATAAAACCGACAATCAGTGCAATAATCGACGGGAAAATAAACATGCCAATCACGTGGCCATCGAACAGGTAATTTGCGCCGAACAGCGCCACACCCGCCGCACCCGCGCCGCCGAGGTTGTGGGAAATGTTCCAGAAACCGAGGAACGTCCCGCGCTTACGACGCGGCGTCCATTTGGTGATGGTGGAGTAACTGCACGAACCGCCGGTGCTCTGGAAAAAGCCGCTTAAGGCGTAGAAAGCAATCATCAGGAACAGGCTAACCGAGCCGCTGCCCATACTGGCGCTGAACCCCAGCATACAAATAGCTGAAAGGATCAGCATGAATGGCAGGAACTGCTTAGTATTTTTGCCGTCAGCGTAATAGGAAACCAGCGTTTTACCCACGCCATAGGTGATGGAGAAGCCCAGTCCTATCATCCCCAACTGCGTCATGCTCAGCCCGTAGGTGGAGATCATGTCGTTCTGCGCAATGTTAAAGTTCTTACGAATCAGGTACATCGTCAGGTAGCCAATAAAGACCACCAGGTAGGATTGCATGAACGGTTTGAACCACATTTTGCGCCGCACTTCGAGCGGAAGATCCAGAGTCGGCTTGCGAACCTGGTTGAGGAAAGCCAGCATGGGTTACTCCTGAAATGAATACCTGCGTGAGGTATTCATTGTAAAAATCAGCAGCAAATCAGGCCTGGGATAGCGTCCAGGCAAAACCAGGAAAATTTCTTAGTTTTGCCGGATATGAAGTAAAAAGGTGAGATGCATCACGCTTCGCGTGGTGCCTGAGCATTCAAAAAGGGCAGTAACAGCAGCGCCGAAATCCCGGCGGCGATAGCGATAACCACAAAAAAACCGCTCCAGTGCCAGGTATCGAGCACTTTCGCCAGCGGCCAACCGGCGAGCGATGCCCCAAGATAAGCAAACAAGCCGACAAACCCCGTCGCTGCCCCTGCCGCCTCTTTGTGAGAACACTCTGCCGCTGCCATGCCGATTAACATCTGCGGGCCAAAAACAAAAAAGCCAATGGTGAAAAAGCAGGTCGCCTGCATCACGTAACTGGCAAACGGCATCAGCCACAGCGAGCCGACAGAAAGCAAAATCCCCGCGGCGAATATCAAATTCATCGGCCCACGGTTACCGTTAAACAGTTTGTCCGATCCCCAGCCTGCAACCAGCGCACCGATAAATCCGCCCAGTTCAAACATGGTTACCGCGGTATTCGCCGTCACCAAATCGACGCCCAGCGTCTCGGACATGTACAAGTTGCCCCAGTCGTTAATCGCTGCACGAACCACGTAAACCAGCACGTAGCAGAACGAAAGCAGCCAGATGTATGGATTCAGCAACACATATTTGGTGAGGATCTCTTTACGTGTCAACCCCGCCCCTTCCTGTTGCTGGGCTACCTCCAGTGCGTCGTGCCGCCATTCTCCGACCGCCGGTAAACCTAACGCCTGCGGGCGGTCGCGTAGCCGCCAGCAGAGAAAAACCCCCACTATAATGGCTAAACTTCCGGCAATCATCATCCCGATACGCCAGCTATAATGCAGCGCAACTGCCGCCATCACGATGGGGATCAACGCACCGCCAACGTTATGTGCCGTATTCCACAGCGCCCACCAACCGCCACGCTCGGTACGTGAATACCAGGCAGTTAACAGACGCGCACAAACCGGCGACCCCCAGCCCTGGAAAAAGGCGTTCAACACCCAGAGCACGGCAAACGCCCATAGCGAAGTGGAAAATCCAAACAGAATGTTGATGATGCCAGTCGCGATAAGCCCAATCCCCATAAAATAACGCGCATTTGAGCGGTCGCTGACAATGCCGGAGACAAACTTCGACAAACCGTAGGTGATATAAAACAGGGTTGCTAACAGGCCAATATCGCTACGACTTAGCACGCCGGTAGCAAGGATTTCCGGCATAGCGGCGTTAAAACTTTTACGCGTGAAATAAAACAGCGCATAACCTAACCAGATGGTCAACAAAATATGCCGACGCCAGTAGCGGTAGCAGGCATCAATTTCACGTTTATCACTCATCAGCGGCGCGTCGGCAGGCGCTTTCAGAAACTGCAACATCATCAAGCCTTAGACATAACGTTGGGGGAGAGAGACACTGACGCGTGTGCCGTGCAGACAGGAGATGGTTAAGGTGCCGCCCAGCGCCGTTACACGCTCACGCATTCCGGTGAGGCCAAAACCGTGTTGCCCTGAGTCTGGCGGCAAACCGCTACCATCGTCTTCAATCACCAGCATTAACCGCTCATCCTGCTGCCAGCCTTGCAGCGTGACCGCACTGGCATCGGCATGTTTCACAATGTTGTTCAGCCCTTCCTGGCAGACACGAAACAGCGTTACTCGCTGGTTTTCACTTAACGCCGATTCATCTATCCGCCATTCGAGATGACTGATAATACCGCGCCCCTCCAGTTCCATTTCTCGCATCAGTGAACGGATGGCCTGCTCAAGAGTGAGGTCATCCAACTGACGTGGGCGTAACCGCCCTAACAAGCGGCGCACCGCGTCGTAAACGCCCAGCGACAGTTGTTCGATTAGCTGCCCACTCTGCTTCACACTGGCGTTATCCGCTGCCAATCGCTGAACAATGCCCGCCTGGGTGCGAATAGCGGTGATGGTCTGGCCGATATCATCGTGCAGTTCACGCGCTACGTCGCGGCGCACGCTCTCTTCGGTTTCCAGCAAACGTTCGGCAAGATGCTGATTGCGCGCCAGTTCCTTTTGCAGCGACTGGTTAAGCTCGCGCAGTCGCTGAATACCTGCACCAAGCAACAAGCCTGTAAGGCTTTGCACCAGCAGCGAGAGCAATAAATCCACCGGATGATCATGCCATGTCTGGCTGGCAATCAACGCAATGGCGTTCATCAGCGTCGCAATCAGCGCTCCTTGCCAGCCATAGTGCCAGGCCAGGGCAATAATCGGCAGCGCCAGGCAGAATGGCGTAAAGCGCGACAGTTCGTTCGGCAGCCCCAGTTGCAGCCAGAGACTGATAACAAACAGCAGCAAGTACCAGACCAGATGGCGTCCACGCCAGTTTATCGGCTGAGAAACCAGCGACGGCCCCAGCGGTAGCCAGGTGTTATTCGCCAGGTAATGCCAGAACACGAGACAAACAGGAGCCAGCGTCAGACCGCCAGTTAAGGTCAATAACAGCGCGTTCCACGACTCGTTTCCATACCTGTGCCAAAGCCAGGGCAGTGACTGTAACAACGCTGCCGCCGTCAACGCTGCTCCTTGTAACAGCAACGTGCGCCAGTCACGCTGATGGCGATAGCGAGAAATCAACGCCACGGGCAGTAACGTCAGTAAACTACCGATCATCAATAACGGAAAATGCGTTAACCCAACCGCCTGCATCAACCAGTAAATCAGCAACCATTCCGCGCCCAGCAATACGGGCCAGTATCCGCGCGGGCATTGCAACATCAGTCCCAGCCGCAAGCCAAACGGGAACAGCAGCACAGCCAGCTCCGGGCGTTCAACCAAATGCAGGCTGATACTCCACAGGCAAAACCACGCGGCAGAGAAAATAAAAAAGCAGGCTATAACGGTAATTAAGCGGGAAAAAAACGTCTTCATCACCAGCCATCAAACATGCGGCGAGCCAGTTCAACGTCGTTACTGACGCCCAGTTTTTCCATCAGATTAGCGCGATGTACGTGCACCGTTTTAGGCGACAACCCCAGTTCAGCGGCGATCTCTTTTACTGCCATCCCTTGCGCCAGCTTTTCCGCCACCTGACGTTCACGTTTGGTCAGTGGATCCTGGCGGCCGGATGCCAGCTTAATGGCGATGTCCGGCGTCAGATAACAGCCGCCCGTGGCAACTGTATGCACGGCGGCGATCAGTTCGTCCGGGCTACAACGTTTGGAGAGAAAACCGCGCGCGCCCGCATTAAGCGCCTGTTCAACCAGCGCCGGACTGTCATGAACGGAGAGCATAATTGTCGCCATCCCTTTTGGTAGCAGACTTAGCAACTCCAGCCCCGAAATATCCGGCATTGAGATGTCGCAAATACACACCTGCACACCGCGCCCAGGCAATCCGGCCAGCGCCTCGCGCCCCGAGCCAAACTCAGCAACTACCTGCAAATCAGGTTCCAGCCCCAGCAACTGCGCAAAGCCGGAGCGGACGATAAGGTGATCGTCTATAAGGGCAACGGTGATCATGGTCTTGTCCTGGCGGGTAAAAAAACGCGCTTACCTTAACGATAAGCGCGCCGCTGTTCAAGCCTTGAGCGGTTACTGAAAGAACACTGCAATCTTGTTAAACATGGTCGGGTCAGACTGATTACGCTGCACTTTGACCACATCTTCCAGTTTGTCGATTTGGCTTATCATCTGCTCCAGCCGCTGGTCATCATTAACCAGTAGCCAAATATGGCTTTTGTCGCTGTCCTGAATCGGCAGGCAGAGAATACCCTCGACGTTAAAGGCGCGGCGGGCAAAAAGCCCACAAACGTGGGTCATTACGCCCGGATGGTTGCGAACGGTGAGTTCCAGAATCACGTTGTCATGAGTTGTGTTTTGCATGGTTTATTCCCCCACCATTTCAGTATTCGCCGCACCTGGCGGCACCATCGGGTAAACTTTTTCTTCGGCATCAATGCGCACGTGGATCAGCGCCGGGCCAGGGCGATTAATAATTTCCTGCAACGCGGCCTGCGGATCGGCTTCGTTATTCAAATCACAGGTTTCGAGGCCGAATCCGGCGGCTATTTGCATAAAGTTGATTTTGCCCGGATAGGTGGCGGCAAAAACGCCCTGCTTGTAGAACAGGCTTTGCTGCTGATGCACCAACCCTAACGCTTCGTTGTTCATCAGAATGATTTTGACATCCAGTTGGTTTTCGCTGGCGGTGGCCATCTCCTGAATATTCATCATCAGACTGCCGTCACCGGAGAAACATAAAACTTTGCGAGCCGGGTTTGCCAGCGCCGCGCCAATCGCCGCTGGCAGGCCAAAGCCCATGGTTCCCAGCCCACCGGAGGTCAGCCACTGACGAGGACGATTGAGCGGATACGCTTGTGCGGTCCACATCTGGTGCTGACCAACATCGGTCGTGATAATCGCGTTGTCATCCACACAGGCGGCAACGGCGTTGATCAGGCCGTAATGCGTTAACGGATCGCATGCTTTCGGGATAGGGCACGGGAATTCGCGTTGTAAATCAGCCACCTGTTGGTGCCACTCTGTACGCGGTTGGACTTCCACCTGTGGGATTAATTGCGCCAACACATCATCAACATCCGCCTGAATCGCCACGTGCGCTTGCTTAACTTTGCCCAGCTCTGCGCGGTCGATATCAACATGAATGATTTTCGCGTTCGGGCAGAACTCCTCGGTTTTGCCTATCGCCCGATCATCAAAACGTGCACCGAGCACAATCAGCAGATCCGCCTCCTGCAAGATAAAGTTGGTGCTGCGTACACCGTGCATTCCCAGCATACCCAGCGACAGCGGATGCGCTTTTGGCAACATGCCTAGCGCCATTAAGGTCATGGTGGTGGGCAGTTGCGCTTTCTCTGCCAGTTCACGCACCCGCGCAGGCGCGTTGATCACACCGCCTCCCAGATAAAGCACCGGGCGTTTGGCTGCGTTAATCATCGCTGCCGCGTCACGAATGCTCTCTTCACTAAAGGCAGGCGCGGCGGCTTTTTCTACCGGAGCAGGTTGTTCTTCAATCTCAAAAACCGCTGTTTGCACATCCTTAGGAATGTCTATCCACACCGGGCCAGGGCGGCCTGATTGCGCAATGCGAAAGGCATCGCTCATGACCTGCGGAAGTTCTTCGATATGTCTGACCAGATAGTTATGTTTGGTGATGGGGATAGAGATGCCGTAGGTATCGACTTCCTGGAAGGCGTCGGTGCCAATCATTGAGGCCGGAACCTGACCGGTGATGCAAATCAGCGGAATGGAGTCCAGCCTCGCATCGGCAATGGCAGTCACCAGATTAGTCGCTCCCGGCCCACTGCAGGCCATGCAAACCGCTGGTTTTCCGTCGGTGCGCGCCATCCCCTGGGCGATAAATCCCGCTCCTTGTTCGTGACGGGCCAGAATATGGCGGATTTGTGTACTTTGGCTTAAGGCGTCATAGACAGGGAGAATTGAGCCACCAGGGATCCCCGTCACAACCTTAATGCCCTGTTGTTCCAGGAAATAAACGATAAATTCTGCGCCAGTAAAGCGCTTACGTGTCGATGTTGTGCCCGAACTTGCCATGCTCCAGTCCTTTTCTTCTGGGCCGACTTTCCGGGGGTGCTTAAACGAAAAACCCCGCCCGGTTTGCGCCGGCGGGGTTTTGGAATCGTGTGTTGTTCCAGTCCCTACGGCGCATTGCCGACGACCACCACCACACGCACGACGACCACTGCGGCGGATGGCGCAGTTGGTAGTAGTTTTGCGTTGAGCATGGAAGTAGTCATTGGGGACCTTGTTTGTTTTGTGTTTAACAATATTTATACAAGCACAGGTTTACAGGAGAGACAATGGAAAATTTTTCATCAGGGAAAAAATGAGGGACTGATCACGTTTTGTACTGAAGCGTAAGAAGTAAAAGACTACCTCCTGAGGAGGTGATCTTTTACATTCTGCTGGCAGATTCGTGTCGATGCGATGCTGACGCATCGTATCTACAGAATTTATTTAAACTACAATCCATTCCGGAAACATTTATTGCCGCTGTTGTTTATATATTCTGCCGCTTCGTTATTCATCATTCCATATATATATCTGGCTAACATTTATCAATGTGATAGATTCCTCTCCCGCATTTATTGGAATGCGTAGCAACTTATTCTAAATATTCTTATATAAGCATCTGTGATAATGAAAACGCATAGAAACATCAATTTATTATTGATGTTGGTATTACTCGTGGCTGTCGGTCAGATGGCACAAACTATTTATATTCCAGCTATTGCCGATATGGCGCGCGATCTCAACGTCCGTGAAGGGGCGGTGCAGAGCGTAATGGGCGCGTATCTGCTGACCTACGGTGTCTCACAACTGTTTTATGGCCCAATTTCCGACCGTGTGGGTCGCCGCCCGGTGATCCTCGTCGGAATGTCCATTTTTATGTTAGCAACGCTGGTGGCGGTCACCACCTCCAGCCTGACGGTATTAATTACTGCCAGCGCAATGCAGGGAATGGGAACCGGTGTCGGTGGTGTGATGGCGCGTACATTACCGCGTGATCTATATGAACGGACACAGCTACGTCACGCTAATAGCATGTTAAATATGGGTATTCTCGTCAGCCCTTTGCTTGCGCCATTAATTGGCGGTCTGCTGAATACCATGTGGAACTGGCGGGCCTGTTACCTGTTTTTGCTGGTGCTCTGTGCCGGTGTGACGTTCAGTATGGCGCGCTGGATGCCGGAAACGCGCCCTGTCGATGCGCCACGCACGCGCCTACTGACCAGTTATAAAACTCTTTTCGGTAACGGCGGTTTTAACTGCTATTTACTGATGCTTATTGGCGGTCTGGCAGGAATTGCCGCTTTCGAAGCCTGTTCTGGTGTGTTGATGGGCGCAGTATTAGGGCTGAGCAGTATGACGGTCAGTATTTTATTTATTCTGCCAATCCCGGCGGCATTTTTCGGCGCATGGTTTGCCGGACGCCCGAATAAACGGTTCTCTTCGTTAATGTGGCAGTCAGTTATCTGTTGCCTGCTGGCAGGACTGATGATGTGGATCCCTGGCTGGTTTGGCGTGATGAATGTCTGGACACTACTCGTTCCCGCCGCGCTGTTCTTTTTTGGTGCCGGAATGCTATTTCCGCTGGCCACCAGCGGCGCGATGGAGCCGTTTCCATTCCTGGCAGGTACTGCTGGCGCACTGGTTGGCGGCCTGCAAAACATTGGTTCCGGCGTACTGGCGTCGCTCTCTGCGATGCTGCCGCAAACCGGTCAGGGAAGTCTGGGGCTGTTGATGACCTTAATGGGGTTATTGATTGTGCTTTGCTGGCTGCCGCTGGCAACGCGGATATCACACCAGGGGCAGGCCATTTAAGCTCGCATCACCGCAGCATCGTCATCAACTCCATGGGAGAACGATGCTGCTTTATCAAGTCGCGCATCACCCGCATGTACGGTGCCGAGTGGGAATAAAAAGCTTGATAGCCAGCACAAAGCACGTCGTCCGGCTGATCATCCCATGCTTGTGGGCAAAGACGATGCCAGTCACATCCCTGACAGCCTCGCCGGGGTTGCAGTTTTTCGCTCCTGCACCATTTTTGCAGGGTGGCGTCGAAAAGCTCAATTGATATACGACTGATATCTGCCCGCACCCAACACTCGAACAGGGCAATTAAAAATTGCCCCCACAGCTCCTCTGTCATCGAAGCTGCCGTCAGCTCGCCCCGGTCATCAAATTCAATGTGGGGAATAAGTTGCACGGAGCGGATGCCTCGCTGTTTGAAATTTTGATAAAAATCGGCAGGTTGCAGAGCGTCTTTATACTCTATAACCAATTTGTGCCTGTCCTCTTCAGCATTTCTAACCTGACTTCCTGTCATGTGATTCTCTCAATTAATACGATAATTTGATGTATATGCGTTACAGCAAACAGTATTGCAAGAGATAACACCGCGAGGGAGATCATAAATTTGTCACGGATTACGTAAAATTGGGAAAAATCGCTATTAGTGACATCCATTAAATTGCGATTGCGGGTATAGCGCCAGAGGATCAATGCCACAAAGGAAAGGATGCCAATAGAAATCCAGAACAATGTGCCTGACTGATGCCAGTTGTGTTTGATTGCCAACGCCATCAACGCACCGTAACCCAGCATGGTGCGAAACCATGCCAGCGATGTGCGTTCCGGCTGAAGACCCGGGTCGGCAATCCGTCTGGCTTTGCGGCTATCCGGCATACAGTACCAGTCCCATAACGATCACCGCCACAATCATCAATATTAAGCTAATGATTAATAAGCTGTTGGTGTAGGGTAAATCTTCTTTCAGACGCATCGCCTTTTCGTTACGTAGCCAGCGCAGGTAACCATACATCGCTAACCCGCCGGAAAACAGACACAACAACAATGCCAGCAGTTCGCGAATGACCGGCGTGGCGAAATCCGGTGCAAGCTGATCCAGTCCAACACCTGCCGCCAGAAAACCCAGCGCAGTTCGGATCCACGCCAGAAAGGTACGCTCATTAGCCAGAGAAAAACGGTAATCGGGCGCTTCTCCGAGTCGGGAAATTTTCACTATGGCTCCTTAGTCGTTTCGCAATAGCGATGTCTTATTCGTCTATTTTTAGGAATGTCGTCCGGCGCTTTCCTGATATGCTTGCCATCCGCTACAAGGAGGTCAGATGGGTATCATAGCGCAAAATAAAATCAGTTCACTGGGTATGCTGTTCGGTGCTATCGCTTTAATAATGGGCATTATCCACTTTTCATTCGGCCCTTTTTCCACGCCGCCGCCAACGCTGGAAAGCGTTATTGCAGAAAAAACGGCGGAAATTAAAAGAGGTCTTCTCGCCGGAATAAAAGGCGAAAAAATCACCACGACGCAGAAAAAAGAGGACGTTGATGTCGATAAAATCCTCGATCACGGCGGTATCGCCCTGGCCATTGCCGCGCTACTCTGCGCGTTTGTTGCCGGTATGCGTAAAGAAAATCGCTGGAGCATTCGCGGTGCACTGTTTTTTGGTAGCGGGACGCTGGCTTTCCATACCTTGCTTTTTGGTATCGGCATCATCTGTGGAATTGTGCTGATATTCCTGATCTTTTCTTTCCTGACCGGTGGTTCACTGGTTTAAGTAACTCAGTAATGTTCAGAAACGCCTGTGAATACCGGGTGGAGTACCATTTACGGCGACTCCACCCGGAAAAGGGTTAACCGATGCCCCAGAAAAGCACCGCAAGTAACTGGGGTGTGATGATGCGCAGAAACATGACTAATGGATACACCGTGGCGTAAGAGAGAGCCGCTGCACCACTGGTTGGATGAAGATTATTGGCAAACGCCAGCGCCGGTGGATCGGTCATTGAACCCGCCAACATCCCACACATAGTGAGATAATTCATTTTGGCTAACATCCGCGCCAGAATGCCGGCTGTGATCAGCGGAATCGCGGTAATCAATGCACCATAGCCTATCCAACTTAGCCCTTCGCCATTAACCAATGTATGGATAAAATCGCCGCCGGATTTCAGACCAACAACTGAAAGGAACAGTACGATACCCAGTTCGCGCAGTGCCAGGTTGGCACTTGGCGGCATAAACCAGTACAGCTTACCGATACTGCCGATACGTCCAAGGATCAGCGCCATAATCAGCGGACCACCCGCCAGCCCCAGCTTCAACGCCGCCGGGAATCCTGGCACGAACACCGGAATGGAGCCTAACAACACGCCAAGACCGATACCAATAAACACGGGTAACATCTGAACCTGTTGCAGTTTTTGCTGCGCATTACCTAATACATTGGCAACGGCATCAATAGCCGACGGGCGTCCAACCAGGTTGAGGATATCGCCAAATTGCAGGCTAATATCGCCACTGGCGACCAGTTCAACCCCGGCACGATTCAGTCGCGAAATGACGACATCATAGCGCTCCTTAAAATGCAGGTCGCGAATACGCTTGCCGAGCACATTTTCATTGGTGACCACCACGCGTTCGACACGCAAATCGGTGCCTTTCGTCGACAGCGAAGTATCCACTTCCTGACCAATCACCAGTTGTGCATTATGTAAATCCGCAGGCTGCCCCACCAGATGCAGTAAATCTCCCAACTGAATAATGGTCTCTGGCGAAGGTACTTTTAGGGTTTCTTCTCGTTTCAATCGCGAGCAGATAACTTTATCGCCATTGAGAATCGGCACATCTTTAATGGCTAAATTATGCAAATTAGGATTCTCAACACGGATATTAATCGTCCTGATTAGCGCACCGCCGTTGGTTCGTGTCGACTCGTGCTGCAGGGCTTCCGTCTCAACATTGACGCGAAAAATAACCCGCAGTATCCACATGGTGAACAAAATCCCGCAAATGCCGAATGGATACGCCATCGCATAGCTCATCCCCATCTGATCAACCATCTCCATCGGTGTGCCGAGATCGCGTAAGATCTGCTGACCTGCGCCCAGCGCTGGCGTATTGGTGACCGCGCCGGAGAAAATCCCCAGCACCACGGGAAGTGGGATATCGAACAATTTATGCAGGATGGCGGTGACCAGGCCACCGATGATGACAACCAAAACGGCAAACAAATTAAGGCGTAATCCGGAGACACGCAACGAGGCAAAGAATCCCGGCCCCACTTGAATGCCGATAGTGTAAACGAACAGGATCAGACCAAATTCCTGGATAACATGCAGCATGTCGCTACTTAATGTCATCCCAGCCTGTGAAACAAAATGGCCGACGATGATCCCACCGAACAGTACGCCGCCAATGCCCAATCCAACGCCGCGAAACTTGACGTTGCCGATAAACAAACCGACGACCGCCACCAAAGCCAGAATACTGACTGTTAATGCTATATCACTCATCGTCCATTTCTCTTGAGATAACATTTTAATTGCTATGGATTATGGCTGAATCGGTGAAGCAGATTTGCCTTATGGCGCACATTATCACGGGAAAGAGAGTGCAGGAACATCTTAAATTGGCGAAAATTAACACATTGTTGAAGATGGTAAATAAAAAAAGCCCCACCAGGCTGGCGGGGCAAAAAGAATAGCTAATTAGCTATTTAACGCGGGACGTTCGCTGATAGCGATACGCTGCGCTGCGATGGGTTCAGGCTCATTACGAATTAAATCAATATGCAGCAAACCATTTACGAAGGTTGCACCAGAGACTTCCATATTTTCTGCCAGCGTAAAACTCAGGCTAAAAGGCTGATTCATAAGACCTTGATGCAGCCATTTTTTCTCTTCTTTGGGCTGCTCCGGCGTGCCTTTTACGCTCAGGCGAGTACCTTCCAGTTGAATATCTAAATCTTCCTGACGGAAGCCCGCCAGCGCAAGAGTAATGCGGTAGTGGTTATCGTCGCTTTTCTCAATGTTGTACGGCGGGAAGCTCTGGCTTTCACCGGCGTTTTGCAGTGCGTTGGCCAGTTTGTCAAAACCGATCCATTGACGCATCAGTGGGGATAAATCGAAGTTACGCATAGTCATTTCTCCTTCTAAGAAGCGAGTAAGTACCTGCAAATCCGAGGATTCGCATATGCTCCCTGACGGCGAGCATGAAGTTGCCAGGCCGCGCCAGGCGGCCTTAGAGAATTAGTTGATTTCGATACGGCGCGGTTTTTTCGCTTCCGGAATCACGCGTTCGAGATCGATATACAGCAGACCGTTCACCAGGTTAGCGCCACGAACATGAATGTTTTCTGCTAACTGGAATTTGCGTTCGAAGTTGCGTTCAGCGATGCCCTGGTACAGATAGGTGCGCTCTTTTTGTTCGTCGGCGTGAGCACCTTTCACCACCAGCAGATTGTCCTGGGCGGTAATTTCCAGTTCACTCTCAGCAAAACCAGCTACAGCGATAGCAATGCGATAATGGTTTTCGTCTACCAGTTCAACGTTATACGGAGGGTAGCCACCATTACTCTGGCTCTGGTTGTTTTCTAAGTGGTTAAACAAACGGTCAAATCCAATTGCAGAACGATAAAGCGGGGATAAATCAAAGTTACGCATAATCAATAGCTCCTGAAATCAGCGAGAATGTAAGACCTTCCACAATGGACAGGTCGGATAGCCAGAACACCCATCAGGCGCGTTCTCATCGGCTACGGTATAAAAATGGGTCTGGATATGCACTTTTCAAGTCTTTCCAACGGACTTTTTTTTGCAGTTTATGGTCTATTGCATAGACTGAGGGGCAGCACGAAACGTTAAAGTGCGATAGCCGCCACAGTGCGACATGATGATGATGTTATTTTCAGCAAGGGATCGCTATAACACATCATGCCAACACCAACGATCAACTGATGAATTTATTATGATAAGAAATGTGTTGTTAGCACTCTTAATGTGCAGCGGGATGGCGTTAATGACAGGATGTTCCAGCGTGATGTCCCATACAGGGGGCAAAGAGGGAACATACCCTGGCACCCGTGCCAGCGCCACCATGATTGGTGACAATGAAACCAACTGGGGCACTAAGTCACTGGTGATTCTTGATATGCCGTTTACCGCTGTTATGGACACGCTTTTACTGCCGTGGGATGCATTCCGCAAAGACAGTTCAGTGCGCTCTCGCGTGGAAAAAAGTGAAGCCGACGCGCAGGCCATCAATGCCGTCATTCCACCAGCCCGAATGCCAACGAACTGAATTAGTGGCCAGTTTCGGTGACCCACAACTGGCCAGCTTCCATCCACGCCAGCCATTGACCATCTGGCGAGAAGACCACGGCGTCTGCCGAAGGTTGGTTGGCGTGATTTTCGGTTAAATACTCAACTTCACCGCTTTGCGCATGTGCACAGGCAATACGATTATCCAGCACAAAACCCAGCCATTCTCCTGACGGATGCCAGTTAAACGCTGACTGAATATCCGTTTTGTTATCGGTTAACTGGCGCGGTTCGCCGCCCTGTGGGGAGATAAGCCACAATTGCACAATACCGTTATCGTCACGCATTAAAAACGCGATTTGCGTCCCCTGTGGGTTACAACGCACCCAATGGCGTGGAACGTTGACTAACCCTGGGTAAGTACGATGGTGAGTAAAGGTTAAACGTCGCTGCACGACACCACGCGGCGGCGCTGGCAGGGTTGATTCCGTGCCGCTTAACGGCTCCTCACCAGCCGCTTTCCAGCCGTTTTCATTTTGTGGCAGCTCTACAATAAACAGCTCCGGTACTTTCTCGCCGTTCAGCGAAAGTGTGTCGCCAATAAACGCCAGCGCGTGGTTTCCGACCCATCCCTCTTCATAAGCGCGATTGATTTCATCACTGCCCGGCTGCGGCGTGGGCGTGGTTTTACTTACCAGCACGCACCAGTGGCTGCCGCTGTATTCGCGCGGATGCTGTTTGTGTACGTTAACCGGGCCAAACGGTGCCGCAACCCCGACGTTTCGCAAATCCAGCGCCGGGCAGCATTCATGTAGTACATGGTCGTTATAGGTAAAACTCACCATTTCACCGTTCGGGCTAAAGACATGTACATGACTGCCGCCACGTAGCGCCCCAGGAGTGTACGGAACGGTAATATCCATGGCATCGAGATTGCTCATCTTTCCGCCTTCAACAATCACGCCGCGGCGGTGATGGAAATCGTAATGCCATGTTTCATCAGGATTTTCTGGGCCGTGGATGAAGACATATTTCTCCAGCTTCGGATGAACGGTCACCACGCCAACGTGTGCACCCTGTGACGCCCGGTAAATAACTTCAACCTCGCCGGTATGAATATTCACACGCTCAATTGTCTCGCCGGTAAACGACGCGCCAGAAGGCCGCACGTCAAATACCAGCCACTGGCTATCGGGTGTCCAGGTGTTGGTATTGGTGAGCAGGTGGTTTCGTGAAGCGTTGGTGAGTTGTTTCATGGCGTGATCCTGATACAAAACGGTTTCCGCCATCATACTTCACAAGGACTTCACTTTCAGACAATAGTCTTTTGCCATCGTGATGAATGTGAGTAAAAAGATGGAACATTTTGACGTAGCGATTATCGGCCTCGGCCCGGCGGGTTCCGCACTGGCGCGGCAGTTAGCAGGAAAAATGCAGGTGATTGCACTGGATAAAAAGCACCAGTGCGGTACAGAAGGTTTCAGCAAACCTTGCGGTGGTCTGCTGGCACCGGACGCGCAGCGTTCTTTTATTCGCGACGGGCTAACGCTCCCTGTCGATGTGATCGCCAACCCACAGATTTTCAGCGTCAAAACCGTCGACGTCACAGCATCGCTCACGCGTAACTACCAGCGAAGCTATATCAATATTAATCGTCATGCCTTCGACTTGTGGATGAAATCGCTGATCCCCACCAGCGTTGAGGTTTACCACGACAGCCTGTGCCGGAAAATCTGGCGTGAGGATGATAAATGGCATGTTATTTTTCGCGCCGATGGCTGGGAGCAACACATTACTGCCCGCTATCTGGTCGGTGCTGATGGTGCAAACTCGATGGTGCGACGACATCTCTACCCGGATCATCAGATTCGTAAATATGTCGCTATCCAGCAGTGGTTCACAGAGAAACATCCGACGCCGTTCTACTCCTGTATCTTTGATAATGCGATAACTGACTGTTACTCATGGAGTATCAGCAAAGACGGTTATTTTATTTTTGGCGGTGCCTATCCGATGAAAGACGGCCAGGCGCGTTTTGCGGCGCTGAAAGAGAAAATGAACGCCTTTCAGTTCCAGTTTGGCAAAGCGGTGAAAAGTGAAAAATGCACCGTGTTGTTTCCCTCACGCTGGCAGGATTTTGTCTGCGGTAAAGACAATGCTTTTCTTATTGGCGAAGCAGCGGGATTTATCAGTGCCAGCTCGCTGGAGGGGATTAGCTATGCGCTGGATAGCGCGGAAATACTGCGTTCGGTGCTACTGAAGCAGCCGGAGAAAATCAATGCCGCTTACTGGCGCGCCACCCGCAAACTGCGTTTAAAACTCTACGGTAAGATCCTGAAAAGCCGATGCCTGACCGCACCGGCCTTAAGAAAGTGGATTATGCGCAGTGGCATTGCACATATTCCACAGTTGAGAGATTACCCAACGCGCTTCACATCGCCTACCAGCAGGATGTAAGAGAGCGCGCCAATCAACGCGACGGCGGAGATATAAACCAGTGCAGGTGCAAAACCGTAACCCTGCGCCAGGTAACCCACCACCAGCGGAACGGTGATACCCCCCAAACCACCGGCGAAGTTAAACACCCCGCCGGTTAAACCAATCAGGCGCATCGGTGCCAAAGAAGAGACCAGCGACCAGGTAATCGAAGCAAAACCGTTACCGAAGAATGCCAGCGCCATCAGACACATAATCATCATCGGGTCATTGGTATAGTTAGCACCCATAATGCAGGTGGAGATCAACAAGCCGCAGATTATTGGTGTTTTACGCGCAAAGCCCAGCGAAAAGCCCTTCCGCACCAGCAGATCCGCTACCCATCCTGAGAGCAGTACACCGACAAACGCAGCGAGAAATGGCACCGTGGTCATAAAGCCCGCTTTCAACGCCGTTATCCCTTTTTCCTGGGTTAAATAGTTCGGGAACCAGGTTAAGAAGAACCACAGCGTAGACGCCACCGCAAATTGCCCGAGATAGACGCCGATCAGTTTACGATGGAACACCAGTTTCCAGTCTTTTGCCGTTAACGGCTGACGCGCCTCTTTTTTCACCGGCGCATCGCCATCCACCAGACCGCCACCATCACGAATGTAATCCAGCTCAGCTTTGCTGATGCCTTTAGTCAGGCGCGGCGGCTGGTAAACTTTAAACCAAATCAGCGACCAGATAATGCCGATACCGCCGGTGACAATGAACACCCAGTGCCAGCTCAACATCTCCTGAATCCAGATCAGCAGCGGAGTCAGAAACGCCAGACCGACAAACTGACCAGAGGTATAAAAACCAACGGCAGAAGCACGTTCATGTTCCGGGAACCAACTGGTCACCATACGGTTATTGGTCGGGAAAGCGGGCGCTTCGAAAATACCGGTTATCGCCCGCAGACCAATTAATGACATTAAGCCCGTGGCAAATCCCTGGAATAATGTCGCCACCGACCAGCCAAATATCGCAATAAAATAAGTCACACGTGAACCCACGCGATCTAAAAACCAACCGCCGGGGATCTGACATAAGGTATAAAGCCAGGCGAAGGCCGAAAATACATAGCCCATTTCGGCTTTAGTAATACCGAACTCTTCCTGAATATGGGCGGAAGCCACGGCCAGGTTGGCGCGATCGACATAACAAATCACTACCGTAATAAAAATCATCACCAACGTCAGATAACGCCGACGCCCCGGCTTTGCTGCATTTACGGGAATATCCATAGCGAGCTATCTCCTGATTTTGGGCATAGCGAGGCCGCTCACCATGCCCTGTAAGTTACAGAGGGTTATATTTTTGTATTGCTGTTTTAGTGCCCGATGAGGGGCTTACGTGGCAGGAATTACCACTCTGCTACGCTGTTATCTTCATGACGCCAGAGCGGATTACGCCAGTCCGGGGCATTTTTACTGAACTCAATGACTTTGGCTTCGTCGATTTCCACGCCTAAGCCCGGTTTCGTTAGCGGTTTAAAGAAGCCGCCGACCATGCTGAAGTCCTCTTTGTTTTTCACAAAGTCGAGTAACTCCGCGCCTTTGTTGTAATGAATGCCCATACTTTGTTCCTGAAGTACGGCGTTATAGGAGACAAAGTCGATATGCAGGCAAGCAGCCAGTGCAATGGGGCCGAGCGGACAGTGCGGCGCAAGAGTCACGTCATAGGCTTCCGCCATTCCGGCAATTTTGTAGCATTCGGTAATACCGCCCGCGTGGGAGAGATCCGGTTGCAGGATCGAAATTCCCCCCGCCTCCAGCACGCGTTTAAAATCGAAGCGCGAGAACATGCGCTCCCCCGCTGCCAGCGGAATGTGAGTTTGCGCCGCCAGTTTCGGGTAGTATTCGGCTTGTTCCGCCAGCACCGGCTCTTCAATAAATAGCGGGCGATACGGTTCCAGTTCTTTAATCAGCACTTTCGCCATCGGCGCACTGACGCGACCGTGAAAATCAAGGCCAAACTCAATCTGATTACCAAAGGCTTCACGAATTTGTGCCACGGTGTTGACCGCCGCATCTACCGCGCGGGAGTTATCAATCAGACCCAGTTCTTCACAACCGTTCAGTTTGAAAGTATCGAAGCCGATTTCACGCAGGGTTTTAATGCCGTCGATAACATCCGCCGGACGATCGCCGCCGACCCAACTGTAGGCTTTGATTTTGTCGCGGACCAGGCCACCCATTAGTTGCCAGACGGGCGCATTCAGCACTTTGCCTTTGATATCCCATAACGCCTGGTCGATCCCGGCGATGGCGCTCATCAGAATGGGGCCGCCACGATAAAAACCGGCGCGATACATCACTTGCCATAAGTCGTTGATGCGCGATGGATCCTGACCAATCAGATAGTCACCCAGCTCGTGAACTGCCGCTTCCACCGTGCGGGCGCGGCCCTCGATCACCGGTTCGCCCCAACCGACCACGCCTTCATCGGTTTCAATTTTCAGGAACATCCAGCGGGGAGGTAAACGATACGTGGTAATTTTGGTAATTTTCATTGCACTGCCTCTCGATACGCCTTAACAAATGCTGCTGCCTGCTGCGCGGTACGTTCCACGGACTGTCCGGCGCGATAGAGATCGCTACCTAAGCCCGCTCCAGCACAACCAGCGTCTATCCACTGCGCCAGGTTTTCTGGCGTCACGCCGCCAACGGCAAAGACCGCGATGTCCTGCGGTAATACCGCTTTTAATGCTTTGATGTATTGCGGGCCAAAAGCCGATGACGGAAATATTTTCAGTGCCTGCGCGCCTGCTTCGAGCGCGCTAAAGGCTTCGGTCGCCGTCGCACAACCGGGGCAAACGGTCATGCCGTAACCCACCGCACGACGAATGACCTCACTATGGATATTGGGCGTAACGATGAGCTGGCAGCCCATCCTGGCGAGCGTATCAACCTGCTCAGGTTTCAGTACCGTACCTGCGCCAATCAACGCTTTGTCGCCGTATGCTTCAACGACTGCGGGAATGCTTTGCTCCCATTGGGGAGAATTCAGCGGGATTTCAACCGCGTCGAACCCGGCGTCAATCACCGCGCCAACATGCGCCAGCGCCTCGTCAGGCGTAATGCCGCGCAAAATGGCGATCAGTGGGAGTTTAGTTTGCCACTGCATGAGCAATGCTCCTTATACCAGCCAGAAATGCCGTGTCGCCCGCCACCGCCGTTACGTCGCAACCCATAGCCTGAAAGGCTTGTTGGTAACGCACGGTCAGCGATGTTCCGGCGACAAGGGTGATAGCCTGTTGATGAGCCACGTCGTCGCGCATACTGCCGACCTCAGCACCAATCAACAAACCAGAGAGAAATTCGCTGACCTGTTCGCGGGGAAGCGTTCCCAGCACATGCGAGGCGCGAACTTCAAAAAGTTGCGGCAATACGGCGGGAGCATTAAGGCCGCGTTCAAGACCGGCCGCGAAGGCATCGGCAGAGTTTTCCTGCGGCGGCAAACCAGCCCCAATCAATGACTGATTTAGCAGTAAATGGTGCAATTCACCGGTCATCACGGTGCGAAAATCGTTGATTTGCTGGCTATCGGCTTGCACCCATTTGCAATGCGTACCGGGCATAACATAAAGAGAGGAAGGAGCAAGAGCACGCGCGCCAAGCAATTGTGTTTCTTCGCCGCGCATCACATTGTGGTTATCATCATGAGAGACGCATAATCCGGGAATAATCCAGATATTGTCGCCAACAGACGTTAACTGTTCACCAATAGATGAGAAACAGGCAGGAACGGATAAATAAGGAGCGACTTTCCAGCCAACATTGCTGCCAACCATTCCTGCCATCACCACTGGCGTATTCTCTTCACGCCAGCCTGCTATCACTTCTGCTAACACCGCAGCCGGAGATTTTCCGTTCAGGCGCGTGACGCCTGCTTCTGATTGCCTGCTGTCCAGGCAGTTGTCGCTCTGATAAAGCCAGGCGCGCAGATTGGTCGATCCCCAGTCAATTGCGATGTAGCGAGCTGTCATGTGATTTCCTTTAATCTTCGTGTCGAGCTGGCGATCATGGTAAGCGCCGCCTGCTCTGCCGCATCGCCGTCCTGATGCCGTATCGCATCGAACAGCGCCTTATGTTCCTGAAGCGTTTGCGGCATGTTGGCCTCATCGCCCATCCAGGTTCGTTCAAAAACTGCCCGCTGCAGCGAACTAATCGCGATGCTAAGTTGCTGTAACACCGGGTTATGTACCGACTGAAGTACCGCCTCGTGGTAGCGAATATCAGCTTCGTTAAACGCCTCGCGATCCTGATTGTTAGCAATCATCTCGTTCAGCGCCGATTCAATCTGCGCCAGATCGCTGGAGGTCGCGCGCTCTGCCGCCCAACGGGCAATCGCCGGTTCCACCAGATTTCGCACTTCGCTCATTGCACTGATAAGCCGTGGGTCGTAGTCGTTTTCCAACACCCATTGCAGTACGTCAGTGTCGAGGTAATTCCACTGATTACGCGGTGCCACAAATGCGCCGCGATAACGCTTCATTTCAATCAGCCGCTTCGCCATCAGCGAGCGGAACACTTCACGAATGATGTTGCGCGAGGTTTCAAACTCCTCACAGAGTTCCGCCTCGGCCGGAAGCGGCGAGCCAGGTACATATTTACCGTGAACGATCTGTTTACCCAGTGTAATGACAATGCGATCGGTTTTATTGAGAGTCATGAAGAGTCCTTGTGCTCTGTATGTTCTGCTCTACTTTACCCCGATCGATGCATAACGCGGCAACTTTGTAGTACCAGCATGATGATATTCGCGTTTACTGTACGTGTAATGTAGTACAAACATGTATTGTTGTACTACAATTTAGATCACAAAAAGAACAACACATAAGAAAATGGCATCCATCAGGCACAAATCTGAAAAGGGTTGTCAGGGAGTAAACAGCCGGGGAAATAAAGGTATGCTTCCAACGGCTTAGTATTCTTGTTTAAAGGATTAATCATGCAATTGAATTTTCAAGGATTTATTAAAGCAGCCTGTTTATGTTCTTTAGCATTCGCGTTGACCGGATGTCTAACCGCTGGACTGGTTTTCAATACCGCAAGCTCTCCACATGCCCAGCAATGGCGCTCAGACACGATTAAGGGTCTATCGCTGGCAGAGGATAGTAACGGTACGAAAGGCTATGTTTTTGTTGGAGAGTCGCTGGACTACCTGTTGACCAACGGCGGCGATGAGGTGGTTAAAATGCTGAACGACCCGGTAATTCATGGCGAAAGAATCACCGTTTCCGATAACGCGAAATTTATTTTAAGCAGCGGTGATACGAATTTTTCTGGTGCCATAACGCTCTATTACGACTGGGATAATGAGGAAGATAAAGCACTGGCGACACAATATGGCTTTGTGTGTGATACCCAGCGTTGTACATGGATGCTGGACGGCCTGAAAGGCTCTATCCACCAGAAAAATAAAAAAGCGGATTACTCAAACGTGATGGTTTTCCATCAACCCTTTACAGTGGGATTTTATAAGTACAAAACAACAGATGGCGTCCCGCGCGGCCTCGCTAACGCGTTGCTGCCAGTCACTCTTACGCTGGATATAGTAACATCACCACTCCAGTTCCTGATTTTATGCACGACCAGAAATTGTTAATCGCTGCGGGCAAACGCGTTTATGCAGTTTGCCCGCCCACTGATTAATTCAGCACATACTTTTCAATAGCAAACGCCACGCCATCTTCAAGGTTGGATTTGGTGACAAAATTCGCCACTTCTTTCACCGAAGGAATAGCGTTATCCATCGCCACACCGACGCCTGCATATTCAATCATTGCGATGTCGTTTTCCTGATCGCCAATCGCCATGATTTCTTCCGGTTTAATGCCCAACACGTCGGCCAATGATTTCACACCAGTGCCTTTGTTAACGCGTTTGTCGAGGATTTCGAGGAAGTACGGCGCGCTTTTCAGTACGGTATATTTCTCTTTCACTTCCTGCGGAATACGCGCGATGGCCTGGTCGAGGATGGCGGGTTCATCAATCATCATCACTTTCAGGAACTGGGTGTCAGGGTCCATTTTCTCCGCTTCGCAGAACACCAACGGAATGGTCGCCACAAATGATTCATGTACCGTGTAATAGCTGATGTCACGGTTGGCGGTGTATAGCGTGGTGCGATCCAGTGCATGGAAATGAGAACCGACTTCGCGAGAGAGTTTTTCCAGGAAACGGTAGTCGTCATAACTCAGGGCTGTTTGCGCCACGGTGCTGCCATCAGCGGCCTTCTGCACCAGTGCGCCGTTATAAGTAATACAGTAGTCGCCCGGCTGTTCCATATGCAGCTCTTTCAGGTAGCTGTGAACACCTGCATAAGGACGACCTGTCGTCAGCACGACATTCACCCCGCGGGCGCGAGCTGCGGCAATCGCATTTTTAACGGCGGGTGAAATGGTATGATCGGGCAGCAGAAGGGTGCCATCCATATCGATAGCAATGAGTTTGATAGCCATGAGTTCCCCAGGTAGATTGATTCCTGACCCATGCTAACGCGATTCCGCTCAAAAATCAGTACAACACCCGAGGGAAAAGGGGGATGCAACGCGCCTTGCGTGCTCCCCTTTTGCTTAGCGGAAGAGTTTCCCTTTCAGCAACTCCATGCCTGCGGAAAGCAGATCGTTATTGGCTTGCGGTGAAACTTCGCCCTGCGGAGATAGCGCATCAATAATCTTCGGCAATTGTTCCGCCAGCATGTTGGAAGCAGCACTGGTATCTACGCCGAGTTTTTGCCCGAGATCGGCTACTGCATTCGTACCCAGTGCCGATTCCAGTTGTTCGCCGCTAACCGGTTGATTGCCCTGTTGATTACTCAACCAGGTTGAGAGAATGGCACCTAAGCCGCCACTTTGCAGTTTCTCCAGCAGCACCTGGATGCCGCCCTGCTCTTCAACCCAGCTCAGAATGGCCTGATATTTCCCCGCATCGCCTTTCAGAAAGGCACCGACAACTTCATCGAAAAGTCCCATGATAATCACCTGTAAAGCGTTACGTGTTGACTCAGAAAGTATAGTTCTGCGGGATGATAGTTGCGGATTACAGGAGTAAAAAGGGCGGAGATCATCTCCGCCCTTTTCTTATAGCTTCTTGCCGGATGCGGCGTAACCGCCTTATCCGGCCTACAAAATCATGAAAATTCAATATATTGCATGAGTATTGTAGGCCTGATAAGCGTAGCGCATCAGGCACGCTCGCATTGCTAATGCCATTAAATATCGATATTCGCCGCTTTCAGAGCGTTCTCTTCGATAAACGCACGACGCGGTTCAACGGCATCACCCATCAGAGTTGTGAACAACTGGTCGGCAGCAATCGCATCTTTAACGGTAACGCGCAGCATACGACGGCTTTCCGGATCCATAGTGGTTTCCCACAACTGCTCCGGGTTCATTTCGCCCAGACCTTTATAACGCTGGATGGAGAGGCCACGACGGGACTCTTTCACCAGCCAGTCCAGCGCCTGCTCGAAGCTGGCTACCGGCTGACGACGCTCACCACGTTCGATAAACGCATCTTCTTCCAGCAAGCCACGCAGTTTCTCGCCCAGCGTGCAGATACGACGATATTCGCCACCGGTGATGAACTCGTGATCCAGCGGGTAGTCAGTATCCACGCCGTGGGTACGCACGCGAACAATCGGCTCGAACAGGTTTTTCTCGGCATTGGTGTGGACATCAAACTTCCACTGGCTGCCATGCTGCTCTTTATCGTTCAGTTCTGTCACCAGCGCATTCACCCAACGGGTAACAACCTGCTCGTCAGAGAGATCCGCTTCCGTCAGCGTCGGCTGATAGATAAGCTCTTTCAGCATCGCCTTCGGATAACGACGTTCCATACGAACGATCATTTTCTGCGCCGCATTGTACTCAGACACCAGCTTTTCTAACGCTTCGCCAGCTAAAGCTGGTGCACTGGCGTTGGTATGCAAAGAAGCACCATCCAGCGCGATGGAGATTTGGTACTGATCCATCGCCTCATCGTCTTTAATGTACTGTTCCTGCTTGCCTTTCTTCACTTTGTACAGCGGCGGCTGGGCAATGTAGACGTGACCGCGTTCAATGATTTCCGGCATCTGACGATAGAAGAAGGTCAACAGCAACGTACGAATGTGCGAGCCGTCGACGTCCGCATCGGTCATGATGATAATGCTGTGATAACGCAGTTTGTCCGGGTTGTACTCGTCACGACCGATACCGCAGCCAAGCGCGGTGATGAGCGTTGCCACTTCCTGGGAAGCCAGCATCTTATCGAAACGGGCTTTCTCGACGTTGAGGATTTTACCCTTCAACGGCAGAATCGCCTGGTTTTTGCGGTTACGCCCCTGCTTCGCAGAGCCGCCCGCGGAGTCCCCTTCCACAAGGTACAGTTCAGAAAGCGCCGGATCGCGTTCCTGGCAGTCCGCCAGTTTGCCCGGCAGGCCGGCTAAGTCCAGTGCACCTTTACGACGCGTCATTTCACGCGCACGACGTGCCGCTTCACGGGCGCGGGCAGCATCGATAATTTTACCAACCACGATTTTCGCATCGGTTGGGTTTTCCAGCAGGTATTCTGCCAGCAGTTCGTTCATCTGCTGTTCTACCGCCGATTTCACCTCAGAAGAAACCAGTTTGTCTTTAGTCTGGGAGGAGAATTTCGGATCTGGTACTTTCACGGACACAACCGCAATCAGGCCTTCACGCGCATCGTCGCCGGTGGCGCTGACTTTGGCTTTTTTGCTGTAACCTTCTTTGTCCATGTAGGCGTTCAGAGTACGGGTCATCGCCGCACGGAAGCCCGCCAGGTGAGTACCGCCATCACGCTGCGGAATGTTGTTGGTAAAGCAGTAGATGTTTTCCTGGAAGCCATCGTTCCACTGCAATGCCACTTCAACGCCGATACCGTCTTTTTCGGTGGAGAAGTAGAAGATGTTCGGGTGGATCGGCGTTTTGTTCTTGTTCAGATACTCAACGAACGCCTTGATACCGCCTTCATAGTGGAAGTGGTCTTCTTTGCCGTCACGTTTGTCTTTCAGGCGAATGGAAACGCCGGAGTTAAGGAAGGATAACTCTCGCAGGCGTTTCGCCAGAATTTCATATTCAAACTCGGTTACATTGGTGAAGGTTTCGAGGCTCGGCCAGAAACGTACCATAGTGCCGGTTTTATCGGTATCGCCGGTAACCGCCAGCGGTGCCTGCGGTACACCGTGCACGTAGATCTGACGGTGAATTTTACCTTCACGCTGGATAACCAGCTCCAGTTTTTGCGACAGGGCGTTTACTACCGAAACACCAACGCCGTGCAGACCGCCGGACACTTTATAGGAGTTATCGTCAAATTTACCGCCTGCGTGCAGCACGGTCATGATCACTTCTGCCGCCGATACACCCTCTTCCGGGTGAATACCGGTCGGAATGCCACGCCCGTCATCCTGTACAGAGACGGAATTATCAGCATGAATAGTGACGATAATTTCTTTACAGTGACCCGCGAGCGCTTCGTCGATAGCGTTATCTACCACCTCGAATACCATGTGGTGCAGACCGGTGCCGTCATCCGTGTCGCCGATATACATACCAGGGCGCTTACGCACCGCATCCAGCCCTTTCAGGACTTTGATACTGGAGGAGTCATAAGAATTCGACATCAACGTTTCTCGCTCATTTATACTTGGGTTAATCCGTTATTTTACCCTTTTCCACGGTAAACATCTTCGAATTTTCGTCCGACATGTCTATAACGTGTTCAGCACTGATCGCGCTGACAAAGACCTGTGATCGCGTCGCTTTTAAGCGGCTGGCAAGCAGCCCGCGACGCTCATCATCAAGCTCAGAGGCAAAATCATCTATCAGGTAGAGACACCGCCGCCCGCTTTCACGGGTGAGGAACTCTCCTTGCGCCAGACGTAAGGCGCACATCAGCAGCTTAAGCTGCCCACGCGATAAGGTATCTTCCACCGGCGCACCGTCGGCGCGAATGCGTAAGTCCGCTTTATGCGGGCCGTGCGCGGTGTAGGTTAGCTGGCGATCGCGTTCAAAATTACGTTCCAGCACCTCAGCGTACTCTGTCTCTTTCTCCCAGCCGCGCTGGAAAGAGAAAGTCAGAGAAAACTCAGGGAGAAATTGCTTACAGGTATCGGCCATATCGGCGGCGATACCGGCGCTGTACTGGGCGCGCCAGGCGCTGATTTGCTCCGCCAGCGGGATCAGTTCTTTATCCCACGGGCGGAGCTGTTCGTAACGTGACACCTGCCTCAGCGCCGCATTACGCTGCTTGAGCAATCGCTTGAGATTGCTCCAGGCGGTGAAAAATCCGGGTTCGTTGTGAAAGCATCCCCAGTCGAGGAATGCTCTTCTGTATTTGGGGCCACCGTTGAGTAAAGTAAACCCCTCAGGCGTTATCAACTGCATCGGCATCAGGTGCGCCAGTTCCGCAACTTTATGCCCGTCAGTACCGTCAATACGGACTTTACTGTCGCCCTGTTTGTCTTTGGTTAAGCCAATCGCCGTCTCGCGCTCTGCGCCCTGTAAACGCCCGTGAAGAACAAACGCCTCCTGCTCGTGGCGAATGACGCGACCAATCTGCAAACTGCGAAACGCCCGGCCGTGGCCGAGCGTATAGATAGCTTCCAGCACGCTGGTTTTGCCACTGCCGTTGGCACCCACCAGAAAGTTAAAGCCGGGAGATAAAGCGAGATCCGCGGTTTCGATATTGCGGAAATCGCGGATCAACAAGCGGGTGAGGGACATTACAGTCTCATTGGCATGACAACATAAGCCGCACTCTGGCTGGCCGCATCTTCAATCTGCACGCTGGAAACTGAATCGGTCAGCATCATGCGCACGTTTTCACATTTCAGCGCGTTCAGAACATCCAGCACATAGCTGACGTTAAAGCCGATTTCCATCTCCGCGCCGCTGTAGGTGACGTCGAGGATCTCTTCCGCTTCTTCCTGTTCCGGGTTGTTGGCGGTGATCTTCAGTTGATTTTCACTGACATACAGACGCACGCCACGGAATTTCTCGTTAGAGAGAATTGCCGCACGAGCAAACGCCTGCTTGAGCAGATCGCAGCCTGCTTCCAGATGTTTGTCCGGGTTCTTCGGCAGAACGCGACGGTAATCCGGGAATCGACCATCCACCAGTTTGGAGGTAAAAATAAAGTCACCTACGTGGGCGCGAATGTTGTTGCTGCCAATCTGCACGCGCAGCGGATTGTCGCCGCCGTCGAGCATACGCATCAGTTCAATCACGCCTTTACGCGGCACGATCACCGAATGGCTCGGCAAAGACTGACCAATTGGCATTGAACAGACCGCCAGGCGGTGGCCGTCAGTCGCCACGGTACGCAGTTCTTCACCTTCGGTTTCGAACAGCATACCATTTAAGTAATAGCGAACGTCCTGATGCGCCATCGAAAACTGGGTCGCTTCAATCAGACGTTTCATCGTTGCCTGCGGCAGGGTAAATTCAACTTCGCTCTGCCAGTCATCAAGATTCGGGAAATCCGCCGCTGGCAGAGTAGAAAGCGAAAAACGGCTGCGCCCGGAGCGCACCAGCATCCGCTCACCTTCCAGTTGCACAGCAATTTCCGCGCCTTCAGGCAGACCACGGCAGATATCAAAGAATTTGCGCGCCGGAACGGTCGTCGCCCCTGGTTCGTGCGGCTGAATCAGCGCAACACGAGCCACCATTTCCATCTCGAGATCAGTACCGGTCAGCGACAACGTACCGTCAGCAACCTGTAACAGCAGATTACCGAGAATCGGTAGCGTAGGACGACCACCTAACGGACCGCTCACCTGTTGTAGCGGTTTTAATAAATGCTCACGTTCTACGGTAAATTTCATAGGTTTACGATGACAATGTTCTGATTAAATTTGAAAAATCTTCTTTGATATCATGGCTCTCTTCACGCAACTGCTCGATCTTACGGCAGGCATGAAGCACCGTTGTATGGTCACGACCGCCAAACGCATCACCGATCTCCGGCAGACTGTGGTTAGTCAGCTCTTTCGCCAACGCCATCGCCATCTGGCGCGGACGTGCCACCGAGCGAGATCGACGCTTGGAAAGGAGATCTGCGACTTTGATCTTGTAGTACTCCGCCACCGTCTTCTGAATATTGTCGATGGTGACCAGTTTTTCCTGCAATGCCAGCAAATCGCGCAACGCTTCGCGCACGAAGTCAATGGTGATCGCCCGTCCGGTAAAGTTGGCGTTAGCAATAACACGGTTCAACGCCCCTTCCAGCTCACGCACATTAGAGCGTAGACGCTTGGCGATAAAGAATGCCACTTCACCCGGCAGACGAATGTCATTTTCGTCTGCCTTTTTCATAAGGATCGCCACACGGGTTTCCAGCTCTGGCGGTTCGATCGCCACAGTCAACCCCCAGCCGAAGCGGGATTTCAAACGATCCTCAACGCCGTTGATCTCTTTCGGATAACGATCCGAAGTAAGAATGATCTGTTGATTACCTTCCAGCAAGGCGTTAAAGGTGTGGAAAAACTCTTCCTGGGATCGTTCTTTATTAGCAAAAAACTGAATATCGTCGATCAGCAGCGCGTCAACAGAACGGTAGTAGCGTTTAAACTCTTCGATCGCGTTGTTTTGCAGGGCTTTTACCATGTCCTGAACAAAGCGTTCGGAGTGCATATAAACCACTTTGGCATTCGGCTTGCGCGCCATAATGCCATTGCCCACCGCATGTAGCAGGTGAGTTTTACCCAGCCCCGTGCCGCCATAAAGGAACAGCGGGTTATAGGCACCGCCAGGGTTGTCTGCCACCTGACGAGCCGCCGCGCGCGCCAGTTGGTTAGATTTACCTTCGACGAAGTTATCAAATGTATGTTTAACGTTAACGTTGGAACGATAGGTCGGTTCTGCCGGAGCCGGAACGTTATCCCAACCTGAGCGCGTAGAAGGCGCAGCACGTTGCGGTTGCACCTGAGCAGCCTGAGCCGGTGCAACTGTATTGCTGGCAGGGACTTTCAGCGTTTGTGTCACGGGCTTTGTGCCCACTTCAAAACGCAACTGTGGGGCATCCGCTCCGCAGAAACTGGTTAGCAGTCCATTGATATTATTGAGGTACTTGTCCCGTACCCAATCGAGGACAAAACGGTTTGGCGCGTACAAGGCCAGCGTGTTATCGCTCAGTTCCGCCTGCAATGGGCGTATCCACATACTGAATTCTGTGGCTGGTAACTCATCCTGCAATCGGGCAAGACATTGCTGCCAAAGCGAAAGTGACACGGCGGACTCCACTCGAACAAAAGTCGATTATGACTAAGGCTGAAACATTCATGATTGTTGACGCACGTCGAAAAGACCCTGCATAAGGGTGACGCACGAACCGCTGTCTGCGGTTATATGCCCGATCAAGATCCTGCAAAACGATCGGGACCGCGGATCATAGCCTAAACTGCGCAAGAGATCTTCTGTTTCTCACAGATTTTCCCGATTTATCCACAGGATGATCCAGAACCCGCTAAGTGTAAACGATCCAGACACCAGGCGGGCACGATTTAAGCCGCATATTGGAAAATTTAATGACCATAGACAAAATTAGGCTTAATCGATCTAATAAAGATCCTGGACGATCCTTGCGCTTTATCCGGTAGCCCGTATAATCCTCCACCCGGCGCGTAATGCTGGTTTTCACCGGTATATAGTTGTACTTTTTCCCTGTGAAAAGGTGCGGAAAAGCGCGGTAAATAAGGAAAGAGAATTGACTCCGGAGTGTACAATTATTACAATCCGGCCTCTTTAATCACCCATGGCTTCGGTGTCCATCGTTCGGTTTTCGGGCGGATATCCAATAAAGCCATTGAATTTATTCAAGTTTAGGTAGAAATCGCCATGAAACGCACTTTTCAACCGTCTGTACTGAAGCGCAACCGTTCTCACGGCTTCCGTGCTCGTATGGCTACTAAAAATGGTCGTCAGGTACTGGCACGTCGTCGTGCTAAAGGCCGTGCTCGTCTGACCGTTTCTAAGTAATAAAGCTAACCCCTGAGTGGTTAAGCTCGCATTTCCCAGGGAGTTACGCTTGTTAACTCCCAGTCAATTCACATTCGTCTTCCAGCAGCCACAACGGGCTGGCACGCCGCAAATCACCATCCTCGGCCGCCTGAATTCGCTGGGGCATCCCCGTATCGGTCTTACAGTCGCCAAGAAAAACGTTCGACGAGCGCATGAACGCAATCGGATTAAACGTCTGACGCGTGAAAGCTTCCGTCTACGCCAACATGAACTCCCGGCTATGGATTTCGTGGTGGTGGCGAAAAAAGGGGTTGCCGACCTCGATAACCGTGCTCTCTCGGAAGCGTTGGAAAAATTATGGCGCCGCCACTGTCGCCTGGCTCGCGGGTCCTGATAGCCCTCATTCGGGTCTACCAACGCCTGATTAGTCCGCTACTCGGGCCGCATTGTCGTTTCACTCCAACTTGTTCAAGCTACGGAATTGAGGCATTGCGCAGGTTTGGAGTGATAAAAGGCAGTTGGTTGACGGTGAAACGCGTATTAAAATGCCACCCTTTACACCCTGGTGGTGACGATCCCGTCCCGCCCGGACCATTTGATACCAGAGAACACTAACGATGGATTCGCAACGCAATCTTTTAGTCATCGCTTTGCTGTTCGTGTCTTTCATGATCTGGCAAGCCTGGGAGCAGGATAAAAACCCGCAACCTCAGGCTCAACAGACCACGCAGACAACGACCACCGCAGCGGGTAGCGCCGCCGACCAGGGCGTACCGGCCAGTGGCCAGGGGAAACTGATTTCGGTAAAAACCGACGTGCTTGATCTGACCATCAACACCCGTGGTGGTGATGTTGAGCAGGCTCTGCTGCCGGCTTACCCGAAAGAGCTGAACTCTACCCAGCCGTTCCAGTTGCTGGAAACCTCACCGCAGTTTATTTATCAGGCACAGAGCGGTCTGACCGGTCGTGATGGCCCGGATAATCCGGCTAACGGCCCGCGTCCACTGTATAACGTCGAAAAAGACGCTTATGTGCTGGCCGAAGGTCAAAACGAACTGCAGGTGCCGATGACGTATACCGACGCAGCAGGCAACACGTTTACTAAAACGTTTGTCCTGAAACGTGGTGATTACGCTGTCAACGTCAACTACAACGTGCAGAACGCTGGCGAAAAACCGCTGGAGATCTCCACCTTTGGTCAGTTGAAGCAATCCATCACTCTGCCACCGCATCTCGACACCGGAAGCAGCAACTTCGCACTGCACACTTTCCGTGGCGCGGCGTACTCCACGCCTGACGAAAAATACGAGAAATACAAGTTCGATACTATTGCCGACAACGAAAACCTGAACATCTCTTCGAAAGGTGGTTGGGTCGCGATGCTGCAACAGTATTTCGCGACGGCATGGATCCCGCATAACGACGGCACCAACAACTTCTATACCGCTAATCTGGGTAACGGCATCGCCGCTATCGGCTATAAGTCTCAGCCGGTACTGGTTCAGCCTGGTCAGACTGGCGCGATGAACAGCACCCTGTGGGTTGGCCCGGAAATCCAGGACAAAATGGCGGCAGTTGCTCCGCATCTGGATCTGACCGTTGATTACGGTTGGTTGTGGTTCATCTCTCAGCCGCTGTTCAAATTGCTGAAATGGATCCATAGCTTTGTGGGTAACTGGGGCTTCTCCATTATCATCATCACCTTTATCGTTCGTGGCATCATGTACCCGCTGACCAAAGCGCAGTACACCTCCATGGCGAAGATGCGTATGCTGCAGCCTAAGATTCAGGCCATGCGTGAGCGTCTGGGCGATGACAAACAGCGTATCAGCCAGGAAATGATGGCGCTGTACAAAGCTGAGAAGGTTAACCCGCTGGGCGGCTGCTTCCCGCTGCTGATCCAGATGCCAATCTTCCTGGCGTTGTACTACATGCTGATGGGTTCCGTTGAACTGCGTCAGGCACCGTTTGCACTGTGGATCCATGACCTGTCTGCACAGGACCCATACTACATCCTGCCGATCCTGATGGGCGTAACGATGTTCTTCATTCAGAAGATGTCACCGACCACCGTGACCGACCCGATGCAGCAGAAGATCATGACCTTTATGCCGGTCATCTTCACCGTGTTCTTCCTGTGGTTCCCGTCAGGTCTGGTGCTGTACTATATCGTCAGCAACCTGGTAACCATTATCCAGCAGCAGTTGATTTACCGTGGTCTGGAAAAACGTGGCCTGCATAGCCGCGAGAAGAAAAAATCCTGATTCGGTGAGTTTTCGCTAAAATAAGGGCGGTCAGTTGACCGCCTTTTTTCTTTTCGTAGGGCGGATAAGCACAGCGCATCCGCCAAACAAAGCAACAGGAACATCATGAGCGATAATGACACTATCGTAGCCCAGGCCACGCCTCCAGGACGTGGCGGTGTGGGTATCCTGCGCATCTCCGGCCTCAAAGCGCGCGAGGTTGCCGAAACCGTGCTGGGTAAGTTACCCAAACCGCGCTACGCCGATTATCTTCCGTTTAAAGACGCCGACGGCAGCGTGCTGGATCAGGGCATCGCGCTATGGTTCCCCGGCCCGAACTCGTTCACCGGCGAAGATGTGCTGGAGCTGCAAGGTCATGGCGGTCCGGTGATCCTCGACCTGCTGTTAAAACGTATCCTGACCATTCCAGGCCTGCGGATTGCCCGCCCAGGTGAGTTTTCAGAGCGCGCATTTCTCAACGATAAACTTGATTTAGCCCAGGCCGAAGCGATTGCGGATCTTATCGACGCCAGCTCCGAACAGGCGGCTCGCTCGGCGCTTAACTCACTGCAAGGCGCATTCTCTGCACGAGTTAATCATCTGGTAGAAGCCCTCACCCACTTGCGCATTTACGTCGAAGCGGCGATTGATTTCCCCGATGAAGAGATCGATTTCCTCTCCGACGGCAAAATTGAAGCCCAGCTTAATGACGTGATTGCCGATCTCGACGCGGTACGCGCCGAAGCACGTCAGGGCAGCCTGCTGCGTGAAGGCATGAAAGTGGTGATTGCCGGGCGTCCTAACGCCGGTAAATCGAGCCTGCTAAACGCGCTGGCGGGCCGTGAAGCCGCTATCGTTACCGATATCGCCGGAACCACGCGTGACGTACTGCGTGAGCATATCCACATTGATGGGATGCCGCTGCATATCATCGATACCGCCGGGTTACGCGAAGCCAGCGACGAAGTCGAACGCATTGGTATCGAGCGCGCATGGCAGGAAATTGAACAGGCCGACCGCGTGCTGTTTATGGTCGATGGCACCACGACAGACGCCGTAGATCCGGCAGAAATCTGGCCGGAATTTATTGCCCGTCTGCCTGCTAAACTGCCGATCACCGTGGTGCGCAATAAAGCCGATATTACTGGCGAAACGCTGGGGATGAGTGAAGTTAACGGCCATGCATTGATTCGCCTCTCAGCACGCACTGGCGAAGGTGTGGACGTTCTGCGTAACCATCTCAAACAGAGCATGGGCTTTGATACCAATATGGAAGGTGGTTTCCTGGCGCGTCGCCGTCACTTACAGGCGCTGGAGCAAGCGGCGGAGCATCTGCAGCAGGGTAAAGCGCAACTGCTGGGCGCATGGGCGGGTGAATTACTGGCGGAAGAACTGCGTCTGGCGCAGCAGAACTTAAGCGAGATCACAGGAGAGTTTACTTCTGACGATCTGCTGGGACGGATTTTCTCCAGCTTCTGTATTGGTAAGTAACCCGCAATTACGAAGCCGCATTCTGATTGTCAGATGCGGTTTCGCTTTCTTGTTGGCACTCTTATTATTAATCAACCCTTTTTATAAAAATTAAACTTCTCACATAATTTATTCTCTTAAAAAGAGCATTTAATATTGCTTCACGACCGTTTGTGATTCGATTCACATTTAAACAATTTCAGAATAGACAAAAATCTTGAGTATTATACTGTAGCGTCGTGTCTTTCGAGGATAAGTGCATTATGAATACCTTACATATATGTGTGACCTCAAAGTGGTTTAATATTGACAACAAGATTGTCGATCACCGCCCTTAATTTTCCCTTCTGTCGCCATCACCAGAGTCAAACCGATTAGATTCAATGTGATCTATGAGTTTGCTATATCTTTATTTTCCTTTTTATCTACGTTATTTCCGTCTTAATTGCTTTATTAAGCTAATAATTGTAGATGTATATATTTTGGAAATTAATAGATATTGCAAATGTAATATTCACAGGGATCATTGCAATTAAAATAAATGAAGGATTATGTAATGGAAAACTTTAAACATCTCCCTGAACCGTTCCGCATTCGTGTTATTGAACCCGTAAAACGTACTACCCGCGCTTATCGTGAAGAAGCGATTATTAAATCCGGTATGAACCCATTTCTGCTGGATAGCGAAGATGTGTTTATCGATTTACTGACCGACAGCGGCACCGGGGCGGTGACGCAGAGTATGCAGGCAGCGATGATGCGCGGCGACGAAGCCTACAGCGGCAGTCGTAGCTACTATGCATTAGCTGAGTCAGTAAAAAATATCTTTGGTTATCAATACACCATTCCAACGCACCAGGGCCGAGGTGCAGAGCAAATCTATATTCCGGTACTGATTAAAAAGCGTGAACAGGAAAAAGGCCTGGATCGCAGCAAAATGGTGGCGTTCTCTAACTATTTCTTCGACACCACTCAGGGCCATAGCCAGATTAACGGCTGTACCGTACGCAACGTCTATATCAAAGAAGCCTTCGATACTGGCGTGCGTTATGACTTTAAAGGTAACTTTGACCTTGAAGGATTAGAACGCGGTATTGAAGAAGTTGGCCCGAATAATGTGCCATATATCGTCGCGACCATCACCAGTAACTCCGCAGGCGGCCAGCCGGTTTCACTGGCGAACATGAAAGCGATGTACAGCATTGCGAAGAAATATGACATTCCAGTGGTAATGGACTCCGCACGCTTTGCCGAAAACGCCTATTTCATCAAACAGCGCGAAGCGGAATATAAAGACTGGACTATCGAGCAGATCACCCGTGAAACCTACAAATATGCCGATATGCTGGCGATGTCCGCCAAGAAAGATGCGATGGTGCCAATGGGTGGCCTGCTGTGCGTGAAAGATGACAGCTTCTTCGATGTCTACACCGAGTGCAGAACTCTTTGCGTGGTGCAGGAAGGCTTCCCGACATATGGCGGTCTGGAAGGCGGCGCAATGGAACGTCTGGCGGTAGGTCTGTATGACGGCATGAATCTGGACTGGCTGGCCTATCGTATTGCGCAGGTGCAGTATCTGGTCGATGGCCTGGAAGAGATTGGCGTAGTGTGTCAGCAGGCGGGCGGTCACGCGGCATTCGTGGATGCCGGTAAACTGTTGCCGCATATCCCTGCAGACCAGTTTCCGGCACAAGCGCTGGCCTGCGAGCTGTATAAAGTCGCGGGGATTCGTGCGGTAGAAATTGGGTCTTTCCTGTTAGGTCGCGATCCGAAAACCGGTAAACAATTACCATGTCCGGCTGAGCTGCTGCGTTTAACCATTCCACGCGCAACTTATACGCAAACACATATGGACTTCATTATTGAAGCCTTCAAACATGTGAAAGAGAACGCGGCAAATATTAAAGGGTTAACCTTTACATACGAACCCAAAGTATTACGTCACTTCACTGCAAAACTGAAAGAAGTTTAATTAATATACTCAGAGTGGCTATAAGGATGTTAGCCACTCTTATTCTCTACATCCTCAATAACAAAAATAGCCTTCCTCTAAAGGTGGCATCATGACTGAACAATCAGAAAAAAAACACTCTGCATTTTGGGGTGTCATGGTTATAGCGGGTACAGTAATTGGTGGAGGTATGTTTGCTTTACCTGTTGATCTAGCTGGTGCCTGGTTTTTTTGGGGCGCATTTATCCTCATCATTGCCTGGTTTTCAATGCTACATTCTGGGTTATTGTTATTAGAAGCAAATTTAAATTATCCCGTCGGCTCCAGTTTTAATACCATCACCAAAGATTTAATCGGTAACACCTGGAACATTATTAGTGGTATTACGGTTGCTTTCGTTCTCTATATTCTCACCTACGCCTATATCTCCGCTAACGGCGCAATCATTAGCGAAACGATATCGATGAATTTCGGCTATCACGCTAATCCTCGCATTGTTGGGATCTGCACGGCCATTTTCGTCGCCAGCGTACTGTGGATAAGTTCGTTAGCCGCCAGTCGTATTACCTCGTTGTTTCTCGGCCTGAAAATTATCTCCTTTGTGATTGTGTTTGGTTCTTTCTTCTTCCAGGTCGATTATTCCATTCTGCGCGATGCCACCAGCACGACTTCGGGGACGTCTTACTTCCCGTATATCTTTATGGCTTTGCCGGTATGCCTGGCGTCATTTGGTTTCCACGGCAATATTCCCAGCCTGATTATTTGCTATGGCAAACGCAAAGATAAGCTAATCAAAAGCGTGATCTTCGGTTCGCTGCTGGCGTTTGTGATTTATCTCTTCTGGCTGTATTGCACAATGGGGAATATTCCGCGAGAAAGCTTTAAGGCGATTATCTCTTCGGGCGGCAATGTTGATTCGCTGGTAAAATCGTTCCTCGGCACCAAACAGCATGGCATTATCGAGTTTTGCCTGCTGGTGTTCTCAAACTTAGCTGTTGCCAGTTCATTTTTTGGCGTCACGCTGGGGCTGTTCGATTATCTGGCGGATCTGTTTAAGATTGATAACTCCCACGCCGGACGTTGCAAAACCGTGCTGTTAACCTTCCTGCCACCCGCTTTGTTGTATCTGGTCTTCCCTAATGGCTTTATTTACGGGATCGGCGGTGCCGGGTTGTGCGCCACCATCTGGGCGGTGATTATCCCCGCGGTACTGGCTATCAAAGCCCGCAAGAAATTTCCCAACCAGATATTCACAGTTTGGGGCGGTAATCTTATTCCGGCGATTGTTATTCTCTTTGGCATAACCGTGATTTTGTGCTGGTTTGGTAACGTCTTTAATGTGTTACCCAAATTTGGTTAAGCACTTCAAAAAGCCAGCGGTCATTCGCTGGCTTTTTGCCTGTCAGGAAATCACTCATGTCCAAATGGCAACTCGCCTGATTCTCTTTCACCACGTATGCTTTGCGTCACCTTACCGTCAGGACGCTAGCCCATGTCCCGTTTTTTGATTTGTAGTTTTGCTCTGGTTTTACTTTATCCCGCAGGTATTGATATGTATCTGGTCGGCTTGCCACGCATTGCCGCCGATCTCAATGCCAGCGAAGCGCAGTTGCATATAGCTTTCTCGGTTTATCTGGCGGGGATGGCGGCAGCAATGCTGTTTGCCGGTAAAGTGGCCGATCGTTCAGGAAGAAAACCTGTCGCCATTCCCGGCGCGGCGCTATTTATTATCGCCTCTGTGCTCTGTTCACTGTCTGAAACCAGCACGCTATTTCTTGTCGGACGCTTTATGCAAGGGCTGGGCGCTGGCTGCTGTTATGTCGTCGCATTCGCGATTTTACGCGACACGCTGGATGATCGACGCAGAGCAAAAGTGCTGTCATTGCTCAATGGTATTACCTGCATCATTCCGGTGTTAGCTCCGGTACTCGGGCACCTGATTATGCTCAAATTTCCGTGGCAGAGCCTGTTCTGGACAATGGCGATGATGGGCATCACTGTACTCATGTTGTCTTTGTTTATTTTAAAAGAAACACGCCCTGCTGCACCTGCTGCTTCGGACAGACCACGAGAGAATACCGAGTCGCTGCTTAATCGTTTTTTCCTTAGCCGTGTGCTTATCACCACTCTCAGCGTTTCCGTGATTCTTACCTTCGTGAATACGTCGCCTGTATTGATGATGGAAATTATGGGCTTCGAACGTGGTGAATACGCCACCATTATGGCGTTAACCGCAGGCGTCAGCATGACCGTTTCGTTTTCCACGCCGTTTGCATTGGGAATTTTTAAGCCGCGCACACTGATGATCACCTCGCAAATGTTATTCCTGGCGGCGGGTATCATCCTTGCAGTTTCGCCTTCCCATGCGGTTTCGCTGTTTGGCATCACGCTGATTTGCGCCGGTTTCTCAGTGGGCTTCGGCGTGGCAATGAGCCAGGCATTAGGCCCGTTTTCATTACGCGCAGGCGTGGCCAGCTCGACGTTAGGCATTGCACAGGTTTGTGGCTCGTCACTGTGGATTTGGCTGGCGGCAGTGATTGGCATCAGCGCCTGGAATATGCTGATCGGGATTCTGATTGCCTGTAGCATAGTAAGCCTGTTGCTGATTATGCTCGTCGCACCTGGACGCCCTGTTGCCGCTCATGAAGAAATCCATCACCACGCTTGATCTCAATTTACTGCTCTGCCTGCAATTACTGATGCAGGAGCGCAGCGTGACCAAAGCGGCGAAGCGGATGAACGTAACACCTTCGGCAGTGAGTAAATCGCTGGCAAAGCTTCGGACATGGTTTGATGATCCGCTCTTTGTGAACTCCCCGTTGGGTCTGACGCCCACACCGCTGATGGTCAGCATGGAGCAAAATCTGGCGGAGTGGATGCAAATGAGTAATCAACTGCTGGACAAACCGCATCATGAAACGCCGCGCGGCCTGAAATTTGAGCTGGCGGCGGAGTCGCCGCTGATGATGATCATGTTTAATGCGCTATCGAAACAGATCTACCAGCGTTACCCCCAGGCGACTATTAAATTACGTAACTGGGATTACGATTCGCTGGATGCCATTACTCGTGGTGAAGTGGATATCGGTTTTTCCGGGCGTGAAAGTCATCCACGCTCCCGGGAACTGCTAAGTTCACTGCCGTTATCCATTGATTATGAAGTGCTATTTAGCGATTTACCCTGCGTCTGGCTGCGTAAAGATCATCCGGTGCTGAATGAAGCGTGGAACCTGGACTCGTTTCTGCGTTATCCGCATATCAGCATTTGCTGGGAACAGAGCGATACCTGGGCGCTGGACAATGTATTGCAAGAATCAGGACGCGAACGCACGATTGCTATGAGTCTACCGGAATTTGAGCAGGCGCTATTTATGGCGGCGCAGCCTGACAATCTGCTACTGGCGACCGCGCCACGCTACTGTCAGTACTACAACCAGCTCCACCAGCTTCCGCTGGTTGCTCTCCCTCTCCCGTTTGATGAAATCCAGCAAAAAAAGCTGGAAGTACCGTTTACTCTGCTGTGGCACAAACGGAATAGCCATAACCCGAAGATTGTCTGGTTACGAGAAACCATTAAAAATCTTTACGCCTCGATGGCATAATCAAGTTGTATGAAATACGACCATATCTCGCGTTTAAATGTAAAATATATGTAATAAGTTTATCCGAATCGAACTTTTCGCCGCTTTAGTCTGTCCATAGTTCCAGTAAATGATTACTCTTGTATTCATAATGGACCATTAAGCATGGAGCGAAAAATGGCGACTCACTTTGCCCGAGGAACGTTAACGGAAGGACATCTGATATCTGTTCGCCTACCCTCGCAGTGTCATCAAGAAACCCAAAATATTCCCCCTCATCGTCAAAGCCGTTTCCTGGCGTCCAGAGGTTTACTCGCAGAACTGATGTTCATGCTGTATGGCATTAGTGAATTGCCGGAAATCGTCACCCAGGCTAAAGGAAAGCCAGTTTTCCGCGATAAAAGTTTGCCATCATTTTCAATATCCTATGCCGGAAATATCGTCGGTGTGGCGTTAACAACCGAAGGCGAATGCGGCCTCGATATGGAACTCCAGCGCGCGACACGCGGGTTTCATAGCCCCCATGCACCCGATAACCCTATTTTTTCCAGCAATGAATCGTTATGGATCAGCAAACAGAACGATCCTAACGAAGCACGAGCGCAACTCATTACTTTGCGTCGAAGCGTGCTAAAACTTACCGGCGATGTACTGAATGACGACCCGCGCGATCTGCAATTGATGCCCATTGCGGGACGCCTGAAATGTGCCCATCTCAATCATGTAGAAGTATTATGCGACGCAGAGGACGTGCTGGTGTGGTCCGTGGCAGTCACTCCGGCAATTGAAAAGCTCAATGTCTGGGAGTTTGATGGCAAACAAGGCTGGAAAAGCCTGCCTGATATTCACAACCGTGCCAACAACCCCACCAGCCGGATGATGCGTTTTGCCCAGCTCTCTACCGTGAAGTCTTTTTCGCCAAATTAATAAACAACTACAGGAGTCATCATGTCTGAAAAATTGAAGGTGGTTACGTTATTGGGGAGCCTGCGTAAAGGTTCATTTAATGGCATGGTTGCACGTACGCTGCCGAAAATTGCCCCGGCGGGTATGGAAGTCAACGCGTTGCCTTCCATTGCCGATATTCCCCTGTATGACGCAGATGTTCAGCAGGAAGAAGGCTTTCCCGCGACAGTTGAAGCTCTGGCGGAACAGATCCGTCAGGCTGACGGTGTGGTGATTGTCACGCCGGAATATAACTACTCGGTGCCGGGTGGGCTGAAAAATGCCATCGACTGGCTATCTCGCCTGCCGGATCAACCGTTGGCCGGTAAACCGGTGCTGATTCAGACCAGTTCAATGGGTGTGATTGGCGGCGCACGTTGTCAGTATCACCTGCGCCAGATTCTGGTCTTCCTCGATGCGATGGTAATGAACAAACCTGAGTTTATGGGCGGCGTGATTCAGAACAAAGTCGATCCGCAAACCAGAGAGGTGATTGATCAGGGAACGCTGGATCACCTGGCCGGGCAGTTAACTGCGTTTGGCGAGTTTATTCAGCGGGTGAAAATCTAAATAAAAAACCCGCCAGCAATAACGCATGGCGGGTTTTTTAGCGTGCTATCGATTTTAATGAGCGTCAATAAACACAATTTTCAGGATAAACAGCAGTGCAACGATGACTACGCACGGGCTTAGATCACGCAGACGTCCTGTGCCGATCTTCATCACGCAGTAGGAGATAAAGCCCAGCGCGATACCTTCGGTAATCGAGAAACTGAACGGCATCATCACAGCGGTAATAAACGCCGGAACGGATTCAGTCAGATCCTGCCATTTCACGCGTGCTAAACTGGAAGTCATCAGTACGCCAACGTAAATCAGCGCACCAGCAGCAGCATAGCCAGGCACCATTCCCGCCAGCGGCGACAAGAAGATAACCAGCAGGAACAGCAAACCAACAACCACTGCCGTCAGACCGGTACGACCGCCAACGGAAACACCAGAAGAAGATTCAATATACGCCGTGACAGAAGATGTACCGATAAACGAACCGGTAACAGAAGAGATACTGTCGACATACAGCGCCTGCTTCATGCGCGGGAATTTACCCTTTTCATCAGCCAGACCCGCCTTATCGGTCACGCCAATCAGGGTGCCGGAGGAGTCAAACAGGTTGACCAGCATGAAAGAGAAAATTACGCCTGCCAGGCCGAGGTTAAACGACCCGGCCAAATCCACGTGCCCCACCACCGTCATTACGCTCGGCGGCGCAGAGACAATGCCGTTGTAGTGCACATCACCCAGCATCCAGCCCAGAAGCGTCGTCACCACGATGGAAACCAGCACCGCCGCGTGAATGTTGCGCGAGGCCAGAATAGCAATGATGAAGAAGCCGAGGATACCCAGCAGTACGCTGTGAGATGTCAGGTTACCGATACTCACCAGCGTTTCCGGGTTAGCAACAATCACCCCCGCGTTTTTCAGCCCCATCATACCAATGAACAGACCGATACCGCTGGTAATGCCCACACGCAGACTTACTGGAATGTTGGCAATCATCCAGTAGCGAACGCGGAAAATAGTCAGCAGCAGCAGACCAATCGCGCCCCAGAAAATTGCGCCCATCCCGACTTGCCACGGCAAGCCCATCGCCTGCACCACTACAAAAGCGAAGAACGCGTTCAGGCCCATAGCGGGAGCCAGCGCGACTGGCAGGTTAGCAAACAGTCCCATCAGAATACTGCCGAACGCAGCAATCAGACAGGTGGTGACGAAGACGGCGCTGGTGTCCATGCCAGCTACGCCAAGAATTTGCGGGTTAACAAAAACGATGTAAACCATCGTCAGGAAAGTGGTAAAACCGGCGATCACTTCGGTCCGTGCCGTCGTGCCATGTTCGCGCAGTTTAAACACGCGTTCCAGCATCCCCTGGCCAGAAGCCTGGGTTGTGTGTTGTTGACTCATTATCTATTTCCGAACAAGGAGGGAAAATCCGTCGCTATCCTATACCAAAATGAGACAATATGGACGGCTGAAGATAACTTTTTTTAATTGTATTTGCTTATACGGCAACGATTGCGTCACTCAAATCTGCATGACGAAAACGTTAAACTAACGATAAAGGAAAGACATGTCCCAGATAGAAGCGGTATTTTTCGACTGCGACGGTACGCTGGTCGACAGCGAGGTTATTTGCTCTCGTGCCTATGTCACGATGTTCAAAGAGTTTGGCATTAACGTTGACCTTGAAGAGATTTTTACCCGCTTTAAAGGCGTAAAACTCTACGAAATCATCGACATCATTAGCAAAGAACAGGGCGTAGAAATAGTCCGTGCCGATGCCGAACACGTTTATCGTGCAGAGGTGGCGCGTCTGTTTGATAGCGAACTGGAGGTGATTGCGGGAGCAAACGCCTTACTGGAAAGCGTGAAAGTGCCGATGTGCGTCGTCTCTAACGGTCCGGTCAACAAAATGCAGCATTCACTCGGCAAGCTCAACATGCTGCACTATTTCCCGGAAAAACTGTTCAGCGGTTACGACATTCAGCGTTGGAAACCCGATCCGGCATTAATGTTCCACGCCGCAAAAGCAATGAATGTGAACGTTGAAAACTGCATTCTGGTCGATGACTCCAGCGCAGGAGCACAGTCAGGAATCGATGCCGGTATGGAAGTGTTTTACTTCTGCGCTGACCCGCACAATAAGCCGATCGTTCATCCGAAAGTCACTACCTTTACCCATCTTTCGCAATTGCCGGAACTGTGGAAGGCGCGTGGCTGGGATATTACACGGTAAATAAAGAAACCCGGTGATATGTTCACCGGGCAGATTACGTATTCACATTTTGCCGGATGCGGCGTAAACGCCTTATCCGTCCTACAGTTAGCGTTACTTTTTCGGTTCTTTTTCTGCCAGCAGTTTATCCAGCTCATCACCGCCTACGTGGCGGAAATCTTGCCCCTTCACGTAGTAGAAGATGTATTCGCAGATATTCTGGCAGCGGTCACCAATACGCTCGATGGAGCGTGCACAGAACAGCGCGGTAAGTACGCTCGGAATGGTGCGCGAATCTTCCATCATGTAGGTCATCAGTTGACGAACAATACCTTCGTACTCCTGATCAACTTTTTTATCTTCACGATAGATTCGCACGGCTTCGTCAATGTCCATGCGCGCGAACGCGTCCAGCACGTCGTGCAGCATTTGGATGGTGTGACGCCCCAGCGACTCCAGACTGACTAACAATGGCTGATGCTGCTGGGAGAATTTCTCCAGCGCAGTACGGCAGATTTTGTCCGCCACATCACCAATACGCTCCAGCTCAGCGATAGTTTTACTGATCACCATCACCAGACGCAGGTCGCTCGCCGTCGGCTGACGTTTGGCAATAATGCGCACGCAGGCTTCATCGATCGCCACTTCCATCATGTTGACGTTTTTGTCGCCTTCGATCACGCGCTTCGCCAGATCGCTGTCCTGGTTGTGCATCGCAGTGATGGCATCGGTAAGCTGTTGCTCCACCATCCCGCCCATGGTCATCACCTGCGTGCGGATGCTTTCCAGTTCGGCGTTGAACTGGCCGGAAATATGTTTATTAAGATTGAGACTGTCCATAACGCACTCCTGAATCAACCGTAACGACCGGTGATGTAGTCTTCTGTTTGTTTCTTCGCTGGCTTGGTGAACAGATCGTCCGTGTTGCTGAACTCAATCAATTCGCCCAGGTACATAAACGCCGTGTGGTCAGAACAACGCGCAGCCTGCTGCATGTTGTGAGTTACGATCACTACGGTGTAATCCTGCTTCAATTCGGTGATCAGCTCTTCAATACGCCCGGTGGAGATAGGGTCGAGTGCCGAACACGGTTCATCGAGCAACAACACTTCCGGGCGAATAGCGATACCACGCGCAATGCACAGACGTTGTTGCTGACCACCAGAGAGAGAGTAACCACTCTGGTGTAATTTATCTTTGGTTTCGTTCCACAATGCGGCCTTGGTCAATGCCCACTGTACACGCTCGTCCATGTCGGCACGGGAGAGTTTCTCAAACAGACGGACACCAAAGGCAATGTTGTCGTAAATGGACATCGGGAACGGCGTCGGTTTCTGGAACACCATGCCCACTTTCGCACGCAGCAGGGCGATATCCTGAGTGTTGGTCAGGATGTTGTCGCCATCAAGCAGAATTTCACCTTCCGCACGCTGCTCCGGATACAGTTCAAACATTTTGTTGAAGGTACGCAGCAGCGTCGATTTACCGCAGCCAGACGGCCCGATAAACGCCGTAACCTGGTTTTTAGCGATATCCAGGTTGATGTTTTTCAGGGCATGGAATTTGCCGTAGTAGAAGTTCAAATTACGAACCTGAATTTTACTCGGGGCAGTTTCAACCATACTCATTGCAATCTTTTCCTCATCGTGCCTGATGCACTTCGCTAATCAGGCTTACCGTAGGCCGGATAAGGCGTTCACGCCGCATCCGGCAAAGTGTTAACCGTGTTTATTCTTGGCAAAAACAACGCGCGCCAGAATGTTCAGCAGCAGTACGCACAGGGTAATGATCAACACACCAGCCCAGGCCAGTTGCTGCCATTCCGCAAACGGGCTCATCGCGAACTTAAAGATCGTTACCGGCAGGTTAGCGATCGGCTGCATCATGTCCGTGCTCCAGAACTGGTTGGAGAGCGCGGTAAACAGCAGCGGCGCGGTTTCACCCGCAATACGAGCAATCGCCAGCAGAATACCGGTCATAATCCCGGAGACCGACGCTTTCAGAGTAATCGCGGAGATCATCTTCCACTTCGGCGTCCCCAGCGCATAAGCCGCTTCACGCAGGCTGTCCGGCACCAGTTTCAGCATGTTCTCGGTGGTGCGGATAACAATCGGCACCTGCAACAGTGCCAGGGCAATCACGCCAGCCCAACCGGAGAAGTGCTCCATCTGAGCCACCACGATGGTATAAACAAACAGACCAACAACAATCGACGGCGCGGAGAGCAGAATGTCGTTAATGAAGCGAATAACTTCAGCCAGCCAGGATTTACGTCCATATTCCGCCAGATAAATCCCCGCCATAATCCCCAGCGGCGTACCGAATACCGTGGCCCACAAAATTAACAGGCCGCTACCCGCCAGGGCGTTCGCCAGGCCACCACCTTCTGTATTTGGCGGCGGCGTCATTTCGGTGAACAGCGCCAGAGACATACCGTCGATACCGCGGGTGATGGTGGACATTAAAATCCAGATCAGCCAGAACAGACCGAAAGCCATCGTCGCCATTGAGAGCGTCAGCGCAATACGGTTTTTGAGGCGGCGACGCGCCTGCATTTTGCGGCGGGATTCTGCCAGCGCCGCGGTTGTTTGTGTTTCAACCATAGCCATTAGCGTGCCCCCTCATTCTTAGCCAGGCGCATAATCATAAACTTCGATGCGGCCAGGACGATGAAGGTAATCACAAACAGGATCAGGCCGAGTTCCATCAGTGCAGCCACGTGCAGACCGGATTCTGCTTCCGCAAATTCGTTCGCCAACGCGGAAGTAATACTGTTACCTGGCATATACAGCGAGGCGCTGTCGAGCTGGTAGGTGTTACCGATGATAAAGGTCACCGCCATCGTTTCACCGAGCGCGCGCCCCAGACCCAGCATAATGCCGCCGATCACACCATTTTTGGTGAACGGAAGAACGATACGCCAGATAACTTCCCAGGTGGTGCAGCCGATACCGTAGGCTGACTCTTTCATCATCACCGGGGTTTGTTCGAAGACATCGCGCATTACCGCCGCAATGTACGGAATGATCATAATGGCGAGGATCACGCCCGCCGCGAGGATACCGATACCAAATGCCGGGCCGGAGAACAGCGCGCCAACAATCGGGATATTCGACATGATATTGCTGACTGGTTCCTGGAAGTAGACGGCAAACAGCGGTGCAAAAATAAACAGCCCCCACATGCCGTAAACGATACTTGGAATGGCTGCCAGCAGTTCAATGGCGATACCCAGCGGGCGCTTCAGCCAGCCTGGCGCAAGCTCTGTCAGGAACAGGGCAATCCCGAAACTCACCGGGACGGCGATCAGCAGCGCGATAAACGAAGTCACCAGCGTACCGTAGATCGGCACCAGCGCCCCGTAAATATCGTTCGGCGCATCCCACTCTTTGGTCCACAGGAAAGCCAGACCAAATTTCTGAATGCTCGGCCAGGAGGAGATGATCAGAGAGACAATAATGCCACCCAACATCAATAGCACAATCAGCGCCGCCAGTTTTACCAGCACGCTGAAAATTATGTCGCCCTTTTTACCCGGTGGGTTAAAAGCAGGCTTGGTTGCAGCCATAAGTTACTCTTCAGTTAAACGCGTTTACAAAGTCATTTTGTAATGCCGGATACGGTGTAAAACGCCTTATCCGGCCTGGAGTTTTATTAGTACAGTGGCTTACCGCTACTGTCTTTAATATTGGTCTTCCACGCAGCGCGAACCTGTTCAACTACGCTATCCGGCAGGCTGGCGTAATCCAGGTCGTTGGCCTGTTTAGCTCCGGTTTTGTATGCCCAGTCGAAGAACTTCAGCACTTCTGCACCTTGCTCTGGTTTCTTCTGATCTTTGTGAACCAGAATGAACGTGGTAGAGGTGATCGGCCACGCATCTTCGCCTTTCTGGTTGGTCAGATCCTGAGCGAATGTTTTGCTCCAGTCTGCGCCTTTTGCCGCATTTGCGAAGTTCTCTTCGGTCGGCGCAACAGGTTTACCATCAGCGGAGATCAGTTTGGTGTAGGCGAGGTTGTTTTGCTTCGCGTAAGCATATTCAACGTAGCCAATTGCCCCCGGCAGACGCTGAACAAATGCGGCAATACCGTCGTTACCTTTACCACCAAGACCGATCGGCCATTTTACGGTAGAGCCAGTACCAACGCTGTTTTTCCACTCTTCATTTACTTTCGCCAGGTAGCTGGTGAAAACGAAAGAAGTCCCGGAGCCATCTGCGCGGCGCACCACGGCGATGTTCTGTGAAGGCAGTTTCAGACCCGGATTCAGTTTGACGATCGCTTCGTCATCCCACTTTTTAATTTTGCCCAGGTAGATGTCACCGAGGGTTTTACCATCCAGCACCAGTTCGCCAGATTTAAGACCCGGCAGGTTAACTGCCAGCACGACGCCGCCAATCACGGTCGGAAATTGGAACAGTCCTTCCTGAGCCAGTTTTTCGTCAGACAGCGGTGCGTCAGAAGCACCGAAATCAACGGTGTTAGCGATAATCTGTTTTACGCCACCAGAAGAACCAATCCCCTGGTAGTTAACTTTATTACCGGTTTCTTTCTGGTAAGTGTCAGCCCATTTGGCATACACCGGCGCAGGGAAGGTTGCACCTGCACCTGTCAGGCTTGCTTCTGCAAACACAGAGAAAGCACTCATCGATAAGGTCGCGGCGACAACAGTTGCGACGGTGGTACGCATAACTTTCATAATGTCTCCTGGGAGGATTCATAAAGCATTGTTTGTTGGCTACAAGAAGCAAAATAGGACAAACAGGTGACAGTTATATGTAAGGTTTATGACAGTTTTATGACAGAGAAAGAAAGCCTTCACTCTTATTTAAATAACCATTTAAATTCAGTGTGTTACAAATATTAATAAAGAAGAGATAACAGAAAATTTTCACTCTGTGACAGTGAAAAAATAGCCGAAGATGACGATTTGTCACATGACGTGGGCTGGATGTTTGATTAAAAACATAACAGGAAAAAATGCCCTGCGAAAGCAGGGCATCTGTGTATTACTCAACCGTAACCGATTTTGCCAGGTTACGCGGCTGGTCAACGTCGGTGCCTTTGATCAGCGCGACGTGGTACGCCAATAGTTGCAGCGGAACGGTATAGAAGATCGGAGCAATCACTTCTTCCACATGCGGCATCTCGATGATGTGCATGTTATCGCTGCTCACAAATCCTGCATCCTGATCGGCAAAGACGTACAACTGACCGCCACGCGCACGAACTTCTTCGATGTTGGATTTTAGTTTTTCCAGCAGTTCGTTGTTCGGTGCAACGACGATAACCGGCATATCAGCGTCAATCAGCGCCAGCGGGCCGTGTTTCAGTTCGCCCGCAGCATAGGCTTCGGCGTGAATGTAGGAGATCTCTTTCAGCTTCAATGCGCCTTCCAGCGCGATGGGGTACTGATCGCCACGGCCCAGGAACAACGCGTGGTGTTTATCAGAAAAATCTTCCGCCAGAGCTTCAATACGTTTGTCCTGAGACAGCATCTGCTCGATACGGCTCGGCAGCGCCTGCAGACCATGCACGATGTCATGTTCAATGGAGGCATCCAGGCCTTTCAGGCGGGACAGTTTTGCCACCAGCATCAACAGCACAGTTAACTGAGTGGTGAATGCTTTGGTGGACGCCACGCCAATTTCAGTACCTGCGTTGGTCATCAGCGCCAAATCGGATTCACGAACCAGAGAAGAGCCTGCAACGTTACAGATCGCCAGCGAGCCGAGATATCCCAGCTCTTTCGACAGGCGCAGGCCAGCCAGTGTATCCGCGGTTTCTCCCGACTGCGACAGGGTGATCATCAGACTGTTACGGCGAACAGCAGATTTGCGATAGCGGAATTCAGAGGCGATTTCGACGTCGCACGGAATACCAGCCAGCGATTCAAACCAGTAACGGGAAACCATACCTGAATTGTACGAAGTACCACAGGCGAGGATCTGAATATGCTCAACCTTCGACAGCAGTTCATCTGCGTTCGGCCCCAGTTCACTTAGATCCACCTGACCGTGGCTGATACGCCCGGCAAGAGTGTTTTTGATCGCGTTCGGCTGTTCGTAGATCTCTTTCTGCATGTAATGACGGTAAATGCCTTTATCGCCCGCATCATATTGCAGATTGGATTCGATATCCTGGCGTTTAACTTCCGCGCCAGATTTATCGAAGATGTTTACTGAACGGCGAGTGATTTCCGCAATATCACCCTCTTCAAGGAAGATAAAGCGACGGGTCACCGGCAGCAGTGCCAGTTGGTCAGAAGCGATAAAGTTTTCGCCCATGCCAAGGCCGATAACCAGCGGACTACCGGAACGAGCCGCCAGCAGGGTATCCGGGTGACGGGTATCCATAATTACCGTACCGTAAGCGCCACGCAGTTGCGGGATAGCACGCAGAACAGCTTCACGCAGGGTGCCGCCCTGTTTCAGTTCCCAGTTAACCAAATGCGCAATCACTTCGGTGTCGGTTTCAGAAACGAAGGTATAGCCACGCGCTTTTAACTCTTCACGCAGTGGTTCATGGTTTTCGATGATGCCGTTATGCACCACCACAATGTGTTCAGAAACATGCGGATGCGCATTCACTTCTGAAGGTTCACCGTGGGTCGCCCAACGGGTATGAGCAATACCCGTTCCGCCATGCAGAGGATGTTCTTCCGCTGCCTGGGCCAGCATTTGCACTTTACCGAGACGACGCAGACGGGTCATATTACCGTCCGCATCGACTACTGCCAGGCCAGCAGAGTCATAACCGCGGTATTCCAGACGACGTAAACCTTCAAGAAGGATTTCAGCTACATCACGTTGCGCGATCGCGCCAACAATTCCACACATAGTTTTTAATTCCGATTGATATCGTTGTCGGTCAACCTGTATGCCCGTTTTTCCGGGCGCCCCGAGCCTTGTAGAGAGTGGGGTTATTTTTATAGTTACTGCTTGCGGGCGGGAGATTATGTTATCTCTTCATCCCAGGAGGCCGGATTACCCGGCCAGAATTACTTTTTCTTTACTGGACGACGCCAACCTTCTTTTTGCGACTGCGGCACGCGGCTAATTGCCAGAGCGTTTTCGCCAACATTGCGCGTTACGGTAGTACCCGCAGCAATAGTCGCGCCTTTACCAACCGTTACCGGTGCAACAAGTTGGGTGTCAGAGCCGACAAACACATCGTCGCCAATAATGGTTTTAAATTTATTCGCACCATCATAGTTGCAGGTAATGGTTCCTGCACCGATGTTAACGTTATCACCGATTTCCGCATCGCCCAGATAAGTCAGATGACCGGCTTTTGAACCTTTACCCAGACGCGCTTTTTTCATCTCAACAAAGTTACCGACGTGTGCGCCTTCAAGCAGCTCTGCCCCCGGGCGCAGACGGGCAAACGGGCCAATGGTACAGGCCGCTGCCAGATTCGCGTCTTCCACCACTGTATATGGGCTGATTTCGCAATCATCACCAATCACGCTGTTTTTAATCACGCAACCAGTGCCAATTTTCACGCGATTGCCGAGAGTAACATTACCCTCGATGATAACGTTAGTATCAATTTCAACATCACGCCCGTGAGTAAGCGTTCCGCGCAGATCAAAACGGGCCGGATCGCGTAGCATAACCCCTGCCAACAGCAGTTTTTCAGCCTGTTCGGACTGATAAACGCGCTCCAGACGGGAGAGTTGCAGGCGGTTATTCACGCCTTCAACTTCGCTTAAGCGTTGCGGATGTACAGCGACGATTTCACGCCCTTCCTGATACGCCAGCGCAATAATATCGGTGATGTAGTATTCGCCCTGAGCGTTATTGTTAGTCAGCTTCGCCAGCCAGCGTTTCATATCTGCGCCGTTGGCGATCAGAATGCCGGTGTTGATTTCCTGAATCTGACGCTGCTCATCGGTGGCATCTTTATGTTCAACAATGCCAGTAACTTTGCCGTTTTCACGGGTGATACGACCATAACCGGTCGGGTCATCCAGTTTCACCGTCAACAGACCAATGCCGCCCTGCGGTTTAGCATCGCGCAGACGCTGGAGTGTTTCGACAGAGATCAGCGGTACGTCGCCGTAAAGCATTAAAATGTCTTCATCATCGGCAAAGAAAGGCGCAGCCTGCTGCATCGCATGACCAGTACCCAGTTGCTCTGCCTGAAGTACCCAGTTCAGGTTGTCATCTTTCAGCGCCTGTTTAAGCAGATCGCCACCGTGACCATACACCAGATGAACGTGTGCTGCGCCTAATTCATTCGCAGCATCAATGACATGCTGAACCATCGCTTTCCCGGCAAGGGTATGCAGCACTTTCGGAAGATCGGAATACATGCGAGTGCCTTTGCCCGCGGCAAGGATCACTACGCTCATAGCATTATTCAACATACGCGTCCTGACTGTAATTTGAGAACGAATTTAAACCGCTTCACCTTGAAAAAACTACATTTTTTTCATCGTGAAATGGACAGAGGATAAATTGTTCAATAACGGATTATCCTCGCTGGCGAAAGCACCATTTTCGACCATCGTCACGCCTTTTGTCTGCATAAAAGTAAGGCATCACCTTCATTTAAGCGTCAGCCTGATGTTTTTGCTCTTATTTCGATCAATGAATAAACAAGAAAACCAACGAAGGATTTCGCTGAGTTATAAAGACGGTTTAATTGCGGGATATAAAAACATAGCAGAACAAATCTCGCGGCGACGCGCGAAAAAAAGCCAGCCTGTTTCCAGACTGGCTTTTGTGCTTTTCAAGCCGGTGTTACATCGCTTTTTTAGTCAACTCGATAACGCGCAACTGCGCGATCGCTTTGGCCAGTTCCGCAGACGCCTGAGCGTAATCTACGTCGCCGTGAGAGCTGCTAATGTGCTCTTCAGCCTTACGTTTCGCTTCCATGGCTCGCGCTTCGTCGAGATCCTGGCCGCGAATTGCGGTGTCGGCCAGAACGGTCACGTTGCCAGGCTGCACTTCAAGAATGCCGCCAGACAGATAGATAAACTCTTCGTGACCGTGCTGTTTCACGATGCGAATCATACCAGGCTTAATGGCGGTGAGCAGCGGTGCGTGGCCCGGGTAAATTCCCAGTTCACCTTCGCTACCCGTTACCTGGATTTTCTCGACCAGACCAGAGAACATTTGTTGCTCTGCGCTGACGACGTCCAGGTGGTAAGTCATTGCCATATCACCCTCCGATTAAGGCGTTAAAGTTTTTTGGCTTTTTCCACAGCTTCTTCGATGGAACCGACCATGTAGAACGCCTGCTCCGGCAGGTGATCGTATTCGCCTTCCATGATGCCTTTAAAGCCACGGATGGTGTCTTTCAGGGAGACGTATTTACCCGGAGAACCGGTGAATACTTCTGCCACGAAGAACGGCTGGGACAGGAAGCGCTGGATCTTACGAGCGCGCGCTACCACCAGTTTATCTTCTTCAGACAGTTCATCCATACCCAGGATGGCGATGATGTCTTTCAGTTCCTGATAACGTTGCAGGATGGACTGTACGCCACGCGCGGTGTCGTAGTGTTCCTGACCAACTACCAGCGGGTCCAACTGACGGCTGGTGGAGTCCAGCGGGTCAACGGCCGGGTAGATACCCAGAGACGCGATCTGACGGCTCAGTACCACGGTTGCGTCAAGGTGCGCAAAGGTGGTGGCCGGTGATGGGTCAGTCAAGTCATCCGCAGGTACGTATACCGCCTGAACGGAGGTGATAGAACCTGTTTTGGTGGAGGTGATACGTTCCTGCAGAACACCCATCTCTTCCGCCAGGGTCGGCTGATAACCTACCGCTGAAGGCATACGGCCAAGCAGTGCGGATACTTCCGTACCGGCCAGGGTGTAACGATAGATGTTGTCAACGAACAGCAGAACGTCACGACCTTCGTCACGGAATTTCTCCGCCATGGTCAGGCCGGTCAGTGCAACGCGCAGACGGTTTCCCGGCGGCTCGTTCATCTGGCCATACACCAGGGATACTTTATCGATAACGTTGGAGTCGGTCATTTCGTGGTAGAAGTCGTTACCCTCACGAGTACGTTCACCTACGCCCGCAAACACAGAGTAACCGGAGTGCTCGATCGCGATGTTACGAATAAGCTCCATCATGTTTACGGTTTTACCAACACCTGCACCACCGAACAGACCAACTTTACCGCCCTTCGCGAACGGACACATCAGGTCGATAACTTTGATACCGGTTTCCAGCAGTTCCTGAGAGTTTGACAGCTCTTCGTAGGAAGGTGCTGCGCGGTGAATCGCCCAACGCTCTTCTTCACCGATCTCGCCTTTCATGTCGACCGGTTCGCCCAGTACGTTCATGATACGGCCCAGAGTCGCTTTACCTACAGGGACTTCGATCGGGTGTTCGAGGTCTTTTACATCCAGACCGCGACGCAGACCGTCGGAGGAACCCATTGCGATGGTACGCACGATACCGCCGCCGAGCTGCTGCTGAACTTCCAGCACCAAACGCTCATTACCATTTTGCACCTCAAGAGCATCGTACACGCGCGGTACGGCATCCTGAGGGAATTCGACGTCAACTACGGCGCCGATTACCTGGACAATCTTTCCAGTAGCCATCTTAAATCCTCTACGAAATAACCTGTTTAAACCGCGGCGGCCCCCGAGACGATCTCGGTGAGTTCCTGAGTAATGCTGGCCTGACGAGCTTTGTTGTATACCAACTGCAGCTCTTTAATCAGGCTGCCGCCATTGTCGGTCGCGGCTTTCATCGCCACCATACGGGCGGCCTGCTCGCTGGCCAGGTTTTCAACCACGCCCTGATAAACCTGAGATTCGACATAACGACGCAGCAGGGTATCCAGCAACGCCTTCGGATCGGGTTCGTACAGGTAATCCCAGGATTTATGTTTCAGATCATCATCATCTGACGCCGGTAACGGCAGCAGTTGGCTGATAGTCGGAACCTGAGACATGGTGTTAATAAATTTGTTGCTGACAATGTAAAGCTTGTCCAGACGGCCTTCGTCGTAGGCCTGCAACATCACTTTTACCGGACCGATCAGTTCGGACAGGGAAGGGTTATCCCCCATACCTGTAACCTGGGCAACAACATTGCCGCCCACGGAGTTGAAGAACGACACACCTTTCGAGCCGATCATTGCGAGGTCGCATTGAACGCCTTTGTCGGTCCAGGTCTTCATTTCCGCCAGCAGTTTTTTGAACAGGTTAATGTTCAAACCACCGCACAAACCACGGTCGGTCGACACCACCAGGTAGCCCACGCGTTTAACGTCGCGATCTTCCAGGTATGGGTGCTTATATTCCAGATTACCGTGTGCAAGGTGACCAATCACTTTGCGCATGGTTTCTGCATAAGGACGGCTGGCCGCCATGCGATCCTGCGATTTACGCATTTTGGAAGCGGCGACCATCTCCATCGCTTTAGTGATCTTTTGCGTGTTCTGGACGCTTGCGATCTTACTACGTATCTCTTTTGCGCCGGCCATGAGCTTCTCCTCAATGCCTTGCGGCCTGCCCTAAGGCAAGCCGCCAGACGTTACCAGGATTGGGTTGCTTTGAAGGAATCGAGGATGCCTTTCAGCTTGCCTTCGATTTCGTCGTTGTAGCCACCGGTCTGGTTGATCTCTTGCATCAACGGAGCGTGATCACGGTCGACGTAAGCCAGCAGAGCGGCTTCGAAGCTGCCGATTTTCGACAGTTCAACATCCGCCAGGTAACCACGTTCTGCTGCGAACAGAACCAGAGACTGCTGCGCAACGGACATCGGCGCATACTGTTTCTGTTTCAGCAGTTCGGTCACTTTCTGACCGTGGTCAAGCTGCTTACGCGTTGCATCGTCAAGGTCGGATGCAAACTGAGAGAACGCTGCCAGTTCACGATACTGCGCCAGAGCGGTACGGATACCACCGGACAGTTTTTTCATGATCTTGGTCTGTGCTGCACCACCAACACGGGATACGGAGATACCCGGGTTAACCGCAGGACGAATACCGGCGTTGAACAGGTTGGTTTCCAGGAAGATCTGACCATCGGTAATAGAGATTACGTTGGTCGGAACGAACGCAGAAACGTCACCAGCCTGAGTTTCGATAATCGGCAGCGCGGTCAGAGAACCGGTTTTCCCTTTCACTTCACCTTTGGTGAAAGCTTCAACGTATTCGGCGTTAACACGCGCAGCACGCTCCAGCAGACGAGAGTGGAGGTAGAATACGTCACCCGGGAATGCTTCACGTCCTGGCGGACGACGGAGCAGCAGGGAGATCTGACGGTAAGCAACAGCCTGTTTAGACAGGTCATCGTAAATGATCAGCGCATCTTCACCACGGTCACGGAAGTATTCGCCCATTGCGCAACCCGCATACGGTGCCAGGTATTGCAGTGCAGCGGATTCAGACGCGGTTGCTACCACAACGATGGTGTTAGCCAGTGCGCCGTGCTCTTCCAGTTTACGTACCACGTTAGAAATGGTGGACGCTTTCTGACCGATAGCAACATAGATACATTTGATACCGGAATCGCGCTGGTTGATGATGGCATCGATAGCCAGTGCGGTTTTACCGGTCTGACGGTCACCGATGATCAATTCACGCTGACCACGACCGATTGGGATCATGGAGTCAACAGCTTTATAACCAGTCTGTACCGGCTGATCTACGGACTGACGTTCGATAACGCCCGGAGCGATAGCTTCTACAGCAGAGAAGCCGTCGTGATCCAGCGGACCTTTACCGTCGATTGGCGCACCCAGAGTGTTAACCACACGGCCCAGCAGGCCACGGCCAACCGGAACTTCCAGGATACGGCCAGTACACTTAACTTTCATGCCTTCGGCAAGGTCAGCGTACGGACCCATAACAACCGCACCTACAGAGTCGCGCTCGAGGTTCAGTGCGATAGCGTAACGGTTACCCGGCAGGGAGATCATTTCACCCTGCATACAATCGGCCAGGCCGTGGATGCGGATAACACCGTCACTTACAGAAACAATAGTACCTTCGTTGTGAGCTTCACTCACAACATTGAACTGAGCAATGCGCTGCTTGATCAGTTCGCTGATTTCGGTGGAATTCAGTTGCATGCTCCAGTCCCCTTAAGACTGCAAGACGTCTGCAAGGCGCTCAAGACGACCGCGTACGCTGCCATCAATGACCATATCACCCGCTCGGATGATAACGCCTGCCATTACAGACTTATCGATTTTGCAATTCAGCTTAACTTTGCGTGACAGACGTTTTTCCATCGCAGCAGAAATTTTCGCGAGCTGTTGTTCACTCAGCGCGGCAGCGGAAATGACGTCTACCTCAGCGGTAGCCTCACTCACAGCACGCAGGTGAATAAACTGCTCCAGAACATCCGGGAGCGCGTTAAGACGACCATTTTCAGCCATAACCCGAATCAGGTTCTGACCGTTTTCGTCCAGTTGCTCACCACAAACTGCGATAAACGACCCGGCGAGCGTTTCTGGTGCCAGTGCACCAGACAGAAGCTCTGCCATCTGTTCGTTTTTGGTTACCTCGGCGGCAAACGCCAGCATGTCCTGCCAGCGTTCTACACTTTGGTGTTCGACGGCAAAGTCAAAAGCTGCTTTGGCGTAGGGGCGAGCTACCGTAATAAATTCAGACATCAGCCCCTCCCTCCTTACAGTTCAGCGACAAGTTTATCCACGATGTCGCTGTTAGCAGCTTCATCCACGGAACGTTCGATGATCTTCTCGGCGCCAGCAACAGCCAGGATAGCAACTTGCTTACGCAGCTCTTCACGGGCACGTTTACGCTCGGCTTCAATTTCCGCCTGCGCCTGAGCCACGATTTTAGTACGTTCCTGTTCTGCCTCAGCTTTAGCTTCGTCCAGAATCTGAGAGCGACGTTTGTTCGCCTGCTCGATGATTACCTGGGCTTCCGCTTTCGCTTTTTTCAGCTGGTCGGTCGCGCTGGCCTTTGCAAGGTCAAGGTCCTTGTGTGCTCGTTCTGCGGAAGCAAGACCGTCAGCAATTTCTTTTTGACGTTTTTCGATGGCAGCCATTAATGGCGGCCATACGTACTTCATGCAGAACAGAACGAACAGGACAAACGCGATGGCCTGGCCGAGGATTGTTGCGTTAAGATTCACAGCACAATGCCTCTATTTAGTTAACGTTCTGATATTGCTCTTTAAATAAAAGCAACGCTTACTACGCGACAGCGAACATCACGTACAGACCCAGACCTACAGCGATCATCGGGATAGCATCCACCAGACCCATAACGATAAAGAACTGAGTACGCAGCAGTGGAATCAGATCCGGTTGACGCGCTGCGCCTTCCAGGAATTTACCCCCGAGGATGCCGATACCGATCGCAGCACCGATTGCCGCCAGACCCATCATCACAGCGGCAGCCATGTACAGCAGATCCATATTCAGGTTTTCCATGACAGTCTCCAGTTTGTTTCAGTTAAAACGTAGTAGTGTTGGTAAATTAATGTTCTTCAGACGCCATCGACAGATAGACGATCGTCAGAACCATGAAGATGAAGGCTTGCAGCGTAATAATCAGGATGTGGAAAATGGCCCACGGCACATTCAGGATCCACTGTGACCACCACGGCAACAGACCAGCAATCAGAATGAAAATCAGCTCACCCGCGTACATGTTACCGAACAGTCGCAAACCGAGTGAAACAGGTTTGGACAGCAGGCTTACCCCTTCAAGGATTAAGTTGACAGGAATGAACGCCCAGTGATTGAACGGCTGCAGCGTCAACTCTTTCGTGAAGCCGCCGATGCCTTTCATTTTGATGCTGTAGAACAGAATCAGGATAAATACGCCCAGTGCCATAGACAGCGTTACGTTCACGTCAGCAGACGGAACCACACGCAGAGCAGGCAGCCCCAGTACATGTTCAGCAATGTACGGCAGCAGATCGATAGGCAGTAAGTCCATCAGGTTCATCAGGAACACCCAGACAAAAATCGTCAGGGCCAGCGGAGCAATCAGCTTACTTTTGCCATGGTACATGTCTTTCACGCTACCATTAACAAAGCCGATTACCAGCTCAATCGCGGTCTGAAACTTACCTGGTACGCCGCTGGTTGCCTTTTTGGCTACGCTACGGAATAAAACCAGGAACAACAGACCCAGCACCACCGAGAAGAACATGGAGTCAATATTAATTGTCCAGAAGGTGGCTGGGGGGTTATGCGGATCCACCAGCGAGAATGTACGCAGGTCCAGCTGAAGGTTATTCAGGTGGTGTCCTATGTAATCCTGCGGCGTCATATTTTCTGAAGCCATGATGCCTTTTACCCTTTGTTGTTAATTACAGCCGGCGCCAGTATCTGAACCACCAGCACCAAAACCCACGTAACGATCAGCGGCAAGAATACCGCCTTTAAAACCGCCAACGCCACCACCAGTAACACCAACATTGCCAGAACTTTGAAAGCTTCGCCTAAAGCGAATGTCCAGGCTACCCGGCCTTTCGCTGGTGTATGCGCCTGGTGACGCCAGGCAAATATCATAAACAAAACGTTAGGCAGAAAGACTGCCAGGCCCCCGCTTAACGCAGAGACGCCCCAGAAGGGGTCTTTGAGGCTGAACAGCAATCCACTTGCTATCACCACCAGTAACTGAACGAGCAGAAGCTTCCGAGCAACGTTTCGACTCAAGAGCGACACAGACATCACGTTTTTCACTCCTGCTCCCTTCGAGGTATGCCGCGTGTCGTATAAAACTTTCTTTAAGGCTTAGAGTCAAGCATCAAAAAGCGGTCAAATTATACGGTGCGCCCCCGTGATTTCAAACAATAAGTAGCCAAAAGGTGAATAAATGTTTAAATATTTTTCCAGTGCATACAATTGCGACTTTTCTGCTAACCATGTCGGATCATGAAAAACTGTAAATAACGCGTAAACACTGGTGATAAAGCGTGCTTCAGATCACATATCGCGCATGTTCGCGCACAGCATATTTATTTACTTGGCAAATGATGCCATTGCAAGCTTCTGATATTTCAGTCTAAAAACAGATACTGTTTTCATAAATGACATTTACATAACAAAAACCAGCCATTGACATTCTTAATAATATTTTAACAGCAAGTTATGCTTCTTAGCGCCGATTTTTAGCCGGCTGATATTTTCACTAATGACTTATTTTCTGCTTATCAAAAAAAACCACGTTACAGTATTGAATCAAAATCGTGAACGTGGCGTTAAATGTAACCAGTTATATCAGTAAAAAACCCGGTTGTTGTTAACAGTCAAACCGATTAATTTTTTATGATTTTTTTGATAAAAATTAAATTTTATTTGCTTTAATCACCACCAGATGACGTTCGCCATCCAGAGCCGGAACCTGAAGTTTAACCACTGATTCAACCTGATATTCTGCTGGTAGCAGGGCCATTTCATCTTCTGGCATTTGGCCTTTCAGCGCATAAAAACGACCTTGCTCACCAGGAAGATGATGGCACCAGCTCACCATATCGTTCAGAGAGGCAAAAGCACGGCTAATCACACCATCAAACGGTGGCTCTGACGGAAACTCTTCTACCCTACTCTGTACTGGCTCAATGTTCTCCAGTTTTAACTCATGTTGCACCTGACGAAGGAAGCGCACGCGTTTACCGAGGCTATCCAGCAACGTGAAGTGGGCCTCAGGACGCACAATAGAGAGTGGAATACCTGGCAGACCCGGTCCTGTACCGACATCGATAAAACGTTCACCTTGCAGATACGGTGCCACGACAATGCTGTCGAGAATATGGCGTACCAGCATCTCATTAGGATCGCGGACCGAAGTCAGGTTGTACGCCTTATTCCATTTATGCAGCATATTTACGTAGGCAATAAGCTGATTTTTCTGGTGATCGGTAAGCGAAATTCCTGCGTCTTTCAGCAGTGAAGAGAGTTTGTTGAGCACGGTGATTACCTGTTCTTGATGCGTTGCCCGGTAAGCGGGTGCTTACCAGGCATTTTTAATGCGTTATGCGCTACGACGCAGCATACCTTGTTTTTTCAGCCACACCAGCAGAATGGAGATGGCCGCAGGCGTGACGCCAGAAATACGCGAAGCCTGACCAATAGAGGCCGGTTTGTGATCGTTGAGTTTAGCGATCACTTCGTTAGACAGACCGGATACCTGGCGGTAATCCAGTGTCGCAGGCAGCAGTGTGTTCTCGTTACGCTGCTGTTTTTCGATCTCATCCTGTTGGCGCGCAATATAACCCTCATATTTAACCTGAATCTCAACCTGTTCCGCCGCCTGCTCGTCTGTCAACGCAGGGGCAAACGGCGTCAGCGAGGTTAATTTTTCATAGGTCATTTCCGGACGACGCAACAGATCTTCACCACTGGCTTCACGGGAAAGCGGCGCAGTCAGGTGAGCATTCACTTCGGCAGCAGCTTCCGCCGACGGGGTTACCCAAGTGGATTTCAGACGCTGACGCTCACGCTCGATATTTTCGAGTTTCTCGTTAAAGCGCGCCCAACGTTCATCGTCAACCAGCCCCAGCTCACGTCCGATTTCAGTCAGACGCAGGTCGGCGTTATCTTCGCGCAGCATCAGACGATATTCCGCACGAGAGGTAAACATACGATACGGTTCTTTAGTACCCAGTGTGCAGAGGTCATCTACCAGTACGCCGAGGTACGCCTGGGAGCGCTCCGGTGCCCAGCCTTCTTTGTCTGCAGACAGGCGAGCGGCGTTAAGACCGGCCAGCAAACCTTGCGCCGCCGCTTCTTCGTAACCTGTAGTGCCATTAATTTGACCGGCAAAGAACAGCCCCTGGATAAACTTGCTCTCCAGCGTAGGTTTCAGGTCACGCGGATCGAAGAAGTCATATTCAATGGCATAACCCGGACGCACGATCTTCGCGTTTTCCATCCCCTGCATGGAGCGGACGATTTGCATCTGCACATCGAACGGCAGGCTGGTGGAGATACCGTTCGGATAAATTTCGTTAGACGTTAACCCTTCTGGCTCCAGGAAGATCTGATGCTGGTTTCTGTCAGCAAAGCGCATGACTTTGTCTTCGATCGACGGACAGTAGCGTGGGCCGACACCTTCGATCACTCCGGCATACATCGGACTGCGATCGAGGTTACTGCGGATCACGTCATGCGTTTTTTCGTTGGTATGGGTGATGTAGCACGGCACCTGCTGTGGATGCTGGGCCGCATTGCCCATAAACGAGAACACCGGCATCGGGTTATCGCCATGCTGTTGTGCAAGGACGCTAAAGTCGATGGTACGCGCATCAATACGCGGCGGTGTCCCGGTTTTCAGACGACCAACACGCAGCGGAAGTTCACGTAAACGGCGCGAGAGCGGAATGGATGGAGGATCGCCAGCACGACCACCGCTGTAATTATCCAGACCGATATGAATCTTACCGTCAAGGAAAGTCCCGACAGTAAGAACGACAGCTTTGGCACGGAATTTCAGGCCCATTTGGGTAACAGCGCCGACCACGCGATCGTTTTCGACAATAAGATCTTCAACCGCCTGCTGGAAGATCATCAGGTTCGGTTGATTCTCCAAAGCAGTACGTACCGCTTGACGATAGAGCACGCGATCCGCCTGTGCCCGGGTAGCCCGAACCGCTGGCCCCTTGCTGGCGTTTAGTATCCTAAACTGAATACCTGCATGGTCGATCGCTTTTGCCATCAGACCGCCGAGTGCATCCACTTCTTTTACCAGATGTCCCTTCCCAATACCGCCGATCGCCGGGTTGCAGCTCATCTGCCCCAGAGTGTCGATATTGTGTGTCAAAAGCAGAGTCTGTTGACCCATACGCGCCGCGGCCATCGCTGCCTCGGTGCCTGCATGACCCCCGCCAATGATGATGACGTCAAAAGGATCCGGATAAAACATGGTGATTGCCTCGCATAACGCGGTATGAAAATGGATTGAAGCCCGGGCCGTGGATTCTACTCAACTTTGACGGCTTGAGAAAGACCTGGGATCCTGAGTATTAAAAAGAAGATCTTTTTATTTAGAGATCTGTTCTATTGTGATCTCTTATTAGGATCGACCTGGTCTGTGGATAACAAGGATCTGGCTTTTAAGATCAATGACCTGCTGAGGATCATTAGCTGTGAATGATCGGTGATCCTGGTCAGTATAAGCTGGGATCAGAATGCGGAGTTATACACAACTCAAAAACTGAACAACAGTTGTTCTTTGGATAACTACCGGTTGATCCAAGCTTCCTACCAGAGTTATCCACAGTAGATCGCACGATCTGTATAGTTATTTGAGTAAATTAACCCACGATCCCAGCCATTCTTCTGCCGGATCTTCCGGAATGTCATGATCAAGGATGTTGATCTTCAGTGTTTCGCCAATCTGTTTCGCACCGGAATTTTTGAGTTCAGCATCGAGTTTATCGATAGCACCACAAAAAGTGTCGTATTCACGACTACCAATGCCGATTGCGCCAAAGCGTACCGCAGAAAGATCGGTTTTTTGTTCCAGCAATGCTTCATAGAAAGGAGAGAGGTTGTCCGGAATGTCTCCGGCACCGTGGGTAGAACTGATAACCAGCCAGATCCCAGAGGTAGATAACTCTTCTAACAACGGGCCGTGCAGCGTTTCGGTGGTAAAACCTGCCTCTTCCAGCTTTTCAGCCAGGTGTTCTGCCACATATTCGGCACCACCGAGGGTGCTGCCGCTGATAAGAGTAATATCTGCCATAAACCGCCACCTTTTTTAAGAGTGGCGTATTGTACGCTGTGAACGCTTTGGGATCTACCTGTGGAAAAGTATGGGATTAAAAAAGTCGATCATGGCTTGATAGTACGCATGATCGGGTTCTGCAGTACGATCAGAGTTTCAGTGGACTGAATTTCATCAATTGTTTGGATCTTGTTGATAAGTACATGCTGGAGAGCGTCGATCGAGCGGCACATTACCTTAATAAAGATGCTGTAGTGGCCGGTGGTGTAATAGGCTTCAGTTACTTCATCAAGGCTTTCCAGTTTTGCCAGCGCGGAAGGATAGTCTTTGGCGCTCTTCAATATAATGCCGATAAAGCAGCCTACGTCATAACCGAGCTGTTTCGGGCTAACATCAATCCGAGCACCAGTAATAATCCCTGCCTGCTTCATTTTCTCTACGCGAACGTGGATCGTTCCCGGACTGACGCCAAATTGTTTCGCCAGTTCGGCGTAAGCGGTACGCGCATTGCCCATTAATGCTTCCAGAATGCCGCGGTCCAGATTGTCGATTTGATAATTTTCCATAGATTTTTCTTATGAATATTAATGATTCAGTCTATTTTAGCCTTAATTTTTAATGAATCAAAAGTAAGCAAGGCTTTTTATTGAATGATTATTGCATGTGTGCCGGTTTTTGTTGCTTAATCATAAGCACAGGACGCAGGAGTATAAAAAATGAAAACCGCTTACATTGCCAAACAACGTCAAATTAGCTTCGTGAAATCTCACTTTTCTCGTCAACTGGAAGAACGCTTAGGGCTGATTGAAGTCCAGGCGCCAATCCTTAGCCGTGTGGGGGATGGCACGCAGGATAACTTGTCGGGCTGTGAAAAAGCGGTGCAGGTAAAAGTGAAAGCGCTGCCTGACGCCCAGTTCGAAGTGGTTCATTCACTGGCGAAGTGGAAACGTCAGACATTAGGGCAACACGACTTCAGCGTGGGCGAAGGGCTTTACACGCACATGAAAGCCCTTCGCCCCGATGAAGACCGTCTTTCCCCGTTGCACTCGGTCTATGTTGATCAGTGGGATTGGGAACGCGTAATGGGCGACGGTGAGCGCCAATTCTCCACTCTGAAAAGCACGGTAGAGGCGATCTGGGCGGGAATTAAAGCGACCGAAGCCGCAGTTAGCAAAGAGTTTGGCCTGGCACCGTTCCTGCCGGATCAGATCCACTTTGTACATAGTCAGGAATTACTGTCCCGTTATCCGGATCTTGATGCCAAAGGGCGTGAGCGGGCGATTGCGAAAGATCTTGGCGCGGTATTCCTCGTCGGAATTGGCGGCAAGTTAAGCGATGGCCACCGCCACGACGTGCGCGCACCGGATTATGATGACTGGAGTACTCCTTCAGAGCTTGGATATGCGGGGTTGAACGGCGATATTCTGGTGTGGAACCCCGTACTGGAAGATGCGTTTGAGCTTTCTTCAATGGGTATCCGTGTGGATGCCGAGACGTTGAAACATCAACTGGCGCTGACCGGTGATGAAGATCGTCTGCAACTGGAGTGGCATCAGGCGCTGCTGCGCGGCGAAATGCCACAGACTATCGGCGGAGGTATCGGTCAGTCTCGTTTAACCATGTTGTTGCTGCAACTGCCACATATTGGGCAGGTTCAGTGCGGCGTATGGCCTGCGGCCGTTCGCGAGAGCGTCTCTTCTCTGTTGTAATGACTTATCGCCGCCAGCGTCTGAGCAGGCGGCTACGCATCCCGGTATCAAAGCGCCAGATATGATCGAAAATGCGCATGATGCCGGGTTTGCCGTGCGCCGACATCGCCACTGCATGAAAGCGATGCTGATGTACCCGCTGCAACTCTTTTACTTTACTCGTCACGTCGTCAGGCAACCGTTGGGCGATAAAATCAGAAATCACCACCGCATCGGCGTCAAACCATTCCCGGCTTTGCAAGCGCTCCATAATGGCGCGAAAACAACTGGCAAGATCGGTGCCGCCACGAAACTGCTGGCTTAAAAAACGGATCGCTTGCTCGATGCCTTGTGGGCCTGAAAGCTCATAACGGACGATCTCGGTGGAAAATAACATAATAAAGCAGCGCCTATTTTCAGCGAGGGCAATGCGCATCAAGGCCAGACAGAACGCTTTCGCGCACTGTTCATTAAAGCCGCCCATTGAGCCAGATGTATCTACGCAGACAATAAACGGCCCGCGCGGCTGTTCGTCATAATCTTTATGGACGACCGGACGTTCGATAACTTTTTCACGCCATGATTCACCGTGCAGGCGATAAGTGAGCAACTGTTTTTCCACCAGCCGACGGTAAAATTCATACTCCAGTTCAGTAATGCCCAGAGTCGCCAGTTCCGGCGGCAGAAGGCGTAAAATATCATCGCTTTGCTGCAAGCCATCAACCTGCTCAGGAACGGTCGCTGGTTCGCGTACCATTGTGCGGAAGGTTTCCATCTGCGCATCGTTGCGGGGGATCGATTTTGCTTCCCGTGAACGCCCTAACTGTTCTGCCAGACGTTTCAGCTCCGGCTGCTCGTTAAGAAATTCACCATATTTCACAATTAACTGATAGTCGCCGCGTTTGAGCTGACCGGCGCTCATATCCCACAAGCGACCGGCTGCGGTGTTGTTTTCCGCCAGAACCGGTTCAAGTTGACCGCTTAACGTCATGCGTTCCTGAACCTCGCTCAACAGTTGTTCGCGTTCTTCTTCTAATAATTGTTGATTTAACGTCGTCGCTTGCACGATCAGACTTAAGCGCCAACGTTGGAGAAAAAGCGTGTGTAATGCTGGGGTGATCGTGCTGTTGGCATCAACCAACTGCCGGGCTTGTTCGGCCCATGGGGAATTTAGTCGATGCAGTAAGTCCAGGATCTGCGGTAACTGCACAATAAATTGCGGTGTGGAGAGAAGTTGGCTTTGCTGATAGCACATGACCTCTTCAGTGAGTTCCTGTGGGACGCGTGCATCTTTCAGCCGACTGCGCAGCGCCTCACGCCAGCGGGGAATATCATCAGTGATTGCCGCCTTCAGGCGTGGGAATTTTTCAAAGAAAACAGCCAGTTGTGGCGAGGCCAACAGCGTGATGATCATCTCTTCGATCAATCCCTCTTCGCTGACGGCCAGCATTACATTAAGCGTATCCAGTGTTAGCATTGTTGCGCCTGGCGAATCTGGGCACCGACATCCTGTAGGCTGGCTTCAATGCGACCTAACCAGTCGCTATGGATAAACAGACATTTTTGCTGTTCGCTGAATAAAACTTGTTGTTTACGCCAGTCACTTTCAAGCTCTTCCAGTTGTTGTTTTATTTCGCCAGGCAGGCCTTCTGCAGATGTGCCGGGGAGAGCCAGTGTCGTACCCTGCAAACTGACATCACGGACAACAAGATGTTGGGCGCTATCAACTTCCATATTCAGCTTCTGGGCAAAACCAATACCATTTAATTTGCCGCGAATTTCACCGCCTTTGTTCAGCCACTGTTCCAGTGCGCTACGCTCAAAAGCGATATGAACCACTTCCATATCATGCAGTTTTAATGGTTTTTGCAGCAGCAGGGTCAACGTGGAAGCGGTAACGTCGGCTGGAAGTTGATATTGTGGGCGACGGCTGAACATACCGCCCTGACGAATCACGGTAAAAGCCGTTTTATCGCTTTGTTGTTGCTGAAGTTGCAGGCGACGCTGCACAATCGCGCCCAGGCGAGTCAACATCCCTTGCTGTTGCCATGCGTGACCGGTCATCAATACATCAATTTGTTGTTGAATCAAATTCAGGCTTTGCGCGTCATACCACAGGCAATCTTTCAGCAAGATCAGATCAATCGGGGCTACCGCATTGCGACCGCTAAAAAAGGCGCTGGCCTGCAGTAAACGGATTGCTTTTTTCCAGCGGCGATCGGAAATATAGGGGGCATCCGGCAATTTATCCAGTTGTTGGCGCAGCATAAAAATCAGCTCAAATACATGATCGGGCAGCGTAATTTCACTAATCTCTTTCTGCCAGCGTTCATATTCCTCATCTGTAACCTGTAGAGAGGGAGGAACGGGATTGTCATTTTCATCCTGTTGGCTGGTCAACATGGAGCGGAAATTCGCTTTATCCTGCACTTTATCTAACCACAGACGAATCAGCATACGGTCATATAACGCTTCCAGGCTACTGTCTGCTTCCGGCAGTTCGTTGGAGGCCGCCACCAGCAAGCGCATAGGAATTTTTTCGACATGTGCACCGTTGCGGAAGTGGCGTTCATTAATAGCGGTCAGTAGGGTATTAAGAATCGCTGGCCCGGCTTTCCAGATCTCATCAAGAAAGACGATTTCTGCTTCCGGCAGGTAACCGGTGGTTAAACGCTCATAGCGGCCTTCATCTTTTAGCGCCTGAATGGAAAGCGGGCCAAAAACTTCTTCCGGGGTGGAGAAGCGGGTCATCAGATATTCAAACGCGCGAGCATTTTGAAAGGCGAATTTTAAACGCCGGGCAATCAGACTTTTGGCAATACCTGGCGGGCCGAGCAGGAATACGCTTTCGCCGCTTAATGCCGCTAACAAACACAGGCGGATGGCGTGGCTACGTTCATAAAGCCCCTTTTCCAGCGAACTGCTCAGGCGGGAAATTCTTTCCGCTAATAAATGAGGGTGAGCCATAATGAAGTGGCGTCCTTTCGTCAAAAGTTCTGCGTAAACTGCGAGTATAGACGTTTCTTGATGGTGGCAAAAATAGTCTCAAAGGAGGGCTATTTTTCTTTGAGCCAGGTTAATGTGACCGCATTTAGGAGTACGATTTTGCCGTTAATCGTGCATACTGAACGCTTTTTTGTGGGCCAAGGGACTACGCACACATTTCATATTTCAACGAAAGACTAGTCTATGAGCACTGATAATAAGCAATCGTTGCCCGCGATTACCCTCGCGGCGATTGGAGTTGTCTACGGCGATATTGGTACCAGCCCGTTATATACGCTTCGTGAATGTTTGTCCGGCCAGTTTGGTTTTGGCGTTGAACGCGATGCCGTGTTTGGCTTTTTATCGCTGATCTTCTGGCTGCTAATCTTTGTGGTTTCCATAAAATATCTCACCTTCGTGATGCGTGCAGATAACGCCGGTGAAGGGGGAATTCTGACGCTGATGTCGCTTGCCGGGCGCAATACGTCGGCGCGAACGACCTCAATTCTGGTGATTATGGGGCTAATAGGCGGCAGCTTTTTCTATGGTGAAGTTGTCATAACACCCGCCATTTCGGTAATGTCTGCCATCGAAGGTCTGGAAATCGTCGCCCCACAACTGGACACCTGGATTGTTCCCCTCTCAATCATCGTTCTCACGTTACTGTTTATGATTCAAAAACATGGCACTGCTATGGTCGGTAAGCTTTTTGCGCCGATTATGCTGACCTGGTTTTTGATTCTGGCAGCTCTTGGGTTACGTAGCATTATTGCCAATCCAGAAGTGTTGCATGCCTTAAACCCAATGTGGGCGGTGCATTTCTTCCTTGAATATAAAACCGTTTCCTTTATTGCGTTAGGCGCGGTGGTTCTGTCGATTACCGGTGTTGAGGCGCTGTACGCTGATATGGGGCACTTTGGTAAGTTCCCGATTCGCCTGGCATGGTTTACCGTCGTACTGCCTTCTTTAACCCTTAACTACTTCGGTCAGGGGGCGCTGCTGTTAAAGAACCCGGAAGCGATTAAAAACCCGTTTTTTCTGTTGGCACCGGACTGGGCGCTGATCCCGCTGCTGATCATCGCCGCACTGGCAACGGTAATTGCCTCGCAGGCGGTTATCTCTGGTGTCTTCTCATTGACGCGTCAGGCGGTACGTCTGGGCTATTTGTCTCCGATGCGCATTATTCACACTTCTGAAATGGAATCGGGGCAAATCTACATTCCATTTGTGAACTGGATGCTTTATGTCGCAGTCGTGATTGTGATAGTCAGCTTTGAGCACTCCAGTAACCTGGCGGCGGCATATGGGATTGCAGTTACCGGAACTATGGTACTGACGTCTATTCTTTCAACTACCGTGGCGCGCCAGAACTGGCACTGGAATAAGTATTTTGTTGCGCTGATTCTGATTGCCTTCTTGTGTGTTGATATCCCGCTGTTTACCGCTAACCTTGATAAACTGCTCTCCGGTGGCTGGTTGCCATTGAGCCTCGGTACGGTGATGTTTATCGTGATGACCACCTGGAAGAGTGAGCGTTTCCGCCTGCTGCGGCGGATGCATGAACATGGTAACTCTCTGGAGGCGATGATTGCTTCGCTGGAGAAATCACCGCCTGTTCGTGTGCCCGGAACTGCGGTGTATATGTCGCGCGCAATCAATGTCATTCCCTTTGCTCTAATGCATAACCTCAAACATAACAAGGTATTGCACGAGCGGGTTATTCTGTTAACTCTGCGTACTGAAGACGCGCCATATGTCCATAACGTCCGTCGGGTACAGATTGAACAACTGTCGCCTACTTTCTGGCGCGTGGTGGCAAGTTACGGCTGGCGGGAAACGCCAAACGTAGAAGAAGTTTTCCACCGCTGTGGTCTGGAAGGGTTAAGTTGTCGAATGATGGAAACGTCCTTCTTTATGTCACATGAATCACTGATCCTCGGCAAACGTCCGTGGTACTTACGTTTGCGCGGCAAGCTGTATTTGCTGTTGCAACGTAATGCGTTGCGCGCTCCGGATCAGTTTGAAATCCCACCAAACCGGGTTATCGAGTTGGGTACACAGGTCGAGATCTAACCCCAGACGCCTCCTTTCTCCATAAGGGGGCGTTTTTATTTTCATTGTTTGTTCTCGATATAAAACGTTTCGATGTTGATCACATTTCTGCAACGTCGCGATGGTTTTCCTTAATTAGACGGGATTAAACTGCGGGTCAGCGAAACGTTTCGCTGATGGAGAAAAAAATGAAAAAAGGCGCCGTTCTTAATTCAGGTATTTCGTCGGTGATCTCCCGCCTGGGGCATACCGATACGCTGGTGGTGTGTGATGCTGGTTTACCTATCCCCAAAAGTACAACGCGTATCGATATGGCATTAACCCAGGGCGTACCTTCTTTTATGCAGGTGCTGGGCGTCGTCACAAGTGAAATGCAGGTCGAGGCTGCCATTATCGCGGAAGAGATCAAACAACATAATCCGCAACTCCACGAAACGTTGCTCTCACATCTTGAGACGCTGCAAAAACACCAGGGAAATTTCATTGAAATTCGTTACATCACGCATGAACAATTCAAACAACAAACCGCAAACAGTCAGGCGGTAATTCGCAGCGGGGAGTGTTCCCCGTATGCGAATATCATTCTCTGTGCTGGCGTGACGTTCTGAGGCCGCCATGGAAGCATTACTACAGCTTAAAGGTATCGATAAAGCCTTCCCGGGCGTAAAAGCGCTTTCGGGAGCCGCGCTAAATGTCTATCCGGGTCGCGTGATGGCGCTGGTAGGTGAAAATGGCGCGGGTAAATCCACCATGATGAAAGTGCTTACCGGTATCTATACCCGTGATGCCGGTACGCTTTTATGGCTGGGCAAAGAAACGACGTTTACCGGGCCGAAATCTTCTCAGGAAGCTGGAATTGGCATTATCCACCAGGAACTGAATCTGATCCCGCAACTGACCATTGCGGAAAATATTTTCCTCGGCCGAGAGTTTGTGAATCGTTTTGGCAAAATTGACTGGAAAACCATGTATGCCGAAGCGGATAAATTGCTGGCTAAACTTAATCTGCGGTTTAAAAGCGACAAGCTGGTGGGCGATCTTTCCATCGGTGACCAGCAGATGGTTGAAATCGCGAAGGTATTAAGCTTTGAGTCGAAAGTTATCATTATGGATGAACCGACCGATGCGCTGACCGATACCGAAACCGAATCCCTGTTCCGCGTCATTCGCGAGCTGAAATTGCAAGGGCGCGGCGTTGTCTATATTTCCCACCGTATGAAAGAAATCTTCGAGATTTGTGATGACGTTACGGTTTTTCGTGACGGGCAATTTATTGCCGAGCGTGAAGTGGCATCACTAACCGAAGATTCGCTGATTGAGATGATGGTGGGCCGCAAACTGGAAGAACAATATCCACACCTGGAAAAAGCGCCGGGAGATATCCGTCTGAAAGTTGATAATCTCTGCGGACCTGGCGTTAACGATGTCTCTTTTACCCTACGTAAAGGTGAAATTCTCGGCGTCTCTGGTTTGATGGGCGCCGGCCGCACCGAACTGATGAAAGTGCTCTACGGCGCACTGCCGCGCACCAGCGGTTACGTCACTCTGGATGGGCATGAAGTTGTTACCCGTTCACCGCAGGATGGCCTGGCAAATGGCATTGTGTATATCTCCGAAGACCGCAAACGCGACGGTTTAGTGCTGGGCATGTCAGTAAAAGAGAACATGTCGCTAACTGCCCTGCGTTACTTCAGCCGTGCTGATGGCAGTCTGAAGCATGCCGATGAGCAACAGGCGGTGAGTGATTTTATTCGTCTGTTCAATGTGAAAACGCCGTCGATGGAACAGGCAATTGGTCTGCTTTCCGGTGGCAATCAGCAAAAAGTGGCGATTGCCCGCGGTCTGATGACGCGCCCGAAAGTGCTTATCCTTGATGAACCCACCCGTGGCGTGGATGTCGGCGCGAAAAAAGAGATTTATCAACTGATCAACCAGTTCAAAGCCGATGGTTTGAGCATCATTCTGGTGTCATCGGAAATGCCAGAAGTATTAGGCATGAGCGATCGCATCATCGTTATGCATGAAGGGCATCTCAGCGGGGAATTTACTCGTGAGCAGGCCACCCAGGAAGTGTTAATGGCTGCCGCTGTGGGCAAGCTTAATCGCGTGAATCAGGAGTAAAAAAATGACAACCCAGACTGTCTCTGGTCGCCGTTATTTCACGAAAGCGTGGCTGATGGAGCAGAAATCGCTTATCGCTCTGCTGGTGCTGATCGCGATTGTCTCGACGTTAAGTCCGAACTTTTTCACCGTTAATAACTTATTCAATATTCTCCAGCAAACCTCGGTTAACGCCATTATGGCGGTCGGCATGACGCTGGTGATCCTGACGTCGGGTATCGACCTGTCCGTCGGTTCTCTGCTGGCGCTAACTGGTGCAGTTGCTGCCTCCATCGTTGGCATTGAAGTTAACGCGTTGGTGGCTGTTGCTGCCGCACTGGCATTAGGAGCTGCAATTGGCGCGGTAACCGGGGTGATTGTAGCGAAAGGCCGCGTCCAGGCGTTTATCGCTACCCTGGTGATGATGCTTTTACTGCGTGGCGTGACGATGGTTTACACCAACGGTAGCCCGGTGAATACCGGCTTTACCGAGAACGCCGACTTGTTTGGCTGGTTTGGTATTGGTCGTCCGCTGGGCGTACCGACGCCTGTGTGGATCATGGGTATTGTCTTCCTCGCGGCCTGGTACATGCTGCATCACACGCGTCTGGGGCGTTACATCTACGCGCTGGGTGGCAACGAAGCGGCAACGCGTCTTTCTGGTATCAATGTCAATAGAATCAAAATCATCGTCTACTCTCTTTGTGGACTGCTGGCATCGCTGGCTGGGATCATTGAAGTAGCGCGTCTTTCCTCTGCGCAACCGACGGCGGGGACTGGCTACGAGCTGGATGCCATTGCCGCGGTGGTTCTGGGGGGTACGAGTCTGGCAGGCGGAAAAGGTCGCATTGTTGGGACATTGATCGGCGCATTAATTCTTGGCTTCCTTAATAATGGTTTGAATTTGTTAGGTGTTTCCTCCTATTACCAGATGATCGTCAAAGCGGTGGTGATTTTGCTGGCGGTGCTGGTAGACAACAAAAAGCAGTAATAACGACTACAGGACATCTTGAATATGAACATGAAAAAACTGGCTACCCTGGTTTCTGCTGTTGCGTTAAGCGCCACCGTCAGTGCGAATGCAATGGCAAAAGATACCATTGCGCTGGTGGTTTCCACGCTCAATAACCCGTTCTTTGTATCGCTGAAAGATGGCGCGCAGAAAGAGGCGGATAAACTCGGCTATAACCTGGTGGTGCTGGACTCCCAGAACAACCCGGCAAAAGAACTGGCGAATGTGCAGGACTTAACTGTTCGCGGCACCAAAATTCTGCTGATTAACCCGACCGACTCCGACGCGGTAGGTAACGCCGTGAAGATGGCCAACCAGGCGAACATCCCGGTAATCACTCTTGACCGCCAGGCAACGAAAGGCGACGTTGTTAGCCACATTGCTTCCGATAACGTACTGGGCGGCAAAATTGCCGGTGATTACATCGCGAAGAAAGCAGGTGAAGGGGCGAAAGTTATCGAATTGCAGGGCATCGCCGGTACATCCGCTGCTCGCGAACGTGGCGAAGGCTTCCAGCAGGCCGTTGCAGCTCACAAATTTAACGTTCTCGCCAGCCAGCCAGCAGACTTCGACCGTACCAAAGGTCTGAACGTGATGCAGAACTTGCTGACGGCGCACCCGGATGTGCAGGCTGTATTCGCGCAGAACGATGAAATGGCGCTGGGCGCACTGCGCGCTCTGCAAACTGCCGGTAAATCGGATGTGATGGTTGTCGGATTTGACGGTACGCCGGATGGCGAAAAAGCGGTTAATGATGGCAAACTAGCAGCGACTATCGCTCAGTTACCCGATCAGATTGGCGCGAAAGGCGTCGAAACCGCCGATAAAGTGCTGAAAGGCGAGAAAGTTCAGGCTAAGTATCCGGTTGATCTGAAACTGGTTGTTAAGCAGTAGTCTTTAATCAGGTTTTATAACCTGATGGTGGCATAAATACGGCATCGACAGATGAACGTGTAATATAAAGAAAAGCAGGGCACGCGCCACCCTAACCCGGTGGCGCATTTTATGGACATCCCGAATATGCAAAATGCAGGCAGCCTCGTTGTTCTTGGCAGCATTAATGCTGACCATATCCTTAATCTTCAATCTTTTCCTACTCCAGGCGAAACCGTAACCGGTAACCACTATCAGGTCGCATTCGGCGGTAAAGGCGCGAATCAGGCTGTGGCCGCAGGGCGTAGTGGCGCGAATATTGCGTTCATTGCCTGCACAGGGGATGACAGCATTGGTGAGAGTGTTCGTCAGCAACTCGCCACTGATAATATTGATATTTCTCCGGTCAGCGTGATCAAGGGCGAATCGACAGGCGTAGCGCTGATTTTTGTTAATGCCGAAGGCGAGAACGTTATCGGCATTCATGCCGGGGCTAACGCAGCCCTTTCCCCAACGCTGGTGGAAGCGCAACGTGAGCGTATTGCCAACGCGTCGGCATTATTAATGCAGTTGGAATCACCACTCGAAAGTGTGATGGCAGCGGCGAAAATCGCCCATCAAAATAAAACTATCGTTGCACTTAACCCGGCTCCGGCTCGTGAACTTCCTGACGAATTGCTGGCGCTGGTGGACATCATCACGCCAAACGAAACGGAAGCAGAAAAGCTCACCGGTATTCGTGTTGAAAATGATGAAGATGCGGCGAAAGCTGCGCAGATACTACATGAGAAAGGTATCCGTACTGTACTGATTACCTTAGGGAGCCGTGGCGTGTGGGCCAGTGTGAATGGCGAAGGTCAGCGCGTACCTGGATTCCGGGTTCAGGCTGTTGATACTATTGCTGCCGGAGATACTTTTAATGGCGCGTTAATCACGGCGTTGCTGGAAGAAAAAACATTGCCTGAGGCGATTCGTTTTGCCCATGCTGCCGCTGCGATTGCTGTGACACGTAAAGGTGCACAACCTTCCGTTCCCTGGCGTGAAGAGATCGATACCTTCTTAGACAGGCAGAGGTGACGCTTGGCTACAATGAAAGATGTTGCCCGTCTGGCGGGCGTTTCTACATCGACAGTTTCTCACGTCATCAATAAAGATCGCTTCGTCAGCGAAGCGATTACCGCCAAAGTTGAAGCGGCGATTAAAGAACTCAATTACGCGCCATCAGCTCTGGCACGTAGTCTCAAGCTCAATCAAACACATACTATTGGCATGTTGATCACTGCCAGTACCAATCCTTTCTATTCTGAACTGGTGCGTGGCGTTGAACGCAGTTGCTTTGAACGCGGTTATAGCCTTGTTCTCTGCAATACCGAAGGCGATGAGCAGCGAATGAATCGCAATCTGGAAACGTTGATGCAAAAACGTGTCGATGGTTTGCTATTACTCTGTACTGAAACACACCAGCCTTCGCGTGAGATCATGCAACGCTATCCAACAATTCCTACCGTGATGATGGACTGGGCGCCGTTCGATGGCGACAGCGATCTCATTCAGGATAACTCGTTTCTGGGGGGGGATTTAGCGACGCAATATCTGATCGACAAAGGCTATACCCGTATTGCCTGTATTACCGGCCCGCTGGATAAAACGCCTGCACGTTTGCGGCTGGAAGGTTACCGGGCGGCAATGGATCGTGCTGGACTGGAAGTTCCTGATGGCTATGAAGTGACAGGCGATTTTGAATTTAACGGCGGGTTTGACGCGATGCAGCAGTTATTATCGCATCCGTTACGTCCCCAGGCTGTGTTTACTGGAAATGACGCGATGGCGGTCGGTGTGTACCAGGCGTTATACCAGGCTGGGTTACATGTTCCGCAGGACATCGCGGTGATTGGTTATGACGATATTGAACTGGCACGTTATATGACGCCACCGCTCACCACAATTCATCAACCGAAAGATGAACTGGGAGAGCTGGCAATTGATGTACTTATCCACCGGATGGCTCAACCAACCTTACAGCAACAACGATTACAACTCACCCCGATTCTGATGGAGCGCGGTTCTGCTTAGATTTCAAGCAAAATATTGCCGCCGTTAACGTATAACTGATAATGGCCGATTGCATGGCAAGGGGTGAGCGATTGAGGCTATGAGCGATAGCGGGGAAGGAAGTATTCAGAATGGCGGCATCGAGAGTCTGCATAAAGAAGGTCATTGCCGCAATCCACAATAAACTCGCCATACCACGCTTTTTATCGCTCATTCAGTGTTTCGTTAGGCTGTCTTACTTCTCGAGGGGAAGTAGCAGTGCCTGACAAGCTTTGAAAGCTGCGTTGCCATCACTATGGATTATCGCATCAACGATCGCCTGGTGCTGATCCAGTTTTATTACAGTGTTGCTGGTTATCGATGTAAAGTAGGTGTGATAAACCGAATGAAATAACGAGGCGAAAGAGGTCAAAAACGGGTTAGCACTCATTTTATAAATGTGTTCATGCCAGGCCATATCAACCTCAACCCAACGTTCCCGGCGGAAATTTTCTTTTAATGCCACCATTTCGGCCATCAGCGTATTAAGATGTGCCTTCTGTTCTGCGGTGCCCATCGTTGCTGCCAGTAAGCAGGCTTGCGGTTCCAGACAGATACGCATAACCAGAAAATGATCAATAACTTGATGAAAGTTATCTTCCGTCATCCACCAGGTAAGCAACTCTTGATCAAGAAAGTTCCAGTTGGATTGCGGCATGACACGCGTACCAATTCGTGGACGTGGCAAAACCATTCCTTTTGCCGTTAACGTCTTGACCGCTTCGCGTACCGCAGTACGGCTCACTCCAAATTGCTCACCCAGCTCAATTTCACCAGGCAGAATGGTGCCGGGTGCGTATTCACCTTTTAAGATCCGTTGCGCCAGCTTCTCAGCCAGAACATACGAAAGGTTTTTCTGTGCAGCTAACTGTTGTGCGCTTAATGGCATACTCATCTTCCTTATTCTTTTTTTCATCCTTAGTATGCCACCAGGAAGTGTGATTGCGGTTGCAAAAACGGCAAATTGCTTGTTTTATGGCGCATTAACAGGTGTTTTGATGAAAAAACACGCATTCGGAAAATTATTTTAAATTTCCTCTTGTCAGGCCGGAATAACTCCCTATAATGCGCCACCACTGACACGGAACAACGGCAAATAAGCCGCCGGGTCAGCGGGGTTCTCCTGAGAACTTCGACAGAGAAAAGCGAAAAAATGCTTGACTCTGTAGCGGGAAAGCGTATTATGCACACCCCGCGCCGCTGAGAAAAAGCGAAGCGGCACTGCTCTTTAACAATTTATCAGACAATCTGTGTGGGCACTCGAAGATACGGATTCTTAACGTCGCAAGACGCTAAA
>NZ_PTSR01000159.1:0-347 GCF_002965345.1 Escherichia sp. MOD1-EC5950
CCGGCATTCCATTCATCCTTCGTCCGGCGACCATGATTTGACTGCGACCACAACTCTGTCGGGTCAAAGGAGGACATGTCCTCATATTCCTCACTCTGCCGTGACCAGCTCACCCGCAGTCCGGTGTTCGTCATCTCAAGTTGTTTACTCCAGGATAACTGCACCTTATTTCCGCTGCGGCTGCCATCACGGTATTTCGCCGTGGCATAAGCCCCGTCAGCAGACAGCGCCCCCAGGTAACTCAGCCCCAGAACAGCCCCGGCGCTGACGCCCTGCCAGTCCTGGTTAAACACCCCGCCGGTGCGCAGCGTCAGCCCGTCCAGACCGTAACCGTATGACGCCGCAAA
>NZ_PTSR01000160.1:0-345 GCF_002965345.1 Escherichia sp. MOD1-EC5950
TCCGGCAATGAGCGCCTGATGCGACGCTTGCGCGTCTTATCAGGTCTACAAATGTTGCAGACGCGTAGGCCGGATAAGGCGTTCACGCCGCATCCGGCAATGAGCGCCTGATGCGACGCTTGCGCGTCTTATCAGGCCTACAAATGTTGCAGACTCGTAGACCGGATAAGGCGTTTACGCCGCATCCGGCAATGAGCGCCTGATGCGACGCTTGCGCGTCTTATCAGGTCTACAAATGTTGCAGACTCGTAGACCGGATAAGGCGTTCACGCCGCATCCGGCAATGAGCGCCTGATGCGACGCTTGCGCGTCTTATCAGGTCTACAAATGTTGCAGACGCGTAGG
>NZ_PTSR01000161.1:0-340 GCF_002965345.1 Escherichia sp. MOD1-EC5950
CCTACATACGCTTCGGCTTCGTAGGTCGGATAAGGCGTTTACGCCGCATCCGGCAACAACTGCCTGATGCGACGCTGAGGCGTCTTATCAGGCCTACATAGGTTTCGTTTTCGTAGGCCGGATAAGGCGTTTACGCCGCATCCGGCAACAACCGCCTGATGCGACGCTGAGGCGTCTTATCAGGCCTACATAGGTTTCGGTTTCGTAGGCCGGATAAGGCGTTTACGCCGCATCCGGCAACAACCGCCTGATGCGACGCTGGCGCGTCTTATCAGGCCTACATACGCTTCGGCTTCGTAGGTCGGATAAGGCGTTTACGCCGCATCCGGCAACAACTGCC
>NZ_PTSR01000162.1:0-337 GCF_002965345.1 Escherichia sp. MOD1-EC5950
AGAAAGTGTTGTCGGGCTGGCAGGAAAGCTGGGTATTGATACGGTGGCAGAGGGTGTTGAAACTCAGGCGCAGGTGAACTGTCTGTGCTCTCTGGGAGTGGATTATCTGCAGGGGTTTTATTTCGGCAGACCGGAAAAAGTGGATACATTTTGTTGTGAGTATGGATAACGCCAGCTGTGTAATCAGTAAGTCACTCCTGAAAAATAAAATTAAACACATTTAAGTAATTTCATTTTATTTCTGATAAATGATGTGCCGGCATCGCATTTTTCAGACTCCGGCAGTGTTTTTCTTCTTAACTTCAACGTCTTTTTGTTTTTATTCTTTTATTCATAT
>NZ_PTSR01000163.1:0-332 GCF_002965345.1 Escherichia sp. MOD1-EC5950
CGGTAAGACAGCAGCCGGTTGAACGGCACCACGCTGTTTTCTGCCGTGGCCCTTTCCCCCGCACGCCTCCCCAGCAGATTTCCCGCCGCGTCGTACTGCCAGCTCGCCAGATACCCCTCATCCTCCGAGCGGCATGCCGTGATGTGGCCCGTGGTGTCATAGAAGTAATCCGTTTCCCCCCGCCGGCTGTGCCGCGTCTTCAGCAGTTCGTCCTGACCGTTGTAGCTGTACTGGCGGTCCGTGAACGTCTCCGGTACCACCCCGTGCATCCCGCTGTATGTCTCCCTGCGCTTCAGTCGCCCGGCAGGGTCGTAAAGCTGCCGCGTGCTCAG
>NZ_PTSR01000164.1:0-332 GCF_002965345.1 Escherichia sp. MOD1-EC5950
AGGCCGGATAAGGCGGTTACGCCGCATCCGGCAACCGTGCGGCGATGCCTGATGCGCTTCGCTTATCAGGCCTACAAGAGCACAAATGCAGGCCGGATAAGGCGGTTACGCCGCATCCGGCAACCGTGCGGCGATGCCTGATGCGCTTTGCTTATCAGGCCTACAGGAGCACAAATGCAGGCCGGATAAGGCGGTTACGCCGCATCCGGCAACCGTGCGGCGATGCCTGATGCGCTTCGCTTATCAGGCCTACAAGAGCACAAATGCAGGCCGGATAAGGCGGTTACGCCGCATCCGGCAACCGTGCGGCGATGCCTGATGCGCTTTGCTTA
>NZ_PTSR01000165.1:0-329 GCF_002965345.1 Escherichia sp. MOD1-EC5950
GTGTATCCCGGATCTTCCCCGTCTTTCAGTTTGAAGCAAACCGCCGGGATACCTTCGTCCGGGCGACCGGTGCAGATGAACTCATACGGTCCCAGTTTAGCGATTTCATCCGCCAGGTAAGTGGCGACCTGATAAGAGGCATTCTGCACTTTGGTGTAGCCTTCACGACCGAGGCGCAGGAATTCATAGTACTGGGCAATCACCTGACCCGCCGGACGCGAGAAGTTGATGGCAAAAGTCCCGATTTGCCCGCCGAGATAGTCAACGTTAAACACCAGCTCTTTCGGCAGTGCTTCTTCGTCACGCCAGATAACCCAGCCGCAGCCCAG
>NZ_PTSR01000166.1:0-323 GCF_002965345.1 Escherichia sp. MOD1-EC5950
TTGGTGCGAGGGGGGGGACTTGAACCCCCACGTCCGTAAGGACACTAACACCTGAAGCTAGCGCGTCTACCAATTCCGCCACCTTCGCACAGTCATCTTACTTTTTTGATATCGCCTCGTTGGTGCGAGGGGGGGGACTTGAACCCCCACGTCCGTAAGAACACTAACACCTGAAGCTAGCGCGTCTACCAATTCCGCCACCTTCGCACAGTGCGAGCAATATCAACGTGGTTTTTGGTGCGAGGGGGGGGACTTGAACCCCCACGTCCGTAAGGACACTAACACCTGAAGCTAGCGCGTCTACCAATTCCGCCACCTTCGCA
>NZ_PTSR01000167.1:0-320 GCF_002965345.1 Escherichia sp. MOD1-EC5950
TCCACCCAGAGTCTGGCGCTGTCCATTCCCCAGAAGGGGCTGGTGAAGATGCCGGAGAATGTGGACTGGGATTACGGAACCGGTGCATTTCGCGTGAACTATAACGCGAACGCCAACACCAGCCGTAATAACACCTCGGCCTTTGGCTCAGCGGACCTGAAAGCCAATATCGGGCGCTGGGTGGTGAGTTCTTCTGCCACGGCCAGCGGCGGTGACAGCGGGGATAACTCCACCACGATAAACATGTTTACGGCCACCCGGGCCATCCGCGCACTGAGTGCGGACCTGGCGGTCGGGAAAACATCCACCGGGGACAGTCT
>NZ_PTSR01000168.1:0-320 GCF_002965345.1 Escherichia sp. MOD1-EC5950
TCCACCCAGAGTCTGGCGCTGTCCATTCCCCAGAAGGGGCTGGTGAAGATGCCGGAGAATGTGGACTGGGATTACGGGACCAGTGCATTTCGCGTGAACTATAACGCGAACGCCAACACCGGCCGTAATAACACCTCGGCCTTTGGCTCAGCGGACCTGAAAGCCAATATCGGGCACTGGGTGGTGAGTTCTTCTGCCACGGCCAGCGGCGGTGACAGCGGGGATAACTCCACCACGATAAATATGTTTACGGCCACCCGGGCCATCCGCGCACTGAGTGCGGACCTGGCGGTCGGGAAAACATCCACCGGGGACAGTCT
>NZ_PTSR01000016.1:0-98825 GCF_002965345.1 Escherichia sp. MOD1-EC5950
CAGAAGTGAAACGCCGTAGCGCCGATGGTAGTGTGGGGTCTCCCCATGCGAGAGTAGGGAACTGCCAGGCATCAAATTTAGCAGTAAGCCGGTCATAAAACTGGTGGTTGTAAAAGAATTCGGTGGAGCGGTAGTTCAGTCGGTTAGAATACCTGCCTGTCACGCAGGGGGTCGCGGGTTCGAGTCCCGTCCGTTCCGCCACCCTAATTAGGGGCGTAGTTCAATTGGTAGAGCACCGGTCTCCAAAACCGGGTGTTGGGAGTTCGAGTCTCTCCGCCCCTGCCAGAAATCATCCTTAGCGAAAGCTAAGGATTTTTTTTATCTGTAATAAACTCATCCAAAGTAAAACCTTCTTCCGGCATCCTTGCCAGCTATTTTAATTAATACACATCATCCAGAACGTTAATTTTCAATAGATCGCGAATCAACGCGTGTTTATCACTATTTTGCAGCCATATAGCATAGAGAGGACGTGAAAGCGTTGTGCTGTCGACAACAGTATGCAATCCGCCTTTTTTGCGAGCCCAACTTACTGGTAGCCAGGTACAACAATTAAGCATTGCAATCTGTTGCTGTGCCAGTTCGGCAGAACTGGTTGTCAGGATTGGAACTTCATCAGCACCGATTAAACCGGCCTCATGTTGTTGAAAATCTGGCCCCCATTCCAGTCGCAGATAGTTAAGATCTCCTTTTAATTTAGAAGGGGTGCTGGCATAAAGTGCCAAAGTAAAATGCCCCAGCAACTGGCTACTAAACTCGTCCATTTTGGGCGCTTCAGTGGTAATAAGAAGATCAAGCTGACGTTCATGCAGTTGTTTTACCAGTGACTGCCGTTGGGCGATCCGCGCTTCGAACTGCAACCCTGTGTGGGCATCCTGATTTTGATACAAACGTCCCAGCCACTGATTAAGCATACATTCCCACAACGAGGCGCTGGCACCGATGGAGAACTCATTATGTCGTGAGGTATGTGCCACTTCCTTACGGGCGGCCTGCCAGGTACTCATGAGCGTTTCTGCATAAGGCAGGAGCTTTTCTCCTGCAGCGGTCAAACGGATATTATTCCTGTGGCGGGTGAAAAGGTTCACACCCAGTTGATTTTCCAGTTGCCTGATCCGAAAACTCACAGCTGATTGGGTCAGATAGAGCGATTCAGCCGCTCGACCAAAGTGACGTGTTCGGCTAACTTCCAGGAAAGTTTTTAACAATTCCGTATCCACAGTGCTCTCCGCAAAATTATTTGTCGTTATGATTTAAATGTTTTGTTTTACACTCTGTCAAGCGTAACTAATACTCCGCGCCATAACTAGCTCGGTCAAAGAATTAGGAGCGTGCAGGATGGCGGAAAGCTTTACGACGACTAATCGATATTTCGACAATAAACATTATCCACGTGGGTTCTCTCGTCATGGTGATTTCACCATCAAAGAGGCACAACTGCTTGAACGTCATGGTTATGCCTTCAATGAGCTGGATCTCGGTAAACGCGAGCCGGTGACCGAAGAAGAGAAACTCTTCGTAGCAGTATGCCGTGGCGAACGTGAGCCAGTGACAGAAGCAGAACGCGTGTGGTCTAAATATATGACGCGTATCAAGCGTCCAAAACGTTTTCACACTCTTTCCGGCGGTAAACCGCAGGTCGAAGGTGCTGAAGACTACACCGATTCCGACGATTAATAAAAAAGGGCGAAATGCCCTTTTTTTATGCCAGTAGTTTTTGCAAATGGATTAACAAGCGGTCGATAGCTCGATAGCTAACCGCCTCCTGCAGATGCGGGCGTGTGATGGTCTCAGACTGATCAATATCCGCAATGGTTCTTGATACTTTCAGTAACCGCTGCCAGGCACGAATAGATAATCCCAGATGGATCAGCGTTTCTTCCAGCCACTGTGCGTCTTCACTCTCAAGCTTGCAGAATTGTCGTATTTCTGGGCTATCCAGCCAGGCATTCAGTTTATTCTGCCGCTTAAATTGGCGCTCTCTGGCAGCTATTACGCGTTGTTTAACGGTGGCGCTGTTTTCCCCCAGAACTACCGCTTTACTCAGAATACCGGGCGGTGGGAGAGGGATCTCCAGTGAGAGATCAAAGCGGTCGAGAAAGGGACCTGAGAGTCGGTTGAGATAACGTAATGTTTGTTCTGGCGTACAGCGGTTATGGTTCCCCTGATAATGTCCGGTAGGGCTGGGATTCATCGCCGCGACAAGCTGGAAACGTGCCGGATAGGTTATTTTCGCTCGCGTGCGTGAAAGATGGATATGGCCTGACTCTATGGGCTCCCGCAAGGCATCCAATGTACGCCGTTCAAATTCAGGTAGCTCATCAAGAAAAAGCACGCCGTTATGCGCCAGCGAAATTTCACCAGGCCCGGGAATTGCACCACCGCCAACCATCGCAGTTAACGACGCACTGTGATGTGGTGAACGGAACGGGCGTTGCCGCCACTGTTTTTGTACCGATTCGGCATTTACCAGACTTAATATCGCAGCACTCTCCAGTGCCTCTTCATTACTTAAATCTGGCAACAGACCATTAATACGGCTGGCGAGCATTGTTTTACCCGTTCCCGGCGGCCCAATCAGTAAAAGGTTGTGCCCGCCAGCGGCGGTAATTTCCAGCCCTCGCTTTCCTTGCTCCTGACCGACAACATCACTGAGATCATGTTGTAATACCCAGGATTCCGCATCTGTTGGTTTTGGGCGTTCGAGAGCATGTTTACCTTCCAGAAATGCACAGACCGCTTGTAGATGATCGGCTATCAGGCATCCTTCACCGTTAATTAGCCCTACTTCCGCTTCATTGTCTTTCGCGACGATAATCTTTCTGCCCGACTTAATAGCTTCAGTTGCACTGGAGATTGCGCCGGGAACGCCACGCAAAGCGCCTGTAAGCGCCAGTTCCCCAACTAATTCATATTCATCCAACTTATTGGCTGTAAGCTGTTCAGAGGCAGCCAGCAACGCAATGGCGATAGGTAAATCATATCTTCCACCTTCTTTCGGTAGATCGGCAGGCGCAAGATTTATGGTGATTTTTTTCGACGGATATTCATATCCGCTATTGATAATGGCGCTACGCACGCGATCGCGTGCTTCTTTTACCGTTGTTTCTGGTAAGCCCACCATCGTTAATCCGGGTAGACCTTTACTGATATGTACCTCAACAGTGATCGGCGGAGCGTTTACTCCCAGCGCGGCACGGGTATGAACAATTGACAGTGACATAAGTCCTCCTTAAGTCACCATTATGAACATAAGAGATCGCTGCTGTAGCCTGCTAAATTGTGTTATTTGGCGGTAGATTCCTGTTTATTTATGCAAAGTGATTTGAGTTGTATTAGCGATGGATTAACGCTCGCAAAAATGAGGCGTGCAAGAATTAGTCTTTAAGAAAGGGCAAGAATTATACGGAAATTGAATTTTTTTCATCCACTATTTTTTATATAAAAAACAATGGTTTTTATAGAAATTATTATATTTGTCATAAAAAGCGACCAAAAAATATCTTGTGCCATTCGCAAAATCTATGGTAACTCTTTAGGTATTCCTTCGAACAAGATGCAAGAAAAGACAAAATGACAGCCCTTCTACGAGTGATTAGCCTGGTCGTGATTAGCGTGGTGGTGATTATTATCCCACCGTGCGGGGCTGCACTTGGACGAGGAAAGGCTTAGAGATCAAGCCTTAACGAACTAAGCCCCCCGCACCGAAAGGTCCGGGGGTTTTTTTTTGACCTTAAAAACATAACCGAGAAGCAGACAATGAATAACAGCACAAAATTCTGTTTCTCAAGATTCAGGACGGGGAACTAACTATGAATGGCGCACAGTGGGTGGTACATGCGTTGCGGGCACAGGGGGTGAATACCGTTTTTGGTTATCCGGGTGGCGCAATTATGCCGGTTTATGATGCATTGTATGACGGCGGCGTGGAGCACTTGTTGTGCCGACATGAGCAAGGGGCGGCAATGGCAGCTATCGGCTATGCTCGTGCTACCGGCAAAACCGGTGTATGCATTGCCACGTCTGGCCCTGGTGCAACCAATCTGATCACCGGACTGGCGGATGCGCTGTTAGATTCTGTTCCGGTTGTTGCCATCACCGGTCAGGTGTCCGCACCGTTTATCGGCACCGACGCATTTCAGGAAGTGGATGTACTGGGATTGTCGTTAGCCTGTACCAAACACAGCTTCCTGGTGCAGTCGCTGGAAGAATTACCACGCATCATGGCGGAAGCGTTTGATGTCGCCAGCTCAGGTCGTCCCGGCCCGGTTCTGGTTGATATCCCAAAAGATATTCAGTTAGCCAGTGGCGATCTGGAACCGTGGTTCACCACCGTTGAAAACGAAGTGACTTTTCCACATGCAGAAGTTGAGCAAGCGCGACAGATGCTGACTAAAGCGCAAAAGCCGATGTTGTATGTCGGCGGCGGTGTCGGTATGGCGCAGGCTGTTCCTGCTCTGCGTGAGTTTCTCACGACCACAAAAATGCCTGTCACCTGTACGTTGAAAGGGCTGGGCGCAGTCGAGACGGATTATCCGTACTATCTGGGAATGTTGGGGATGCACGGCACCAAAGCGGCGAACTTCGCGGTACAGGAGTGTGATCTGCTGATCGCCGTGGGTGCACGTTTTGATGACCGGGTTACCGGCAAACTGAATACCTTCGCACCACATGCCTGCGTGATCCATATGGATATCGACCCAGCAGAAATGAACAAACTGCGTCAGGCGCATGTGGCATTACAGGGCGATTTGAATGCTTTGTTACCGGCATTACAGCAGTCGTTAAATATCAATGGCTGGCAGCAATATTGCGCACAACTGCGTGATGAACATGCCTGGCGCTACGATCACCCCGGAGAGGCTATCTACGCGCCGTTGTTGTTAAAACAACTGTCGGATCGTAAGGCTGCGGATTGTGTTGTGACCACGGATGTGGGACAGCATCAGATGTGGGCCGCGCAGCACATTGCCCATACTCGCCCGGAAAATTTCATCACATCCAGTGGGTTAGGCACCATGGGTTTCGGTTTACCAGCGGCGGTTGGCGCGCAAGTCGCGCGACCGAACGATACCGTTGTTTGTATCTCCGGTGACGGCTCTTTCATGATGAATGTGCAAGAGTTGGGCACCGTAAAACGCAAGCAATTACCGTTGAAAATCGTCTTACTCGATAACCAACGGTTAGGGATGGTTCGACAATGGCAGCAACTGTTTTTCCAGGAAAGATACAGCGAAACCACCCTTACCGATAACCCCGATTTCCTCATGTTAGCCAGAGCCTTCGGTATCCCTGGCCAACACATCACCCGTAAAGACCAGGTTGAAGCGGCACTCGACACCATGCTGAACAGTGATGGGCCATACCTGCTTCATGTCTCAATCGACGAACTTGAGAACGTCTGGCCACTGGTGCCGCCTGGTGCCAGTAATTCAGAAATGTTGGAGAAATTATCATGATGCAACATCAGGTTAATGTATCGGCTCGCTTCAATCCGGAAACCTTAGAACGTGTTTTACGCGTGGTGCGCCATCGTGGTTTCCATGTTTGCTCAATGAATATGGCCGCCGCCAGTGATGCACAAAATATAAATATCGAATTGACCGTTGCCAGCCCACGGTCGGTCGACTTACTGTTTAGTCAGTTAAATAAACTGGTGGACGTCGCACACGTTGCCATCTGCCAGAGCACAACAACATCACAACAAATCCGCGCCTGAGCGCAAAAGGAATATAAAAATGACCACGAAGAAAGCTGATTACATTTGGTTCAATGGGGAGATGGTTCGCTGGGAAGACGCGAAGGTGCATGTAATGTCGCACGCGCTGCACTATGGCACCTCGGTTTTTGAAGGTATCCGTTGCTACGACTCACATAAAGGACCGGTTGTATTCCGTCATCGTGAGCATATGCAGCGTCTGCATGACTCCGCAAAAATCTATCGCTTCCCTGTTTCACAGAGTATTGATGAGCTGATGGAAGCCTGCCGCGACGTAATCCGCAAAAATAATCTCACCAGTGCCTATATCCGTCCGCTGATTTTTGTCGGTGACGTTGGCATGGGCGTAAACCCGCCAGCGGGATACTCCACCGACGTGATTATCGCCGCTTTCCCGTGGGGAGCGTATCTGGGCGCAGAAGCGCTGGAGCAGGGGATTGATGCGATGGTTTCCTCCTGGAACCGCGCAGCACCAAACACCATCCCAACTGCGGCGAAAGCGGGTGGTAATTACCTCTCTTCCCTGCTGGTGGGTAGCGAAGCGCGCCGCCATGGCTATCAGGAAGGTATCGCGCTGGATGTGAATGGTTACATCTCTGAAGGTGCAGGCGAAAACCTGTTTGAAGTGAAAGATGGCGTGCTGTTCACCCCGCCGTTTACCTCATCCGCATTACCGGGCATTACCCGTGACGCCATCATCAAACTGGCGAAAGAGCTGGGAATTGAAGTGCGTGAGCAAGTTCTGTCGCGCGAATCACTCTATCTGGCAGATGAAGTCTTTATGTCCGGTACTGCGGCTGAAATCACGCCAGTGCGCAGTGTAGACGGTATTCAGGTAGGCGAAGGTCGTTGTGGCCCGGTTACCAAACGTATTCAGCAAGCCTTCTTTGGCCTCTTCACCGGCGAAACCGAAGATAAATGGGGCTGGTTGGATCAAGTTAATCAATAAATACAAAAATGGGATGGCACGCACCGTCCCATTTACGAGACAGACACTGGGAGTAAATAAAGTATGCCTAAGTACCGTTCCGCCACCACCACTCATGGCCGTAATATGGCGGGGGCTCGTGCGCTGTGGCGCGCCACCGGAATGACCGACGCCGATTTTGGCAAACCGATTATCGCGGTTGTGAACTCGTTCACCCAATTTGTACCGGGCCACGTCCATCTGCGCGATCTCGGTAAACTGGTCGCTGAACAAATTGAAGCGGCTGGCGGTGTTGCCAAAGAGTTCAACACCATTGCGGTGGATGATGGGATCGCCATGGGCCACGGGGGCATGCTTTATTCACTGCCATCTCGCGAACTGATCGCTGATTCCGTTGAGTATATGGTGAACGCCCACTGCGCCGACGCGATGGTCTGTATCTCCAACTGCGACAAAATCACCCCAGGGATGCTGATGGCCTCCCTACGCCTGAATATTCCGGTGATCTTTGTTTCCGGTGGTCCGATGGAGGCCGGAAAAACCAAACTGTCCGATCAGATCATCAAACTTGATCTGGTTGATGCGATGATCCAGGGGGCAGATCCGAAAGTCTCTGACTCCCAGAGCGATCAGGTTGAGCGTTCAGCCTGCCCAACTTGCGGCTCCTGCTCCGGGATGTTCACCGCCAACTCGATGAACTGCCTGACCGAAGCGCTGGGCTTGTCGCAGCCGGGTAACGGCTCACTGCTGGCAACCCACGCTGACCGTAAGCAATTGTTCCTTAACGCCGGTAAACGCATTGTCGAGCTGACCAAACGTTACTACGAGCAAAACGATGAAAGCGCCCTGCCGCGTAATATTGCCAGCAAAGCGGCATTTGAAAACGCCATGACGCTGGATATCGCGATGGGCGGTTCCACTAACACCGTTCTCCATCTGCTGGCAGCGGCGCAGGAAGCAGAAATCGATTTCACGATGAGTGATATCGATAAACTTTCACGCAAAGTCCCGCAGTTGTGCAAAGTTGCGCCGAGCACTCAGAAATACCATATGGAAGATGTTCACCGTGCTGGTGGCGTTATCGGTATCCTCGGGGAACTGGATCGCGCGGGATTACTGAATCGCAATGTGAAAAACGTGCTCGGTCTGACGTTGCCGCAAACGCTGGAACACTACGACGTCATGTTGACCCAGGATGATGCGGTAAAAAATATGTTTCGTGCAGGCCCGGCGGGTATCCGTACCACCCAGGCGTTCTCGCAGGATTGCCGTTGGGACTCCCTCGATGACGACCGTGCTAACGGTTGTATCCGCTCACTGGAACACGCCTACAGCCAGGACGGTGGTCTGGCTGTACTTTACGGTAACTTCGCGGAAAACGGCTGTATTGTTAAAACCGCGGGCGTCGATGACAGCATCCTGAAATTTACCGGTCCGGCGAAAGTGTATGAAAGTCAGGACGACGCGGTAGAAGCGATCCTCGGTGGCAAAGTTGTGGCAGGCGACGTAGTCGTGATCCGCTACGAAGGGCCGAAAGGCGGTCCGGGGATGCAAGAAATGCTCTACCCAACCAGCTTCCTGAAATCGATGGGCCTCGGTAAAGCCTGTGCACTGATCACCGACGGTCGCTTCTCTGGCGGCACCTCTGGCCTTTCCATCGGTCACGTCTCACCGGAAGCGGCAAGTGGCGGCAGCATTGGCCTGATTGAAGACGGTGACCTGATCGCCATCGACATTCCGAACCGCAGCATTCAGTTACAAGTAAGTGATGCAGAACTGGCGGCACGTCGTGAAGCGCAGGAAGCCCGTGGTGATAAAGCCTGGACGCCGAAAAACCGTGAACGTCAGGTCTCCTTTGCTCTGCGCGCTTACGCCAGCCTGGCGACCAGTGCCGACAAAGGTGCGGTACGCGATAAATCGAAACTGGGGGGTTAATAATGGCAGACTCACTACCCCTGTCTGGCGCACCGGAAGGCGCTGAGTATTTACGGGCGGTGCTACGCGCGCCGGTCTATGAAGCGGCGCAGGTCACGCCGCTGCAGAAAATGGAAAAACTCTCGTCGCGTCTTGATAACGTCATTCTGGTAAAGCGCGAAGACCGCCAGCCAGTGCACAGCTTTAAGCTGCGCGGCGCATACGCCATGATGGCGGGTCTGACGGAAGAACAGAAAGCGCACGGCGTGATCACTGCTTCTGCGGGTAACCACGCGCAGGGCGTTGCGTTCTCCTCCGCACGATTAGGCGTGAAGGCGCTAATCGTCATGCCAACCGCCACCGCTGATATCAAAGTTGATGCGGTACGCGGCTTCGGCGGCGAAGTGTTGCTTCACGGTGCGAACTTTGATGAAGCAAAAGCCAAAGCGATTGAACTGTCGCAGCAGCAGGGCTTCACCTGGGTTCCGCCATTTGATCATCCGATGGTGATTGCCGGACAGGGCACGCTGGCGCTAGAATTGCTCCAGCAGGACGCCCATCTTGATCGCGTATTTGTGCCGGTCGGCGGCGGCGGTCTGGCGGCGGGTGTGGCGGTGCTGATCAAACAACTGATGCCGCAAATCAAAGTGATAGCCGTGGAAGCGGAAGATTCAGCCTGCCTGAAAGCGGCGCTGGATGCAGGTCATCCTGTTGACCTGCCGCGCGTAGGTTTGTTTGCTGAGGGGGTCGCGGTCAAGCGCATTGGTGACGAAACGTTCCGTCTGTGTCAGGAGTATCTCGACGACATCATCACCGTTGATAGCGATGCCATCTGTGCGGCGATGAAAGACCTGTTCGAAGATGTGCGCGCGGTGGCGGAGCCGTCTGGCGCGTTGGCGCTGGCGGGAATGAAAAAATATATCGCCCAGCACAACATTCGCGGTGAGCGCCTGGCGCATGTGCTCTCGGGAGCTAACGTCAATTTCCACGGCCTGCGCTACGTCTCGGAACGTTGCGAACTGGGTGAACAGCGCGAAGCATTGCTGGCGGTGACCATTCCGGAAGAAAAAGGCAGTTTCCTTAAATTTTGCCAGCTACTCGGTGGGCGCTCGGTCACAGAGTTCAACTATCGCTTTGCAGATGCCAAAAATGCCTGCATTTTTGTCGGCGTGCGCTTAAGCCGCGGCCTTGAGGAGCGCAAAGAAATTTTGCAGATGCTCAACGAAGGCGGCTACAGCGTGGTTGATCTCTCCGATGACGAAATGGCGAAGCTACATGTGCGCTATATGGTCGGCGGGCGTCCATCGCATCCGTTGCAGGAACGCCTCTACAGCTTCGAATTCCCGGAATCACCGGGCGCGCTGCTGCGCTTTCTTAACACGCTGGGTACGCACTGGAATATCTCTTTGTTCCACTATCGCAGTCATGGCACCGACTACGGGCGCGTACTGGCGGCGTTCGAACTTGGCGACCATGAACCGGATTTCGAAACCCGGCTGAATGAGCTGGGCTACGATTGTCACGACGAAACCAATAACCCGGCGTTCAGGTTCTTTTTGGCGGGTTAGGGAAAAATGCCTGATGGCGCTTCGCTTATCAGGCCTACCCACGCGTCAACGTTATTTGTGGTTGGGTAAAATCTTCCAGAACGCCTCAATCAGCGGCTCATGTAGCCGCTTTTTTTGTGCGCAAACGCCCAGTTCAAACGGTGTTTTCTCATCGCTGCGATCAAGAATCATCACACGGTTGCGTACAGGTTCAGGACTATTATCCAACACAACTTCCGGTAACAATGCCACGCCACAGCCTAGCGCCACCATCGATACCATCGCTTCATGCCCGCCGACCGTGGCGTAAATCATCGGGTTGCTGATTTTATTGCGTCGGAACCACAGTTCAATGCGGCGGCGCACTGGTCCCTGATCGGCCATGATAAACGGCACCGTCGACCAGTCCGGCTTCTCTACAGATACCTGATTACGAACCGGGCAGGGCAGCGCAGGTGCGATCAGCACTACCGCCAGATTCTCCAGCATCGAAAATGCCACTGCACCGGGTAACGTCTCTGGCTTACCGGCAATCGCCAAATCCGCTTCGCCGGTGACAACTTTTTCCATCGCATCCGCCGCATCACCGGTGGTGAGCTTGATCTCCACCGACGGGTGTTCCGCGCGGAAGCGATCAAGAATCGGCGGAAGATGGCTGTAAGCAGCGGTCACCGAGCAGAAAATATGTAACTCGCCAGAGAGCGACGGCCCTTGCTGGTCGATGGTGTGGCGCAGTTGCTGATATTGCAACAGCGTTTGCTGGGCGAAAACACGCAGCTCTTCGCCCGCTTCGGTCAGCGTTACCGTCCGGTTATCGCGTATAAATAGCGGTTGGCCGAGATCTTCTTCCAGGCGCTGAATCTGCCGTGAAAGTGTCGATGGGCTGACGTGCATCGCCCGCGCGCTGCGCCCAAAATGACGGCTTTCCGCCAGATGTAGAAACATTTTCAGATCGCGTAAATCCACAGGCACAGCCCTCGATTTTGACGTTGCAGAAATTGCAATGTGACGTTGTGAATATATCAATTTCCGCAATAAGTTTCCTGACATATAGTGAATTTAATCTCGCAAACGCGAACCGAACAATAAGAAGCACAACATCATGAGGAATCACCATGGCTAACTACTTCAATACACTGAATCTGCGCCAGCAACTGGCGCAGTTGGGTAAATGTCGCTTTATGGGCCGCGAAGAATTCGCTGACGGCGCGAGCTACCTTCAGGGTAAAAAAGTGGTCATCGTCGGTTGTGGTGCACAGGGCCTGAACCAGGGCCTGAACATGCGTGATTCTGGTCTGGACATCTCTTATGCCCTGCGTAAAGAGGCGATCGCTGAGAAACGCGCTTCCTGGCGTAAAGCGACCGAAAACGGTTTTAAAGTCGGCACTTACGAAGAGCTGATCCCGCAGGCGGATCTGGTGGTTAACCTGACGCCGGATAAGCAGCACTCCGACGTAGTGCGTTCTGTTCAGCCGCTGATGAAAGACGGTGCGGCGCTGGGTTACTCCCACGGCTTCAACATCGTAGAAGTGGGTGAGCAGATCCGTAAAGACATCACTGTGGTGATGGTTGCACCGAAATGCCCGGGCACTGAAGTGCGTGAAGAGTACAAACGTGGGTTTGGCGTACCGACGCTGATTGCCGTTCACCCGGAAAACGATCCGAAAGGCGAAGGTATGGCGATTGCCAAAGCCTGGGCTGCGGCTACTGGTGGTCACCGTGCGGGCGTGCTGGAATCCTCCTTCGTTGCGGAAGTGAAATCTGACCTGATGGGCGAACAAACCATACTGTGCGGTATGTTGCAGGCTGGTTCTCTGCTGTGCTTCGACAAGCTGGTGGAAGAAGGCACCGACCCGGCATATGCAGAAAAACTGATTCAGTTCGGTTGGGAAACCATCACCGAAGCGCTGAAGCAGGGTGGCATCACCCTGATGATGGACAGGCTCTCTAACCCGGCAAAACTGCGTGCTTATGCGCTCTCTGAACAACTGAAAGAGATCATGGCACCGCTGTTCCAGAAACATATGGACGACATCATCTCCGGCGAATTCTCCTCCGGCATGATGGCTGACTGGGCCAATGATGATAAGAAACTGCTGACCTGGCGTGAAGAGACCGGCAAAACCGCGTTCGAAACCGCGCCGCAGTTTGAAGGCAAAATCGGTGAGCAGGAGTACTTCGATAAAGGCGTACTGATGATCGCGATGGTAAAAGCAGGCGTTGAACTGGCGTTCGAAACCATGGTTGATTCCGGCATCATTGAAGAGTCGGCTTACTACGAATCACTGCACGAACTGCCGCTGATTGCCAACACTATCGCCCGTAAGCGTCTGTACGAAATGAACGTCGTTATCTCTGATACCGCCGAGTATGGTAACTACTTGTTCTCTTACGCCTGCGTGCCGCTGCTGAAACCGTTTATGGCAGAGCTGCAACCGGGCGACCTGGGTAAAGCTATTCCGGAAGGTGCCGTTGATAACGCGCAACTGCGTGATGTGAATGAAGCCATTCGCAGCCATGCTATCGAGCAGGTAGGTAAGAAACTGCGTGGCTATATGACGGATATGAAACGTATTGCGGTTGCAGGCTAAGCGGCTACATACGGTGCCGGATGGCGGCGTAAATGCCTTATCCGGCCTACAAAAAGTGCACGTTCTGTAGGCCTGATAAGCGCAGCGCCATCAGGCAAAAACCCGGTGTTCAAATGCACCGGGTTTTTTTGTTAGTTACGGTACAGCACCTTAATGATGTGATAGCCGAACTGGGTATGCAGCGGGCCGGTTGGCTCCAGTACCGGACAAGAGAAAACCACTTTATCGAATGCCGGAACCATCTGACCCTGGCGGAACTCACCTAAATCACCGCCACGTTTGCCTGACGGGCAAATGGAGTGCTTCTTCGCCAGCTTGCCGAAATCAGCGCCGTTCTTAATCTGTTCCAGAAGTTCCAGAGCCAGTTTCTCTTCTTTTACAAGGATATGCAGTGCTGCTGCCGTTTTTGCCATGATCGTGCCTTGAGTGGTATGGATGAGGCTGGCTATACTACCACGCTGTTATTTTCCCCTCCCGACTTTCATTGAGCGATTTTTCTATGCGTCTAAACCCCGGCCAACAACAAGCTGTCGAATTCGTTACCGGCCCCTGCCTGGTGCTGGCGGGTGCGGGTTCCGGTAAAACTCGTGTTATCACCAATAAAATCGCCCATCTGATCCGCGGTTGCGGTTACCAGGCGCGACATATTGCAGCGGTGACCTTTACCAATAAGGCGGCACGCGAGATGAAAGAGCGTGTTGGGCAGACGCTGGGGCGCAAAGAGGCGCGTGGGTTGATGATCTCCACCTTCCATACATTAGGGCTGGATATCATCAAGCGCGAATATGCGGCGCTGGGAATGAAAGCGAACTTTTCGCTGTTTGACGATACCGATCAGATGGCGTTGCTCAAAGAGCTGACCGAGGGTCTGATTGAAGATGACAAAGTTCTCCTGCAACAGTTGATTTCGACCATCTCTAACTGGAAGAACGATCTGAAAACTCCGGCGCAGGCAGCGGCAGAGGCAAAGGGCGAGCGGGATCGTATTTTTGCCCATTGTTATGGACTGTATGATGCGCACCTGAAAGCGTGCAACGTTCTCGACTTCGATGACCTGATTTTGCTGCCAACGTTGTTGTTGCAACGCAATGAAGAAGTACGCGAACGCTGGCAGAACAAAATTCGCTATCTGCTGGTGGATGAGTATCAGGACACCAACACCAGCCAGTATGAACTGGTGAAACTGCTGGTGGGTAGCCGCGCGCGCTTTACCGTGGTGGGCGATGACGATCAGTCAATCTACTCATGGCGTGGTGCCCGTCCGCAAAATCTGGTGCTGTTGAGCCAGGATTTCCCGGCGTTGAAGGTGATTAAGCTGGAGCAGAACTACCGCTCTTCCGGACGTATTCTGAAAGCGGCCAACATCCTTATCGCTAATAACCCGCACGTCTTTGAAAAGCGCCTGTTCTCCGAACTGGGCTACGGCGCGGAGCTAAAAGTATTAAGCGCGAATAATGAAGAACATGAAGCCGAGCGCGTTACTGGCGAGCTGATTGCGCATCACTTCGTCAATAAAACACAGTACAAAGATTACGCCATTCTCTATCGCGGTAATCATCAGTCGCGAGTGTTTGAAAAATTCCTGATGCAAAACCGCATCCCGTACAAAATTTCCGGCGGTACTTCATTCTTCTCCCGCCCGGAAATCAAGGATTTGCTGGCTTATCTGCGTGTGCTGACTAACCCGGACGATGACAGTGCGTTCCTGCGTATCGTCAACACGCCGAAACGAGAGATTGGCCCGGCAACGCTGAAAAAGCTGGGCGAGTGGGCGATGACCCGCAATAAAAGTATGTTTACCGCCAGTTTTGATATGGGATTGAGTCAAACACTGAGTGGGCGTGGTTATGAAGCGTTGACTCGCTTTACTCATTGGCTGGCGGAAATCCAGCGTCTGGCGGAGCGGGAGCCGATTGCTGCGGTGCGCGATCTGATCCACGGCATGGATTATGAATCCTGGCTGTACGAAACATCGCCCAGCCCGAAAGCCGCCGAAATGCGCATGAAGAACGTCAACCAACTGTTTAGCTGGATGACGGAGATGCTGGAAGGCAGCGAACTGGATGAGCCGATGACGTTAACCCAGGTGGTGACGCGCTTTACTCTGCGCGACATGATGGAGCGAGGTGAAAGTGAGGAAGAACTGGATCAGGTGCAACTGATGACTCTCCACGCATCGAAAGGGCTGGAGTTTCCCTATGTTTTCATGGTCGGTATGGAAGAAGGATTTTTACCGCACCAGAGCAGCATCGATGAAGACAATATTGATGAGGAGCGGCGGCTGGCCTATGTAGGGATCACCCGCGCCCAGAAGGAATTGACCTTTACGCTGTGTAAAGAGCGTCGTCAGTACGGTGAACTGGTGCGCCCGGAGCCGAGTCGCTTCCTGTTAGAGTTACCGCAGGATGATCTGATTTGGGAGCAGGAGCGCAAAGTGGTCAGCGCGGAAGAACGGATGCAGAAAGGGCAAAGCCATCTGGCAAATCTGAAAGCGATGATGGCAGCAAAACGAGGGAAATAGTTAAGGGGCACGGAATTATCGCCGGATAGAATGCGTTAGCATCGCATCCAGCACATTACTCGTTAATATACTTCCAGCGGCCAATGAACATAACTCTGCCATTGGCTTTCTTGCTCGATAATCTCTTTACCCAGCGGATGTTGGGCTAACCACCCTTGCGGCAGCGTCAAGGTCAACTGTTCATGGCTGGCCTGTAATTGAATCTTCGGCACTAAATCGTCACGGCGACGGCTGGCAAAAATGATGGCCAGGCGCAGTAAACGACAGAGTTGTTCCGCAACGCGCGGAGGGACGGCATTTTGTTGATGCAGCGATGAGAGATCGACCGGATTAGTTTGGTTGAGCAACAGCGTCGCCAGCAGCTTTTTCTGCGCGGGAGTAAAACCAGGAAGATCCAGGTTTCGCACCAGATAAGCAGCATGTTGCGGCGCTTGTTTGAAATCAACGCTCAGGCCAATTTCATGAAGTTGACAGGCACTGATTAGCAAATCGCGGCTAATTGCTTCAAGATGCCATGCATTTTCCACCTGATCGAAGAAGTTAGCCGCAACGCTGGCTACGCGCTGTGCCTGATCAATATCGATCATAAAGCGGCGCTGAATATTACGCAGCGTACGGCTGCGAATATCCTGCTCGACGGCCAGATGCAACATGCCGTAAACCAGGCCTTCACGCAGTGCGCCGCCAGCCAGCGTCATACACTGAATATTCAGTTCGGTAAAAATGGCTATCAGGATCGCCAGACCACTCGGGAATACTAACGCGCGTTCCAGCGTCAGCCCGTCGATCTCCAGCTCCTCCAGCCGACCGCAATGAATGGCGCGCTGTTTCAGTTGTTGCAACTTTTCCAGGGTAATGCGTTCATCCATTCCCTGCGCCATCATGATTTCTTGCAAGGCCTGCACGGTTCCGGAAGCGCCAACGCACACTTTCCAGCCGTGATAACGCAATTCATCGGCAACCGGACGTAACACTTCGCGTGCCGCTTTTTCTGCGGCATCAAAATTTTCCTGCCCCAGATTACGATCGGCAAAATAGCGTTCCAGCCAGGTGACGCAGCCCATCGACAGACTGAACAGAGAGGTGGTTTGTGCACCCGTGCCGGTTACCAGTTCAGTACTGGCTCCCCCGATATCCACCACCAGGCGCTGATCGGCTCCACCGGTAGTGTGAGCAACGCCCTGATAAATCAGACGAGCTTCCTCTTCACCGCTGATCACCTGCACCGGACAACCAAGAATTTCCTGCGCTTTGGCAATAAAATCACCAGCGTTGACAGCAAGACGTAACGTCGCCGTAGCAACAACGCGAATTTGCGAAGGAGGGATATCTTGCAGACGTTCAGCAAACAGGCGCAGGCATTGCCAGCCGCGCTCCATTGCTTCATTAGACAGGGCATTTTCGCTGTTCAGACCAGCAGCCAGACGTACTTTGCGTTTAATTCGCGTCAGCGTCTGGATACTACCAGCCACCTCGCGCACAACCAGCATATGAAAACTATTCGAACCGAGATCAATGGCTGCATAAAGCGACGAGGTGGAACTCATACTCTTCATCCTTCAATCTGTCTCTGCGTTGGCTGTGTTCTTTCACCCGAATCACTTACTACAGTAAGTGATTCGGGATTCATTCTCTTGCCATCTTGATGCAGTTTGAATGATTTTGAGTATGACATTATTTATTTAACCTGAACGACGACGATTACGTGGAGCGCCTGTACGACGCGGACCGTTGCCTGTGCGCGGGCGCGTCAAGCGTAGCGGTTTTGGCAGATCGGTCATCAATGCGTCCGGATTGTATTTGCTTACCGGAATAGAATGACCAATATAGGTCTCAATGGCAGGCAAATTCAATGCATACTCTTCACACGCCAGGCTGATGGAATGACCACTTGCACCAGCGCGGCCAGTACGGCCGATACGGTGAACGTAATCTTCACAGTCATCGGGTAAATCGTAGTTAAAGACGTGGGTTACGGCCGGAATATGCAAACCACGTGCGGCTACGTCGGTAGCAACCAGAATATCCAGATCGCCACGGGTAAATTCATCAAGAATACGCAGACGTTTTTTCTGCGCCACATCGCCCGTCAACAGCCCGACACGATGACCATCTGCCGCCAGGTGACCCCAGATCTCTTCGCAACGATGTTTGGTGTTGGCGAAAATAATCGCTCTGTCTGGCCACTCTTCTTCGATCAGCGTTTGCAGCAAACGCATTTTTTCTTCGTTAGAAGGGTAGAAAAGCTCTTCTTTAATGCGGTGGCCCGTTTTCTGTTCCGGTTCCACTTCGATGTATTCGGCGTTATTCATCTGCTCGAACGCCAGTTCACGTACCCGGTACGAAAGCGTGGCGGAGAACAGCATGTTGAGGCGCTGATTTGCTGGCGGCATACGGCGAAACAGCCAGCGAATATCTTTAATAAAGCCCAGATCGTACATACGATCGGCTTCGTCCAGCACCACGACCTGAATAGCGCCAAGGTTAATGTGATTCTGTTTGGCGTAGTCGATTAAACGACCCGTGGTGCCAATCAGGATGTCAACGCCGCTTTCCAGCACTTTTAGCTGTTTGTCGTAGCCGTCGCCGCCATAAGCCAGGCCCAGCTTCAGACCGGTAGCTTGCGCCAGCGGCTCCGCGTCGGCGTGGATCTGCACGGCAAGTTCACGCGTCGGTGCCATAATTAAGGCACGTGGCTGGTTCACCTTGCGATCGGCAATGGTGGGATGAGAGAGAAGGTAATGAAACGTTGACGTCAGGAACGCCATCGTTTTCCCAGTACCGGTTTGCGCCTGCCCGGCTACGTCACGACCTTCCAGCGTTAGCGGAAGGGCCAGTGCCTGAATGGGCGTACAGTTATGAAACCCTTTTTTTTCAAGGGCTTCTACAACTTTCGGATGCAGGGCGAAGTCGGAAAACTTCTGTTCTGTTAAATGTGTTTTGCTCATAGTGTGATAGAATATCAGCTTACTATTGCTTTACGAAAGCGTATCCGGTGAAATAAAGTCAACCTTTAGTTGGTTAATGTTACACCAACAACGAAACCAACACGCCAGGCTTATTCCTGTGGAGTTATATATGAGCGATAAAATTATTCACCTGACTGACGACAGTTTTGATACGGATGTACTCAAAGCGGACGGGGCGATCCTCGTCGATTTCTGGGCAGAGTGGTGCGGTCCGTGCAAAATGATCGCCCCGATTCTGGATGAAATCGCTGACGAATATCAGGGTAAACTGACCGTTGCAAAACTGAACATCGATCAAAACCCTGGCACTGCGCCGAAATATGGCATCCGTGGTATCCCGACTCTGTTGCTGTTCAAAAACGGTGAAGTCGCGGCAACCAAAGTGGGTGCACTGTCCAAAGGTCAGTTGAAAGAGTTCCTCGACGCCAACCTGGCATAAGGGAACGTCATGTTCGGGTGCCCCGTCGCTAAAAACTGGACGCCCGGCGTGAGCCATGCTAACTTAATGTTGACTTCGTATTAAACTTACCTTATTAAGTTTGAATCTTGTAATATCCAACGCTTCCCGTTTTTATCTAATGCGAAGTGAACAGATTTCTGGTTTGTCACTCAATCCGTCTTGTCGTTTCAGTTCTGCGTACTCTCCTGTGACCAGACAGCGAAAAGACATGAGTCGATGACCGTAAACAGGCATGGATGATCCTGCCATACCATTCACAACATTAAGTTCGAGATTTACCCCAAGTTTAAGAACTCACACCACTATGAATCTTACCGAATTAAAGAATACGCCGGTTTCTGAGCTGATCACTCTCGGCGAAAATATGGGGCTGGAAAATCTGGCCCGTATGCGTAAGCAGGACATTATTTTTGCCATCCTGAAGCAGCACGCAAAGAGTGGCGAAGATATCTTTGGTGATGGCGTACTGGAGATATTGCAGGATGGATTTGGTTTCCTCCGTTCCGCAGACAGCTCCTACCTCGCCGGTCCTGATGACATCTACGTTTCTCCCAGCCAAATCCGCCGTTTCAACCTCCGCACTGGTGATACCATCTCTGGTAAGATTCGCCCGCCGAAAGAAGGTGAACGCTATTTTGCGCTGCTGAAAGTTAATGAAGTTAACTTCGACAAACCTGAAAACGCTCGCAACAAAATCCTCTTTGAGAACTTAACCCCGCTGCACGCAAACTCTCGTCTGCGTATGGAACGTGGTAACGGTTCTACTGAAGATTTGACCGCACGCGTGCTGGATCTGGCTTCACCAATCGGGCGTGGCCAACGTGGTCTGATTGTGGCACCGCCGAAAGCGGGTAAAACCATGCTGCTGCAGAACATCGCCCAGAGCATTGCTTACAACCACCCAGACTGTGTGCTGATGGTTCTGCTGATCGACGAACGTCCGGAAGAAGTAACCGAGATGCAGCGTCTGGTTAAAGGTGAAGTTGTCGCTTCTACCTTCGACGAACCGGCATCTCGCCACGTTCAGGTTGCGGAAATGGTGATCGAGAAGGCAAAACGCCTGGTTGAGCACAAGAAAGACGTTATCATTCTGCTCGACTCCATCACCCGTCTGGCGCGCGCCTACAACACTGTTGTTCCTGCGTCTGGTAAAGTGCTGACCGGTGGTGTGGATGCTAACGCACTGCACCGTCCGAAACGCTTCTTCGGTGCGGCGCGTAACGTAGAAGAGGGCGGCAGCCTGACCATCATCGCGACGGCGTTGATCGACACCGGTTCCAAAATGGACGAAGTTATCTACGAAGAGTTTAAAGGTACAGGTAACATGGAACTGCACCTTTCTCGTAAGATCGCAGAAAAACGCGTCTTCCCGGCTATCGACTACAACCGTTCCGGTACGCGTAAAGAAGAGTTGCTCACCACTCAGGAAGAGCTACAGAAAATGTGGATTCTGCGCAAAATCATTCACCCGATGGGCGAAATCGATGCAATGGAATTCCTCATTAATAAACTGGCAATGACCAAGACCAATGACGATTTCTTCGATATGATGAAACGTTCATAAATTTGTCTTATGCCAAAAACGCCACGTGTTTACGTGGCGTTTTGCTTTTATATCTGTAATCTTAGCGGCATGCCTGTGATAGTGGGAAAATTCCTGGTTATTGCGGGTATTTTATACAATTTTTGTGGTGAATGATTAATTTTTGCACAGGTCTGATAGGCTCAGAAAGGAGTTTCCCTTCTGAATAAAGGTCTTCGTGGGTATACTTCTGCTAATAATTTTCTCTGAGAGCATGCATTGTGAATTTACTGACAGTGAGTACTGATCTCATCAGTATTTTTTTATTCACGACACTGTTTCTGTTTTTTGCCCGTAAGGTGGCAAAAAAAGTCGGTTTAGTGGATAAACCTAACTTCCGCAAACGTCACCAGGGATTGATACCGCTCGTTGGGGGTATTTCAGTTTTCGCAGGGATTTGCTTTACGTTCGGAATTGTTGATTACTACATTCCGCATGCAGCTCTCTACCTCGCCTGTGCGGGCGTCCTGGTGTTCATCGGCGCACTGGATGACCGTTTCGATATTAGTGTAAAAATCCGTGCCACCATACAGGCTGCTGTTGGCATCGTTATGATGGTGTTTGGCAAACTTTATCTCAGTAGCCTGGGCTATATTTTTGGCTCCTGGGAGATGGTGCTTGGGCCGTTTGGTTATTTCCTGACGTTGTTTGCCGTCTGGGCGGCAATTAATGCTTTCAACATGGTTGATGGCATTGATGGTCTGCTGGGTGGGTTGTCCTGCGTCTCGTTTGCGGCAATTGGCATGATTTTGTGGTTCGACGGGCAAACCAGCCTCGCTATCTGGTGCTTTGCGATGATCGCCGCCATCCTGCCATACATCATGCTCAACCTCGGTATTCTGGGGCGTCGCTACAAAGTGTTTATGGGCGATGCGGGCAGTACATTGATTGGTTTTACCGTAATCTGGATCCTGCTTGAAACTACTCAGGGCAAAACACATCCGATTAGCCCGGTGACTGCATTATGGATTATCGCTATTCCGCTGATGGATATGGTGGCGATTATGTATCGTCGCCTGCGTAAAGGCATGAGTCCATTCTCGCCTGATCGCCAGCATATTCATCATTTGATCATGCGTGCCGGCTTTACTTCTCGTCAGGCATTTGTGCTGATTACCCTTGCTGCTGCACTGCTTGCTTCCATTGGCGTACTGGCAGAATATTCTCATTTTGTCCCTGAATGGGTCATGCTGGTGCTCTTTTTGCTAGCATTCTTCCTCTATGGCTATTGCATTAAGCGCGCCTGGAAGGTTGCTCGCTTTATTAAGCGTGTGAAACGCCGACTGCGCAGAAATCGTGGTGGCAGCCCCAACTTAACCAAATAAACGAGGATGTAATGACGCAACCAATGCCTGGGAAACCAGCCGAAAATGCTGAAAATGAACTGGATATTCGTGGGTTGTTTCGTACCTTGTGGGCTGGGAAGCTGTGGATTGTTGGCATGGGGCTGGCGTTTGCGTTAATTGCGCTGGCGTATACATTTTTCGCCCGTCAGGAGTGGAGCGCGACGGCGATTACCGATCGTCCAACGGTCAATATGCTGGGCGGATACTACTCGCAACAGCAGTTTCTACGTAACCTGGATGCTCGTTCGAACATGGCTTCTGCCGATCAACCATCGGTCATGGACGAAGCCTATAAAGAGTTTGTTATGCAACTGGCGTCGTGGGACACCCGCCGCGATTTCTGGTTGCAGACCGACTATTACAAACAGCGGATGGTTGGCAACAGCAAAGCCGATGCGGCTCTGCTGGATGAAATGATCAACAACATCCAGTTTATTCCCGGTGATTTCACCCGAGCGATCAACGATAACGTTAAATTGATTGCTGAAACTGCCCCCGATGCCAATAATCTGCTGCGTCAATATGTCGCATTCGCCAGTCAGCGCGCGGCCAGCCATCTGAATGATGAGCTGAAAGGTGCATGGGCAGCGCGCACTATCCAAATGAAAGCCCAGGTGAAGCGTCAGGAAGAAGTCGCGAAAGCGATCTACGACCGCCGGGTAAACAGCATTGAGCAGGCACTCAAAATCGCTGAGCAACATAATATCTCTCGCAGCGCGACAGATGTCCCGGCGGATGAATTGCCTGATTCAGAAATGTTTTTGTTGGGTCGCCCGATGCTGCAGGCGCGATTAGAAAATTTACAGGCCGTCGGCCCGGCCTTTGATCTCGACTATGATCAGAATCGGGCCATGTTAAACACCCTTAATGTTGGTCCAACCCTGGATCCGCGTTTTCAGACCTATCGCTATTTGCGTACACCGGAAGAACCGGTAAAACGCGATAGCCCACGCCGTGCCTTCCTGATGATTATGTGGGGCATTGTCGGGGGGCTGATCGGGGCTGGTGTCGCATTAACCCGCCGTTGCTCGAAATAGCAACACAGTTGCGGTGAGCACAAAGGCGCTCGCCGCTTATTCAAAGAGAATCGATGTGAAAGTACTGACTGTATTTGGTACGCGCCCGGAAGCCATCAAGATGGCGCCGTTGGTGCATGCGTTGGCAAAAGATCCTTTTTTTGAGGCTAAAGTTTGCGTCACTGCGCAGCATCGGGAGATGCTCGATCAGGTGCTGAAACTCTTTTCCATTGTACCTGACTACGATCTCAACATAATGCAGCCAGGACAGGGACTGACAGAGATAACCTGTCGAATTCTTGAGGGATTAAAACCTATTCTTGCCGAGTTCAAACCAGACGTTGTACTGGTACACGGCGATACCACCACGACGCTGGCCACCAGTCTGGCGGCGTTTTATCAGCGCATTCCTGTTGGTCACGTTGAGGCCGGGCTACGCACGGGCGATCTTTACTCGCCGTGGCCGGAAGAAGCTAACCGCACGCTGACCGGTCATCTGGCAATGTACCATTTCTCCCCAACTGAGACCTCACGGCAAAACCTGCTACGTGAAAACGTCGCTGATAGCCGAATCTTCATTACCGGCAATACAGTTATCGACGCTTTGTTGTGGGTGCGCGATCAAGTGATGAGCAGCGAGATGCTGCGTTCAGAACTGGCGGCAAATTACCCGTTTATCGACCCTGATAAGAAGATGATTCTGGTGACCGGTCACAGGCGTGAAAGCTTCGGTCGTGGCTTTGAGGAGATTTGCCATGCGCTGGCAGAAATAGCCACCACTCATCAGGACATCCAGATTGTTTATCCGGTACATCTCAACCCGAATGTCAGAGAACCGGTTAGTCGCATTCTGGGGCACGTAAAAAACGTCATTCTGATCGATCCCCAGGAGTATTTACCGTTTGTCTGGCTGATGAATCACGCATGGTTGATTTTGACTGACTCTGGCGGTATTCAGGAAGAAGCGCCTTCGCTGGGTAAACCGGTGCTGGTGATGCGTGACACCACCGAGCGCCCGGAAGCTGTTACCGCTGGAACGGTGCGTCTGGTGGGGACGGATAAACAACGGATCGTTGAGGAAGTGACACGTCTTCTCAACGACGACAACGAATATCAAATGATGAGCCGCGCCCATAACCCCTATGGTGATGGTCAGGCATGCTCTCGCATTCTGGAAGCGTTAAAAAATAATCGGATATCACTATGAGTTTTGCGACCATTTCTGTCATCGGACTGGGTTACATTGGGCTGCCGACAGCCGCTGCGTTTGCCTCACGGCAAAAACAGGTGATTGGTGTCGATATCAACCAACAAACGGTTGATACTATCAATCGTGGCGAAATCCATATCGTCGAGCCTGATTTGGCGAGTGTAGTAAAAACTGCCGTAGAAGGTGGCTTTTTGCGAGCGAGCACAACGCCCGTTGAGGCTGATGCCTGGCTGATTGCTGTACCAACGCCGTTTAAAGGCGATCATGAGCCGGATATGGCTTACGTCGAATCGGCTGCCCGCTCCATTGCGCCAGTGCTGAAAAAAGGTGCGCTGGTGATCCTTGAGTCCACCTCTCCGGTGGGTTCAACCGAGAAAATGGCAGAATGGTTAGCAGAAATGCGTCCGGACCTGACTTTCCCGCAGCAGGTGGGCGAACAGGCCGACGTGAATATTGCCTATTGCCCGGAACGCGTGTTACCGGGGCAGGTGATGGTCGAGCTGATTAAAAATGACCGTGTAATAGGTGGCATGACACCGGTTTGCTCGGCGCGCGCCAGTGAACTGTACAAAATTTTCCTCGAAGGTGAGTGTGTTGTCACTAACTCCCGGACGGCGGAAATGTGTAAGCTCACCGAAAATAGCTTCCGCGATGTGAATATCGCGTTTGCTAACGAACTGTCGCTGATTTGCGCCGGGCAGGGAATTAACGTCTGGGAGCTGATTCGTCTGGCGAATCGCCACCCTCGCGTCAATATTCTTCAGCCAGGCCCGGGCGTGGGCGGCCACTGTATTGCCGTTGACCCGTGGTTTATCGTAGCGCAGAACCCGCAGCAGGCGCGGCTTATCCGTACTGCCAGGGAAGTGAACGATCACAAACCTTTTTGGGTAATTGATCAGGTGAAAGCGGCGGTTGCCGATTGCCTGGCCGCTACCGATAAACGCGCCAGCGAAGTGAAAATTGCCTGCTTTGGGCTGGCATTTAAACCGAATATTGATGACCTGCGCGAAAGCCCGGCGATGGAAATCGCTGAACTGATCGCCCAGTGGCATAGCGGCGAGACGCTGGTCGTTGAACCGAACATTCACCAGTTGCCGAAAAAACTGGCCGGGCTTTGCACGCTGGCGCAGCTTGACGAAGCGCTGGCGACGGCAGACGTGCTGGTGATGTTGGTCGATCACAGTCAGTTCAAAGCCATCAGCGGCGATCATGTTAAGCAGCAGTATGTAGTCGATACCAAAGGGGTCTGGCGCTGATACAGATTGCAGTGAATGACTGTTTTGAGGGAGCCACACTATGCCCGTCCGCGCCAGTATTGAGCCACTCACCTGGGAAAATGCCTTCTTTGGTGTTAATAGCGCCATCGTGCGTATTAACCCTGACGCGCCACTCCTGACACCAGATGCCTTAGCGCCGTGGTCACGGGTGCAGGCCAAAATAGTCGCATCAAATATCGGTGAACTGGATGCCCTGCAACAGTTGGGATTCTCACTGGTAGAAGGTGAAGTTGATTTGGCGCTACCCGTGACCAGAGCCAGTGATAGCGGCGCAGAAGTGGCACAAGAGACAGATATTCCAGTACTACGCCAGTTAGCGAGTGAGGCATTTGCGCAAAGCCGTTTTCGTGCACCGTGGTATGCGCCTGAAGCCAGTGGGCGCTTTTATGCGCAGTGGATTGAAAACGCCGTTCACGGCACCTTTGATCATCAATGTCTGATCTTACGCATGCCATCCGGCGATATTCGTGGCTATGTCTCTTTACGTGAGCTCAATGCGACAGACGTGCGTATTGGCCTGCTGGCAGGACGCGGTGCAGGTGCAGAGCTGATGCAAACGGCGCTAAACTGGGCGTATGCTCGCGGTAAAACAACATTGCGGGTGGCGACCCAGATGGGCAACACCGCCGCGCTTAAACGATACATAAAAAGTGGTGCAAATGTAGAAAGCACCGCGTACTGGTTATACAGGTGATCACATGATTCCATTTAACGCACCGCCGGTGGTGGGAACCGAACTCGATTATATGCAGTCGGCAATGGGTAGCGGCAAACTGTGTGGCGATGGTGGTTTTACCCGTCGCTGCCAGCAGTGGCTGGAGCAACGTTTTGGCAGCGCCAAAGCGCTGTTGACGCCGTCCTGCACCGCTTCTCTGGAGATGGCGGCGCTGTTGTTGGATATCCAGCCTGGCGATGAAGTGATCATGCCGAGTTATACCTTTGTCTCCACCGCCAACGCCTTCGTGCTGCGTGGAGCGAAAATCGTTTTTGTGGATGTTCGCCCGGACACTATGAACATCGACGAAACGCTGATTGAAGCGGCGATCACCGACAAAACGCGCGTTATCGTGCCGGTGCATTACGCGGGCGTGGCCTGTGAAATGGACACCATTATGGCGTTGGCGAAAAAATATAACCTGTTTGTGGTGGAAGATGCCGCTCAGGGGGTGATGTCCACTTACAAAGGGCGTGCGCTGGGAACCATTGGTCATATTGGCTGCTTTAGCTTCCATGAAACCAAAAACTACACCGCGGGTGGTGAAGGCGGCGCTACGTTGATTAATGATAAAAAATTGATTGAGCGCGCCGAGATCATCCGTGAAAAAGGCACTAATCGTAGCCAGTTCTTCCGTGGTCAGGTGGATAAATACACCTGGCGCGATATCGGCTCCAGCTATTTGATGTCCGATCTGCAAGCCGCATATCTGTGGGCGCAACTGGAAGCAGCGGATCGTATCAACCAGCAGCGTCTGGCGCTGTGGCAAAACTATTACGATGCACTGGCACCACTGGCGAAAGCCGGGCGTATCGAACTGCCGTCGATTCCGGATAGCTGCGTGCAGAACGCGCATATGTTCTACATTAAGCTGCGTGATATTGATGACCGGAATGCGTTGATTAACTTCCTGAAAGAAGCAGAAATCATGGCGGTGTTCCATTATATTCCGCTGCACGCAAGCCCGGCGGGTGAACGGTTTGGTGAGTTCCACGGTGAAGATCGCTACACCACCAAAGAGAGCGAGCGCTTGCTGCGTCTGCCGCTGTTCTACAATCTGTCGCCCGTCAATCAACGCACGGTAATTGCGACCTTGCTGAACTACTTCTCCTGATATGTCGCTGGCGAAAGCGTCCTTATGGACGGCGGCCAGTACGCTGGTCAAGATTGGTGCCGGGTTACTGGTCGGTAAGCTGCTGGCGGTATCATTTGGTCCGGCAGGGCTGGGGCTGGCGGCTAACTTCCGTCAGTTGATTACCGTACTCGGCGTGCTTGCCGGGGCGGGCATTTTTAACGGCGTAACCAAATACGTTGCCCAGTATCATGATAATCCGCAGCAGCTACGTCGTGTGGTGGGTACATCATCAGCGATGGTGCTTGGTTTCTCCACGCTGATGGCGCTGATTTTTGTGCTGGCAGCCGCTCCGATCAGCCAGGGATTGTTCGGGAATACTGACTACCAGGGGCTGGTACGTTTAGTGGCGCTGGTGCAAATGGGTATCGCCTGGGGCAACCTGTTGCTGGCGCTGATGAAAGGCTTTCGCGATGCCGCGGGTAATGCGTTATCGCTGATTGTTGGCAGCCTGATTGGTGTTATCGCTTACTACGTCAGTTACCGTTTTGGTGGCTATGAAGGCGCGTTGCTTGGGCTGGCGCTGATTCCTGCGTTGGTGGTGATTCCGGCTGCCATCATGTTGATCAAACGTGGCGCTATCCCGTTAAGCTATCTGAAACCCAGTTGGGATAGCGGTCTGGCGGGGCAGTTGAGTAAGTTCACGTTAATGGCGCTGATTACTTCGGTGACCTTGCCCGTTGCTTACATCATGATGCGTAAGTTACTGGCGGCGCAGTATAGCTGGGATGAGGTGGGGATCTGGCAAGGCGTAAGTAGTATTTCCGACGCCTACCTGCAATTCATTACCGCCTCTTTTAGCGTGTATTTACTGCCCACTCTGTCGCGGCTAACGGAAAAGCGCGATATCACCCGCGAAGTGGTGAAGTCGCTGAAATTCGTTCTACCGGCGGTGGCAGCGGCGAGTTTTACAGTCTGGTTGCTGCGTGACTTTGCCATCTGGCTACTTTTATCGAACAAATTTACCGCCATGCGCGATCTCTTTGCCTGGCAGTTGGTTGGCGATGTGTTAAAAGTGGGCGCTTATGTCTTTGGTTATCTGGTGATCGCCAAAGCGTCGCTCCGGTTTTATATTCTGGCGGAAGTCAGTCAGTTCACGTTGTTGATGGTATTTGCCCACTGGTTGATCCCCGCGCATGGCGCGCTGGGCGCGGCGCAGGCATATATGGCAACCTATATCGTCTATTTTTCTCTTTGTTGTGGCGTGTTTTTACTCTGGCGTAGGCGGGCATGACTGTACTGATTCACGTTTTGGGATCGGATATCCCTCACCATAACCAAACCGTTTTGCGGTTTTTCAACGACGCGCTGGCTGCGACAAGCGAGCACGCGCGCGAGTTTATGGTTGCAGGCAAGGACGACGGCTTAAGTGATAGCTGTCCGGCGCTCACTATCCGCTTTTTTGCAGACAAAAAATCACTGGCTGAAGCGGTTATCGCGAAAGCGAAAGCTAACCGTCAACAGCGGTTTTTCTTCCATGGCCAGTTCAATCCAAAACTATGGCTGGCGCTGCTTAGCGGCGGAATCAAGCCCAGCCAGTTTTACTGGCATATATGGGGCGCTGATTTGTATGAACTTTCCAGTGGCTTGAGATATAAGCTCTTTTATCCGCTGCGCCGCCTGGCACAAAAGCGGGTGGGCTGTGTATTTGCCACTCGGGGAGACTTGAGCTTTTTTGCCAGAACGCATCCAAAGGTGCGAGGCGAACTGATTTACTTCCCAACCCGGATGGATCCTTCTCTCAATACGATGGCTAACGATCGGCAACGTGAAGGGAAAATGACTATTCTGGTGGGGAACTCCGGCGATCGCAGTAATGAACACATCGCTGCCTTACGCGCTGTGCATCGGCAGTTTGGCGATACGGTGAAAGTGGTGGTGCCGATGGGATATCCGGCCAACAACGATGCGTATATCAACGAAGTTCGTCAGGCGGGGCTGGAATTATTCAGCGAAGAAAATCTGCAAATTCTGAGCGAAAAAATGGATTTTGACGCTTATCTGGCACTACTTCGCCAGTGCGATCTCGGCTACTTTATTTTTGCCCGTCAGCAGGGTATCGGTACGCTGTGCTTGTTGATTCAGGCTGGTATTCCCTGCGTACTTAATCGGGAAAACCCGTTCTGGCAGGATATGACGGAGCAACATTTGCCGGTGCTATTTACCACTGACGATCTCAACGAGGATATTGTGCGTGAAGCGCAGCGCCAGTTGGCGTCGGTAGATAAAAACCACATTGCCTTTTTTAGTCCAAACTATCTGCAAGGCTGGCATCGGGCGCTGGCAATTGCCGCTGGGGAGGTCGCATGAGCCTGCTGCAATTCAGCGGCCTGTTTGTTGTCTGGCTGCTCTGTACGCTGTTTATCGCCACGCTGACCTGGTTTGAGTTTCGCCGCGTGCGATTTAACTTCAATATCTTCTTTTCATTGCTTTTTTTGCTGACGTTTTTCTTCGGATTTCCGCTGACCAGCGTACTGGTATTCCGCTTTGATGTTGGTGTCGCGCCGCCAGAAATCTTGTTGCAGGCGTTGCTTTCTGCGGGCTGCTTTTACGCGGTTTATTACGTCACCTACAAAACCCGCTTACGCAAAAGTGTTGCCGATGCACCGCGCCGTCCAGTGTTTACCATGAATCGCGTGGAAACCAATCTTACCTGGTTTCTCCTGATGGGCATCGCGTTGGTCAGTGTCGGCATCTTCTTCATGCACAACGGCTTTTTGTTGTTCCGACTTAACTCCTACAGTCAGATCTTTTCCAGTGAAGTCTCCGGCGTGGCGTTAAAGCGCTTCTTTTACTTTTTTATCCCGGCGATGCTGGTGGTCTATTTTCTGCGCCAGGACAGCAAAGCGTGGCTGTTTTTCCTCGTCAGTACCGTTGCCTTTGGATTGCTGACCTACATGATTGTCGGTGGCACTCGCGCCAATATCATTATCGCGTTCGCTATCTTCCTGTTTATCGGCATTATTCGCGGTTGGATTTCACTGTGGATGCTGGCAGCGGCAGGCGTGCTGGGGATTGTCGGTATGTTCTGGCTGGCGCTAAAACGCTACGGAATGAACGTGAGCGGTGATGAAGCTTTCTACACGTTTCTCTATCTCACCCGCGACACTTTCTCGCCGTGGGAGAATCTGGCGTTGCTATTGCAGAACTACGACAACATCGACTTCCAGGGGCTGGCACCGATTGTCCGTGATTTCTATGTCTTTATTCCTTCCTGGCTGTGGCCGGGTCGGCCCAGTATGGTGCTGAACTCCGCCAACTATTTCACCTGGGAAGTGCTGAATAATCACTCCGGGCTGGCTATCTCACCTACGCTTATCGGCTCACTGGTGGTGATGGGCGGTGTGTTGTTTATTCCGCTTGGGGCGATTGTGGTTGGCCTGATTATAAAATGGTTCGACTGGCTGTATGAGCTGGGCAACCGCGAAACCAATCGCTATAAGGCAGCGATTTTGCACAGTTTCTGCTTTGGGGCGATCTTCAATATGATCGTGCTGGCGCGCGAAGGACTGGATTCATTTGTCTCGCGGGTGGTCTTTTTTATCGTGGTCTTCGGTGCAAGCCTGATGATTGCAAAACTACTGTACTGGCTTTTTGATAGCGCCGGACTCATTCATAAACGAATAAAATCATCGCTCCGGACGCAGATTGAAGGATAACAATGAATAACAACACCACAGCACCGACCTATACGCTGCGTGGCTTACAGTTGATCGGTTGGCGTGATATGCAGCATGCCCTCGATTATCTGTTCGCTGATGGGCAGCTTAAGCAGGGAACGCTGGTTGCCATTAATGCCGAAAAAATGCTGACCATTGAAGATAACGCCGAGGTCAGGGCGTTAATTAACGCTGCCGAATTTAAATATGCCGATGGCATTAGCGTCGTGCGTTCGGTACGTAAAAAATATCCTCAGTCACAGGTTTCCCGCGTAGCTGGAGCCGATCTCTGGGAAGAGCTGATGGCTCGCGCAGGAAAAGAAGGGACGCCCGTTTTTCTTGTTGGCGGCAAACCTGAAGTACTGGCGCAGACCGAAACTAAACTGCGCGGCCAGTGGAATGTGAATATCGTTGGCAGCCAGGATGGTTATTTCAAACCCGAGCAGCGTCAGGCGCTGTTTGAGCGTATCCATGCCAGTGGCGCGCAAATCGTCACTGTCGCAATGGGATCGCCAAAACAGGAAATCTTCATGCGCGACTGCCGTCAGGTGCATCCTGATGCGCTTTATATGGGCATTGGCGGAACGTACGATGTTTTTACTGGCCATGTGAAACGCGCGCCGAAAATCTGGCAAAAACTGGGGTTGGAGTGGCTCTATCGCCTGCTTTCGCAGCCGAGTCGCATTAAGCGTCAGCTCCGTTTACTGCGCTATTTACGCTGGCATTACACCGGTAACCTCTGATTTTCCCTCTCTTGCTGGCGGCATAAGTGTTCACAATGTCGCCTGTTCTTCACCTCCCTGCTGTTTTATTACACAAAGCATTCAAATTTTTAATGCTTCATTTGCCATTTCTCCTGAATTACGAAAACATTCGCAACACTCGATGTACCCATAACGATAACCGGTAACACCGGAAAAACATGCAAACACAACACGAGGATTTATGGCAGATAACAAACCAGAGCTACAGCGTGGGCTGGAAGCTCGACATATCGAACTCATCGCCCTGGGGGGCACCATTGGCGTTGGTCTGTTTATGGGGGCCGCCAGCACCCTAAAATGGGCTGGGCCATCTGTATTGTTGGCCTATATCATCGCCGGGCTGTTCGTCTTTTTCATCATGCGCTCAATGGGCGAAATGTTATTCCTTGAGCCGGTTACCGGTTCGTTCGCCGTTTACGCACATCGTTATATGAGCCCGTTTTTTGGCTATCTCACTGCCTGGTCTTACTGGTTCATGTGGATGGCGGTGGGGATCTCGGAAATCACTGCCATTGGCGTCTACGTCCAGTTCTGGTTCCCGGAGATGGCACAGTGGATACCTGCATTGATCGCGGTGGCGCTGGTGGCGCTGGCGAATCTGGCGGCGGTCAGACTGTATGGTGAAATCGAGTTCTGGTTCGCGATGATCAAAGTCACCACGATCATCGTTATGATAGTCATTGGCCTGGGCGTGATTTTCTTTGGCTTTGGCAATGGCGGGCAGTCGATTGGTTTTGGCAATCTCACTGAGCATGGCGGTTTCTTTGCGGGTGGCTGGAAAGGGTTCCTGACGGCGCTGTGTATCGTGGTGGCGTCCTACCAGGGTGTGGAGCTGATTGGCATTACTGCCGGTGAAGCGAAAAATCCGCAGGTGACGTTGCGCAGTGCGGTAGGCAAAGTGCTGTGGCGAATCCTTATTTTCTACGTAGGCGCGATCTTCGTTATCGTCACCATCTTCCCGTGGAATGAAATTGGCAGCAATGGCAGCCCGTTTGTACTGACTTTCGCCAAAATTGGCATTACCGCAGCCGCGGGTATTATCAACTTTGTGGTACTGACGGCGGCGCTTTCTGGCTGTAACAGCGGTATGTACAGTTGCGGACGTATGCTTTATGCACTGGCGAAAAACCGTCAGTTACCGGCGGCGATGGCAAAAGTTTCTCGTCACGGCGTGCCGGTTGCGGGAGTAGCGGTATCCATTGCCATCCTGTTAATTGGCTCGTGCCTGAACTACATCATTCCCAATCCGCAGCGTGTGTTTGTTTACGTCTACAGCGCCAGCGTGCTGCCGGGGATGGTGCCGTGGTTTGTGATCCTGATAAGCCAACTGCGTTTTCGTCGTGCGCACAAAGCGGCGATTGCCAGCCATCCGTTCCGCTCCATTCTGTTCCCGTGGGCAAATTATGTGACAATGGCGTTCCTTATTTGCGTTTTGATCGGCATGTACTTTAATGAAGATACTCGTATGTCGCTGTTTGTCGGCATCATCTTCATGCTGGCGGTGACGGCGATTTACAAAGTTTTTGGGCTTAATCGCCACGGTAAAGCGCATAAACTGGAGGAATAAGCAGCAAAATGCGCAAAGCGTAACCAAACGCGCATTTTATTTAAAAAGGGACTAGACAGAGGGGTGGGAAGTCCGTATTATCCACCCCCGCAACGGCGCTAAGCGCCCGTAGCTCAGCTGGATAGAGCGCTGCCCTCCGGAGGCAGAGGTCTCAGGTTCGAATCCTGTCGGGCGCGCCATTTAGTCCCGGCGCTTGAGCTGCGGTGGTAGTAATACCGCGTAACAAGATTTGTAGTGGTGGCTATAGCTCAGTTGGTAGAGCCCTGGATTGTGATTCCAGTTGTCGTGGGTTCGAATCCCATTAGCCACCCCATTATTAGAAGTTGTGAAAATGCGAAGGTGGCGGAATTGGTAGACGCGCTAGCTTCAGGTGTTAGTGTCCTTACGGACGTGGGGGTTCAAGTCCCCCCCCTCGCACCACGACTTTAAAGAATTGAACTAAAAATTCAAAAAGCAGTATTTCGGCGAGTAGCGCAGCTTGGTAGCGCAACTGGTTTGGGACCAGTGGGTCGGAGGTTCGAATCCTCTCTCGCCGACCAATTTTGAACCCCGCTTCGGCGGGGTTTTTTGTTTTCTGTGTATTCCATCACTCTCCCTTCGCAATAAACGCCCGTAGTAACTCATTGCCACACGGTATGATTTCGCCCTTAACTTATTGAAGGACGATTTCAGGCAAGGAGCGACTATGCTGCAACAGGTTCCAACGCGTGCTTTTCATGTGATGGCGAAACCGAGCGGTTCCGATTGTAATCTGAACTGTGACTACTGTTTTTATCTCGAAAAACACTCTCTCTACCGCGAACATCCTGTCACACATATGGACGATGACACGCTGGAAGCGTATGTCCGCCACTATATCGCTGCCAGTGAACCACAAAACGAAGTTGCTTTTACCTGGCAAGGCGGAGAGCCAACGCTGCCGGGGTTGGAATTTTACCGCCGCGCTGTGGCACTACAGGCAAAATATGGTGCAGGCAGGCGGGTAAGTAACAGCTTCCAGACTAACGGCGTGCTGCTGGATGACGAATGGTGTGCGTTTCTGGCAGAAAATCATTTTCTGGTTGGCTTATCGCTGGACGGCCCGGCAGAGATCCATAATCAATACCGCGTTACCAAAGGCGGCAGACCAACGCATAAACTGGTGATGCGCGCGCTTAAACTACTGCAAAAATATCACGTTGATTATAACGTTCTGGCGTGCGTCAATCGCACCAGCGTGCTGCAACCGTTGCAGATCTATGAATTTTTGCGTGATGCGGGCGTTGAGTTCATCCAGTTTATTCCGGTGGTGGAACGTCTGGCAGATGAAACAGCAGCCCACGACGGACTGAAATTACGAGCGCCTGGCGATATTCAGGGGGAACTGACGGAATGGTCGGTGCGCCCGCAAGAGTTCGGTGAATTTCTGGTGACGATTTTCGATCACTGGATCAAACGCGACGTCGGTAAGATTTTCGTGATGAATATCGAATGGGCATTTGCCAATTTTGTCGGCGCGCCTGGCGCGGTTTGCCATCATCAGCCAACCTGCGGGCGTTCGGTGATTGTTGAGCACAACGGCGATGTTTACACCTGTGATCACTTTGTCTATCCGCAATATCGACTGGGGAATATGCTTCAGCAGACGATTGCAGAAATGGTAGATTCCCCGCAACAGCAGGCGTTTGGTGAAGATAAATTTAAGCAGTTACCGGCGCAGTGTCGCAGTTGCAACGTGTTAAAAGCGTGCTGGGGAGGTTGCCCGAAACACCGCTTTATGCTCGATGCCAGCGGCAAACCGGGGCTGAATTATTTGTGTGCCGGATATCAACGCTATTTCCGCCATTTGCCTCCGTATCTTAAAGCAATGGCTGATTTGCTGGCGCACGGCCGCCCGGCCAGCGACATTATGCAGGCACATTTGATGGTGGTGAATAAGTAAAAAGTGATTGATTGCCGGATGCGATGCTGACGCATCTTATCCGGCTTACAGAATGATGCAATATATTGAATTTTCAAGATTTGTAGGCCGGATAAGGCGTTCGCGCCTCATCCGGCATGGGCAGCGCAGCCCGATGTAGCGATAGCGCTGAATTAATCAGATTTAATCTGCGCGCGTGGCGGATATTTTTTCAGGATCTCCATATACGCGTGCATTTCGGTCTGTAGAGGTACACCCATCGGAATATGCCGCACGCCGATAGAGTCGCTTTCCTGCGGATCGGTGTACAAGTTAAACACCGACGATCCGGCCGTTTGCATTATCGTACCGGTGAATCCACCCTGATATCCGCTCTGTGTATACGCGTATGGTTGCTGAATGAGAACATGATATTTGAACTCATCCATACGTACAGCGGCGAGTTTGCCGTTGAGGAAGTAGTGTTCAGCCTTGCGGTTAGACTGACCGTTTGTTCCGAGGAAGAAAGAGGTCTGGTCTACGCCATCGATAAAGGTCGTTTTCGGCACTAAATTCGCCACTTTCGCTCCAGGATGCCCTGCCAGATCCAGCGAGGTTGGGAAGAGATCGGCCAGATCGACAATACCGTCGGATTTACGCGCTTGGATCATGCCTTTCCAGTACACGAAGGTGGGTACGCGAACGCCGCCTTCCCAGGTAGAACCTTTCGCGCCACGGAACGGTGTGCGACCGTGCGGTGGCACTTCGGCTTCCGGACCGTTATCGGAGGTAAAGACAATCAGCGTGTTATCAAGCTGACCATTTTTCTCCAGTGCTTTATAGAGATTAGCGAACACATCGTTCATTTCTACCATGCAGTCGCCGTAAGAGGTGCGTGCCGGAGAACTACCGGCATATTTGGTATTCGGGTAGTTATCGAAGTGGCAGCCGCGCGTACCGTAATACAAGAAGAATGGTTTATCGCTCTTCGCCATTTTGTCGAGGAACTTAACGCCATATTCCATCCAGCGTTGATCAAGATCTTCCATATACTTCGGCGTAATATCGGCAATGGCTTGCTGCTCACCGCCGCGCACCGCATGAACGTCATCTTTGCTGAACGGTAATTGCTTGATGTACTCAGAACGGTCCGGACTCAGGGCGACTTCCGGATTGACGTGAACATCGCGCCATTCGGTATACATATCAGACACCGAGTTAAAGCCGCGGAAATCATCAAAGCCGACGTTCTGTGGCTGCGACTCTTTGTTTTCTCCCATATGCCATTTACCGATGGCCTGAGTGACGTAACCTTGATCATGCAATAATTGCGGCAGGGTAGTTAACCCTTGCAGACCACCTGGTTGTCCGTACATCGGCGGCATCAAAATGCCGTGGTGGATAGAATACTGTCCGGTGAGAATCGTCGCGCGGGTTGGTGAAGAACTGGGTTGAGAATACGCGGAGGTTAAAATCAGCCCCTGGCTGGCAACGGCGTCAATATCTGGTGTTGGGTTACCCACCGCCACACCGCCACCATTAAAGCCAACATCCATCCAGCCCACGTCATCCAGCAAGAAAATAACCACATTCGGTTTCTTACCGGTTTTTTTCTCTAATTCTGCCAGCTTCTGCTGAGTTTCTTTATCCTGCGCCGGATGCTGCATTACCGGCATCATATTATCGGCAATGGTGGTTGCCGGTTTAACCAGGTATTGATTTGGGTGATCGTAACCAGCAAATCCTTTGCGTGCGGTGGCGGTTGACGGGGTATCTGCAGCGCTGGCCATTAATGGAAGAGCGGCGGCGACAGCGACAACAAGAAGCTTGGGTGAGAACGAAAATTCCATGCAAAATGCTCCGATTTAATGTCATCAAAATGATGGCGTAGTTAAGCATTGATAATTGAGGTCCCTCTCCCTGACAGGATGATTTCATAAATAATGATGATGAAAATAAATTATCTATTTATCTTAAGAATAAATTGAAATATCAGGAGAGCGTTTTCAATCCTACCCCCCGTGCATGCGATATGTAAGGCGTGTTTATTATATCGCGTTGATTATTGATGCTGTTTTTAGTTTTGTCTGTAATTAATATGCGTGTCATTAATTGCTTATATTTAATCATTCATATCACATATAAAAAAGCATCAGGCTAAGGGAAGGATTTACTCGGTAATTTATTAAATATGAAGAAAAAAGGGTTACAGATTTTTCTCATAACAAGTATTAGGGGATGTTATTACCCCATCCTCTGTGGCATAATAACTGAGTAGATGCTCATTCCATCTCTTATGTTCGCCTTAGTGCCTCATAAACTCAGGAATGACGCAGAGCCGTTTACGGTGCTTATCGTCCACTGACAGATGTCGCTTTTGCCTCATCAGACACCATGGACACAACGTTGAGTGAAGCACCCACTTGTTGTCATACAGACCTGTTTTAACGCCTGCTCCGTAATAAGAGCAGGCGTTTTTTTATCTATTCAGGAAAGGCCCGGAGGCTCTGCGCCTCCAGGTGAGAAAGGATTACTGCGGTGGGTTGTTCTGTAACGTCAGCATCAAACCGTCGCGGCGCATTGCAGCGGCTTCTTCCGGCTTGTGCAGTCTGTCCAGCGCATCGGCAAGCCATGCGTAATCGTAGGCGTCCGGACGTTGTTTCAGCGCCGCGCGGAAGGCGAGGGATGCTTCCTGCCATTCGCCATGCTTCATCAGCGACTGACCCAATGTGCTCCACAACAGCGGGCGATCGCCCACGTTTTTAATCTGCTGGCGCAGCACCTTTTCCAGTTGTTCTGGATTATTGGTTTTCAGGCGTGGGATTGGTAGCAGCAGGCGATCGTCATACTGGCGTTTCAGGCCGTCGATGATAATTTGCTGGGCGGTGTCATGATCGTCACACTCAATAAGATGTTCTGCCATTGCCACCTGCAACGCCACCTGATGACGCGTTTTCCGGCTTTGATTTTTCCACCAGTTTCGCAAACCTTCACTACCGTCATCAGCACGAGCCTGATCCATCAGGCCAATCCATGCCTGTTGTTCCAGCATTGCGCGATGTTCTTCATCACCAACGTGAGCTTTTGCCATTGACGGGATGATGTCCAGCAGCGAACTCCACGCACCGGTGCGGATATAAGCTTGTTCCGCCAGACGCAGCACTTCAGGATGGCGTGGCGTGACTTCCAGCAACTTATCTACGCCGTGGCGTGCAGCATGATTTTCATTGCGTGCCAGTTGCAGGCGCACGCGGGCAATTTCTACCGGAATGGTGTCATTGCCTGCAAGCTCTGCTGCGCGTTCCAGATGCTGATTGGCGCGCGCTTCATCGCCGCGTTGTTGTGCGGCTTCAGCAGCCAGCAGGTAGTTCACTACCGGTTGTTCAGCGTGATCGGCATTTTTCGCCATCAGCTTTTCAACCTGCTGGTAATCACCTTCCGCCAGTTTCAGCAGCGCCTGTTCGGTCTGCTTACGTGCGCGGCGGCGTTTACGCCCGACAAACCAACCGCGGGTGTGCGCGCCGGTGCGGAAAATCCGTCGCAGTAGCCACTCGATAGCAAACAGCACCACCATTGCCAGTATAAAAATGATCGCCAGACCCGTGACGCTGGTTTCGATATTGTAGTTGTCGGTTTGAATCAGTACGTAACCCTGATGCCCGGCAATCATCGGACCAACCACGATCCCCGCAATAAGCAGAACAAAGAGTAACAACACTTTTAGCATGGTTATTCTCCTTGCGGCGCGGCTGCCGGAGTATCAGCTTGCGGTGCAGGTGCAGGTGCAGGTGCAGGTGCAGGTGCAGGTGCAGATTTAGCTTCCGTTGCTGGTGCTACAGGCTGTGCCAACAGATTACGCACGCGGGTTTGCATCAGCTTTTCCAGCATTGCCTGGCTTTGCAGGGTTTCCGGGAGATCCATCGAAATATTCTGCTGACTTAGCTGATCCACTTCGTCGAGAAACGCTTTGGTAGTGGCATCGTCAGTGTCGTAATAAGCACGTACCCAGGTAGAGACGTTTTCCAGCGCCTGGCGGTAGGTTTCTTCCTGATGACGCGGTACAGCTTGTGCTGCGACCAGCAGACGGGAACGAATATTTTCGCGCAGGTAGATATCTTGATTCGGCGCTAACAGGGGTACGGCGGTGTCATCACGACGCCGAATCGTAATGAAGTTATCCATAAAGTTCTGCCAGCTCTTTTGCAGATTGATACGCCATTCGCTGATGGAGCTGGAAAGCTCTTCACCATTGGAATCCATTGGTGAACCGTCACTGTCATTGTCGGCCAGACGCAGGTTATCTACCTGATTAGAAAGTTGATTCAACTTGAGGATGATACCGTCATAATCGACCTGTGATACCGCAGAAAGGCTGGCGATGTCATCGGTAATTGCCCGGCGAACGGTAATAAGACTTGGGTCATTCATATCGGCCAGGCTGGCATCTGCGCTTTTCAGTAGCGCAGCGGCGGTGGTGACGTCCTGATCGCTCCACAGCTTACGTCCGGCGAGCTTCACCAGAAAATCTGCCTGCGCCAGCAGCCAGGTTTTAGCATCGCTTCCGGAAATGGTGGCGACCTTTTGTTGAACTTCATCCAGTTGTTTTGCTAACGCTTCTTGCTGACGGTTTGCCTGCTCTAACTGCGTAGCCTGTTGTTTGATGATACCTTCCAGTTCTGCTTTTTGGCTCTCCTGGGCTTTTTGTAGCGCAGTGAGCTGGTTAGCGAGGACATCGCTGGTGGCCGTCTGATTGACGGCCTGTTGTTTACCCCAGCCATACAAACCGACACCTGCAGCCAGAGCAATAGCGATAGCCACCGCACTTAAAATCAGAGCAGTACTGTTATTACTCTTTTTTTCTACTGTGACAGATTGTGGCGTGGTGTCCACGGCCTCCCTGGTCTCTTCAACCACGGCGGAGGTTTTTTCTTGTTCCGTCATTATGGCTTCCTGTTATGAGAGTTATTGTAATGCCCGTAAAAGCGCATCGTTGTCAGCGTTATCAGCGACCTGAATGTCTTGCCAACCCAGTTCCCGGGCGAGTTTCGCCAGACGCTCGCTGACGACCAGTAGTCGACAGCGTAGTAACCAGTGCTCACGATACCATCGTGGAATCAGCGACCAGAGCTGTTGCAACATTTCACCGCTGGTAACAACGACCGTTGTCACTTCGCGGGACTGCCAGCGCATCGCTTCTTCTGCACCATCGTAATGAATGGCGCATCGTTGATAACATTCGCAAAAAGTAACTTCAGCCTCGCGTGCCGTCAGGGTTTCCCCAATCAGCTCACGACCGCCGTTGCCACGTAAAATTAGCGCACGTTTTCCCGCAATATTTTGTAATTCAGGTAATTGTAGCAAGACTTCACTGATTTCCCGATCATGCGGATAACGAACTTCATGTCCGCTCACGGTATGCAGCGCCAGCGCCGTGGTACGGCCAATAGCGAAATAAGTGGGTAGGGTGGGCCACTTAAGACCTTGCTGATGTAGCTGTGACTGGGCAAAAGCAACGGCATGTTGCGAAAGGGCAAACAACAGATCGCCTTCGCTCAGCTCCGCCAGCCGGTCGGCAAGTTGTGGCAATTGCCGACCAGGGGAAAACTCAATCAGCGGAAAATGCCAGGCCACCTGCCCCAGTGTGCGCAGACGGCTCACTAACTCTTCTCCAGCGGGAGACGGGCGGGTGACCAGGATACTCATGCCGGAGCGTCTCCGTTATAGACTTCAGCAAGGATTTCACGTGCGCCGTTATTCAATAGCTCTTCTGCCAGCGAAATGCCCATTTGCCCGGCATCTTGCGGCGCACCACGGCGTTCACCGCGAATAATCTGCGAACCGTCCGGTGCGCCGACCAGTGCACGCAGCCAGATTTCGCCATCAATAAGTTCGGCGTAGCTACCAATCGGCACCTGGCAACCGCCTTCAAGACGGGTATTCATGGCGCGTTCGGCGGTGACGCGCAGTGCAGTTTCGTGGTGATTGAGCGCGGCAAGAAGCTCGCGGGTGCGCGTATCATCAAGGCGGCATTCAATGCCCACCGCACCTTGTCCTACAGCCGGAAGAGAAACTTCTGGCGGCAGCGCGGCGCGAATGCGTGACTCCAGCCCTAAACGTTTTAAGCCAGCCACGGCAAGAATAATGGCATCGTATTCGCCATTATCCAGTTTACTCAGACGAGTACCGACATTGCCGCGCAGAGAACGGATAATGAGATCCGGACGGCGTTCAGCCAGTTGGCACTGACGGCGTAAGCTGGAAGTTCCGACGATGCTGCCCGCAGGTAACGCATCCAGACTGTCATAGTTATTGGAGACAAAGGCATCGCGAGGATCTTCACGCTCGCAAATGGTGACCAGCCCCAGACCTTGCGGAAATTCAACCGGTACATCTTTCATTGAATGTACGGCGATATCGGCACGGTTTTCCAGGAGCGCGACTTCCAGCTCTTTCACAAATAAGCCTTTCCCGCCTACCTTCGCCAGCGGCGTATCAAGAATCACATCGCCGCGCGTCACCATCGGCACCAGTTCAACCACCAGCCCTGGATGGCTCGCCATCAACTTGTCTTTGACATAATGTGCCTGCCAGAGTGCAAGTGGGCTTTGGCGTGTGGCAATTCTTAAAACATTGTCTAACATGCTTGTTACCGTCATTATCATCCATGGTCCATCCTAACATCCTTGCCGGAGCGATGTCAGTGTTGTGGTGAAACGTAGATGCCTGAGCAAAACGTAAAATATAGCCAGGCGGTGGATCCTGACAGGCGCTTCAAGCCGTCGTAATAAGGAATTTACAGAGAATAAACAGTGCTACACTTGTATGTAGCGCATCTTTCTTTACGGTCAACCAGCAAGGTGTTAAATTGATCACGTTTTAGACCATTTTTTCTTCGTGAAACTAAAAAAACCAGGCGCGGAAAGTGGTACGGTTACCTTTGACATACGAAATATCCCGAATGCCGCGTGTTTCCGTTGATGTTGCCGGAATCACAGACATGACGGGTAGCAAATCAGGCGATACGTCTTGTACCTCTATATTGAGACTCTGAAACAGAGACTGGATGCCATAAATCAATTGCGCGTGGATCGCGCGCTTGCTGCTATGGGGCCTGCATTCCAACAGGTCTACAGTCTGCTGCCGACATTGTTGCACTATCACCATCCGCTAATGCCGGGTTACCTTGATGGTAACGTTCCCAAGGGCATTTGCCTTTATACGCCTGATGAAACCCAACGCCACTACCTGAACGAACTGGAACTGTATCGTGGAATGTCAGTACAGGACCCGCCAAAAGGCGAGCTTCCAATTACTGGCGTATATACAATGGGCAGCACCTCGTCCATAGGGCAAAGTTGTTCCTCTGATCTGGATATCTGGGTCTGCCATCAATCGTGGCTGGATAGCGAAGAGCGTCAGTTACTGCAACGTAAATGCAGCTTGCTGGAAAGCTGGGCCGCCTCATTGGGGGTGGAAGTTAGCTTCTTCCTGATTGATGAAAACCGTTTCCGCCACAACGAAAGTGGCAGTCTGGGGGGCGAAGATTGTGGCTCCACCCAGCATATACTGCTACTTGATGAATTTTACCGTACCGCCGTGCGTCTCGCCGGTAAGCGTATTCTGTGGAATATGGTGCCGTGCGACGAAGAAGAGCATTACGATGATTATGTAATGACGCTTTACGCGCAGGGCGTACTGACGCCAAATGAATGGCTGGATCTCGGTGGTTTAAGCTCGCTTTCTGCTGAAGAGTACTTCGGTGCCAGCCTTTGGCAGCTCTACAAAAGTATCGACTCCCCGTACAAAGCGGTGCTGAAAACACTGCTGCTGGAAGCCTATTCCTGGGAATACCCTAATCCACGCCTGCTGGCGAAAGATATCAAACAGCGTTTGCACGACGGCGAGATAGTGTCATTTGGCCTCGATCCGTACTGCATGATGCTGGAGCGCGTTACCGAATATTTGACGGCGATTGAAGATTTCACCCGTCTGGATTTGGTGCGCCGCTGCTTTTATTTAAAAGTGTGCGAAAAATTAAGCCGCGAACGCGCCTGCGTGGGCTGGCGTCGTGAAGTGTTAAGCCAACTGGTGAAAGAGTGGAGTTGGGACGAATCTCGCCTGACGATGCTGGATAACCGCGCTAACTGGAAGATTGATCAGGTGCGTGAAGCGCACAACGAACTGCTCGATGCGATGATGCAGAGTTACCGTAATCTGATCCGCTTTGCGCGTCGCAATAACCTTAGCGTTTCTGCCAGCCCGCAGGATATCGGTGTGCTGACGCGTAAACTGTACGCTGCGTTTGAAGCATTACCGGGGAAAGTGACGCTGGTAAACCCGCAGATTTCACCGGATCTTTCCGAGCCAAATCTGACCTTTATTTATGTACCGCCGGGGCGTGCTAATCGCTCTGGCTGGTATTTGTATAACCGTGCGCCGACAATTGAGTCGATCATCAGCCATCAACCGCTGGAATATAACCGTTACCTGAACAAATTGGTGGCGTGGGCATGGTTTAACGGACTGCTGACCTCGCGCACCCGTTTGTACATTAAAGGCAACGGCATTGTCGATCTGCCTAAGCTGCAAGAGATGGTGGCTGATGTGTCGCACCATTTCCCGTTGCGCTTACCTGCGCCGACACCGAAAGCGCTCTACAGTCCTTGTGAGATCCGCCATCTGGCGATTATCGTCAACCTGGAATATGACCCGACGACAGCGTTTCGTAATCAGGTAGTACATTTCGATTTCCGTAAGCTGGACGTCTTCAGCTTTGGCGAAGAGCAAAAATGTCTGGTGGGTAGTGTTGACCTGCTGTATCGCAACTCATGGAATGAAGTGCGCACGCTGCATTTCAACGGCGAGCAGTCGATGATTGAAGCCCTGAAAACCATCCTCGGCAAAATGCATCAGGACGCTGCACCCCCTGATAGCGTGGAAGTGTTCTGTTATAGCCAGCATTTGCGCGGATTAATCCGTACTCGCGTGCAGCAACTGGTTTCTGAGTGCATTGAACTGCGTCTTTCCAGCACCCGCCAGGAAACCGGGCGCTTTAAAGCGTTGCGCGTTTCTGGCCAGACCTGGGGTTTGTTCTTCGAACGCCTGAATGTATCGGTACAGAAACTGGAAAATGCCATCGAGTTTTATGGCGCGATCTCGCATAACAAACTGCATGGTTTGTCAGTGCAGGTTGAGACTAATCACGTTAAATTACCGGCGGTGGTGGACGGCTTCGCCAGCGAAGGGATCATCCAGTTCTTCTTCGAAGAAACACACGATGAGAACGGCTTTAATATCTACATTCTCGACGAAAGTAACCGCGTTGAGGTGTATCACCACTGCGAGGGTAGCAAAGAGGAGTTGGTGCGTGATGTCAGTCGCTTCTACTCGTCATCGCACGATCGTTTCACTTACGGCTCCAGTTTCATCAACTTTAACCTGCCGCAGTTTTACCAGATTGTGAAGGTCGATGGTCGCGAACAGGTCATTCCGTTCCGTACCAAATCTATCGGTAACATGCCGCCAGCCAATCAGGACAACGATACGCCGCTGTTACAGCAGTATTTTTCGTGATGAGCGTGCCGGATAATTCAATTTCCGCCTCTGACTTCACGCTGATTTCATTTTCCCTCACTAAAGTTGCTCCCTGAAATTACATCAGGGAGAGGACATTATGCACAGTGACTGGGGAATGACGAGCCTGTCTATTATTTGGGGTGTCATAGAGGCGCTGCTCAGCGTCATCTTTATGTTTAGTTACCCAATATTTCGTAAGTTATGGGCGGGTTGTTTGTTATCGCTCGTAGCGAGTGGAGTAAGTATTCTGGTATGGCGAGAGTCTTATTATGAACGATGGGGTGATGGCGGTAAGTACGGTGTTGAGTGCCCCGACGTGCTGATTTCCTGTGATAACTACCACGTTTTGTATGAATTGAGTTGGTGGTTATATGGAGCAGGTTTTCTTTTTTTTATAGTGGCTCTTGTTGGGGGGGGGATTTTCGCGGTGGCGAGTGGTTATTCCAGATGGCGAAGCTGATGTATAGCGGCAAACTCCCTATATGATCCGCTAAATGCGCTTTTCACCCAACTCTATAATTTTGCAGGATTTGTAGGCCGGATAAGGCGTTTACGCCGCATCCGGCAAAGAATTTTAGCGGAAGCTCACCGCTTCTCCTGCCTGCTGCGTCGCGGCCTGTTCCAGCAAATCCCAGAAGGTTTCGCCGCTACGGTCGCAAATCCACTCATCGCCTTTCAGGTCAAAATGGTAGCCGCCCTGTTTGGTTGCCAGCCACACCTGGTGCAGCGGTTCCTGGCGGTTGATAATGATTTTGCTGCCGTTTTCAAAGGTAATGGTCAGCACGCCGCCGTTGATTTCGCAGTCGATATCGCTGTCGCCATCCCAGTCGTCCAGGCGTTCTTCAATGGTCAGCCACAGTTGATCTGCCAGGCGATGAAATTCACTGTCGTTCATTGTTGTATCCTGTTTTTAAGTGATGGCGGCAGTATAAGTTGTTTCGTCTAACAGTGAAATCAACATGGTTCGGCTATAAAACTTAACCTTCATACCTCGTCCCATTCCAACGCAAGATTGTATCCTCGTCGCATAACAGGTCGTGTAGGCCATGATTCTTTTCTTTCATCAGGCTAATTTTGCTACAAAAATAATCAATGTTAATTCTGGAGTTATCTGGGGTCATAATACTGCAAGCCATAGTTGGTGCGTCACTCGCGGTATATCCACAATCATCTTTCCCGCAGGCAGCGGGAGGCGTGGAAGGTGAATACGTGCAGTTAAGCGTTTCGGAAATGCCATCATCATTAATGTCGAGGGGACGGCTAATCTCATCGCTGTCAGTGCTTAATGTCGTTGTATCCAGGATGACGTTTAGTTTTTGTATCTTGCTTGTGGCCGCGTAATTGAAGCTGCTTGCGGCCATTATGCTTAGAGCTATGCCAATCCGTAAGGCTATTTTTTGCATCCTGGTTCCTCTGTAATAATCATAATGTCGTTGTTATGAATTTCACGGACATTCTCTTCTCTGACGCGTGTTTTCGCCGGGCAGGGGGAGGGTGTAATCCTTACCTCTGTATCGGTCCATGTATAAACATTGCGATCGTCATAAGCAAAGCGCTCGTTTTTAGTTAGCGGACCGTTAACTGGAATAATTTGCACGCTTTTTGACCGTAATTGGCGGATAAAATAAGCATGTTGTTTGCCGCTATTAAATGAGCGATCAATGACCAGGTCTGGCGTATCCAGCGGGATTATCTCAAGCTGGTCTTCACCAAATGTCGATAATTTTGTTACATACAGCCGATCTTTATACTGCGCAATATTGCCAGTAATCAGATGAAATTGTTCAGGTTCAATACCTGGTAGGTCTATCCACTGGCTCCACTGACGGTCGGGCGTGAGCTGTTTACGCCAGCGAACGCGACTTTCCCCTACTTCAAAAGAGACGTCATCATCTACGGGTATTGCCTTGCCTGATAATTGACCAAAGGGATAACGATGCAAACCATTGTTGTCGCGAAAAACCAGCAGTGAATGAGGTATCCAGCGAATTATCTCAAATGAGTCTGCATTCGCTGCAAGGCGAACACCATTTAAATAAATGTTCTGCCCACTGCGGATAAGCAGATCATTGGAATACATTTCTCTGTTTACACCCATAAGACGTGGATTAATACCCCACCATCTTTTTTCTAATACAGTAACATCACTGCTGCTTCCCTGACGTCGACCAGACAAATAGAGATTTTTACTATCCACCAACGTGGTAGTGTTACCTTCGATAGATTTTAGCGTCGCCAGATCAACACGTGACGCGCCGCTATTACTTTCGGTGCGTTGTCCGTCAAAATAGAGGCTATATTTATCGACCGCAAAGCGGCCCATAGCCTGAAAGCTGGCAATATCGACAGTAGGTGTTCCCGGTGGGTTGCTAACAATTTTGCCACGCCAGAGAATAACGCGGCCATCTGTCACCCAGTGGTATTCCTCATTTTCTATGCTTATTTCATCGGAAGGTATATAACCCGTCTCCCCGGATATATTTTTCACAAGGCGCAAATCGGCCCTGTTCATCTCCGGAAATTGGGCAATGATTTTCTTATCCTCCCAATTACCTTTACCGTAAGACATGACACCGTGATCATTGTAATAGTCGAACCCTATGGCCTGTACGGCAGGTGTCAGAAATACGTGCCCCAACAGGATGAGTGCAAGTGTGATTATTTGACTATTCATTTTGTCGCCTCATTGCGCGGGGCAGGAATAAATTCGCCGTCATCGGTAATTTTTCCGTCCAGATATCCCGTTTTGTAATCTACGCCATAGCCATATCCCGAATGTTGTTCCTTCCAGATTAAGCGAACTTGTTTCGGATCAGCGGTGCGGTATCGCCAGAGCTGCGCGCCATCAAAGCTGTAAACGTAGCGGTTATCGCGGGCATACCATCTGCGTAAAAAGGGATGGTCATTAAGATGGGCTTCGCGTTCATCCGGAGAGCGGTTATCCAGTAAGATCAGCGGTCCGTCAGATTCAAACACGTGTAAACTGGAATGGTTTGGCCACCCTTCGGCACGCGTAAGTAAATAGCCGTGGCGCTTCCCGGCGTTGAAACGTTTGTTGATAATAAGATTGGGATCATCAAGTTTCACGATCTCCAGCTTGCGGTCACCAGACTCTGTTTCGATGATGGTATAAAGCGAGTCCTGATACTGGGCGACAGCATCACTGATGGGGTGGAACTGTTCAGGATCGAGTCCGGGTAATTCTTCCTGTTTACAAGCAGGCCCTTTACGCCAGAACACTTTCTTTTCCAGCAGAGAAAAATCCAGACAGTGCTTTGTTAAATCCTCATACCAGGCCAGATTTTCCTTGTCGAGGACCTTACGCTGCAGCCCGTTTTTATCACGCCAGGTCAAGAGTGAGCCGGGCATCCAGCGCACGACGGAAAAGGTGTCCGGGTCGGCATCCAGTTGTTCGCCGTTGATCAGGATTTTGGTCCGTGTTCGGGCAAGGGTATCCCAGGGGCCAAATGGGGCAGGAAGGCAGGGATTGAATGCTGTAGAGAATTTACCGCGCTGATCCCATGACTTTTGTGCCAGTACCGTAAAGGTGTTGGGATCATCAAGGCGCTGACCATTTGCGTAAAGATAGTGCTTGTCACGGAGAATCAAACCTAGCCAGTCTGGTTTCCATTGCGGGTTAAATTCTACCTGACGCAACGTTCGGCGGTTTAGTTGCTGGTTGCTATCGGTGCGTTTGCCTTCGTAATAGAGGCTGTACTTATCTGCGGCAAAATCCCCCCATGCCTGAAATGACGAGATATCGACTGGCGGCGTGCCTGGAGGGTTTTGCACCACCTCACCAGCGTAGAGAATAGCGCGACCATCGCTATAGTAAGAGTAATGGGGAAATGTTGCGTTTACGCCGCTGTAGACAACGTCTGTCGTGAGATCGGTTGCCGGGGGCACCGTTTCCCAATCTTCCAGTTTTGTTGGGTCAATTAACAAATTCGGTAACAGATGCAGACGCTTGTAGTTAATCTGCGGTAGCGAAAGATTGGTCTTTTCATAAGGGCGCAGGTACACCACGCCTTTTCCCTGTTTCTGGTAAATATTATGTTCCGGCTCATCAAGCCGACATCCCCATGCTGATGATAAGAACAACGAACAAGACAACAAACAAACCACATTGCGATAGTGCATAAAGCCATCCTGGCGCGAGGTGCCGATCACGAAACCACCAGCAGAACATAATTCCCCGCACGTAAGCGTAACTTTTGCGGCAAATCGTCACTTTTCAGAATCCATAAAGGCCATCGCTATTTTCTGATAGTTGTTGGGGTAAAGGTGATGTTTTCACTCACGATATAAACACCATCCCGGAACTGCCTCATAGTACGGCTAATCACATTAAAATATTCCGGATTGACGCCGGGAAGGGTTTCAACATACGACTCTGCCCACCGTTACCTACTTTGTTGTCTTCCGCGAGTTGTGCCCGAATTCCACCACCGGTATCTAACATTCCCCACATTATTACGTCTCCTGCTGAACGTGATTTTTACAGAAATCTATCAATTCATTTTCCCTGTGCCATAAAGTTTATCTTTCACATCCTGCCGAACGCGGGTTTTGTACCCCCCGTTGTGAAGATCTTCATACGGAGAAAAAGAATCTTTACTCCACCCCAGCAACACTTTATCGCCAGGCATAAAATGCACGTGCAGATAATTTTCTCCCCATTCTCTTTTTGGGAGAGGCAAAGTCTTGTTACGTTTCTCCAGACGCATTCCAGCATTATACTGTGTACGAGTAGTACTTAATGTCCAGATAACCTCTGCCGTATCCCCACTGACATCACCACAACAGGTTGTTGAACCTCCACCATTCGCAAAAGCATTCGCGCCCGCCACGCCGTTAACACTGAATCCCAGTATCGGACGGTCAATTTCACTGTGGATTTCCAGAATCACTCCACCTCTTGGACCTCCCCATACTGCCTGCCCTATATTCCACAACACGACCAGTACTGGCACGGCGATCAGCATCCGCCACACCCAGCGCCCCCAGCGGGCATAACCGCGCGTAAGCTTTTGGTCAAATTTTTCCAGTCGGGTAAATAGCCCCATCAGATTTTATTCCCTCTTATCACCTGGTTGGCAACGTTGTATGTCACTGGCGACTAAGGTCAGACAACGAAATTTCATGTTTCGCCACTCTCTCAAAAGCCCCATGCCGATGATAAGAACAGCGAACAAGACAACAAACAAACCACATTGCGATAGTGCATAAAGCCATCCTGGCGCGAGGTGTCGATCACGAAACCACCAGCAAAACATAAATCCCTGCGTGTAAGCGTTATACTCGCAGCAATTCCTCACTTTTCAGACTTCATAAAGAGTCGCTAAACGCTTGCTTTTACGTCTTCTCCTGCGATGATAGAAAGCAGAAAGCGATGAACTTTACAGGCAATCCATAATGAAAAACGTGTTTAAGGCACTCACTGTATTACTGACTCTTTTCAGCCTGACGGGCTGCGGTCTGAAAGGTCCGCTCTATTTCCCGCCCGCAGATAAAAACGCGCCACCGCCGACCAAACCGGTAGATACGCAAACGCAATCCACGTTGCCGGATAAAAACGACCGCGCCACTGGCGATGGCCCATCTCAGGTGAATTACTAAAAGTCAATTTCTGTACCCGCGTGAATGGAGTAGATAATGCAGTTCTCGAAAATGCATGGCCTTGGCAACGATTTTATGGTCGTCGACGCGGTAACGCAGAATGTCTTTTTTTCACCGGATCTGATTCGTCGTCTGGCGGATCGGCACCTGGGTGTAGGTTTTGATCAGCTATTGGTGGTCGAGCCGCCTTACGATCCAGAACTCGATTTCCACTATCGTATTTTTAATGCTGACGGTAGTGAAGTGGCGCAGTGCGGCAACGGCGCACGCTGCTTTGCCCGCTTTGTACGCCTGAAAGGGCTGACCAATAAGCGCGATATTCGCGTTAGCACCGCCAATGGTCGGATGGTGCTGACCGTCACCGATGATGATCTGGTGCGGGTAAATATGGGCGAACCAAATTTCGAACCTTCCGCCGTGCCGTTTCGCGCCAACAAAGCGGAAAAGACCTATATTATGCGCGCCGCCGAGCAGACAATCTTATGCGGCGTGGTGTCAATGGGTAATCCACACTGCGTGATTCAGGTCGATGATGTCGATACTGCGGCGGTAGAAACACTAGGCCCTGTTCTGGAAAACCACGAACGCTTCCCGGAACGTGCCAATATCGGTTTTATGCAAGTGGTTAAGCGCGAGCATATTCGTTTACGAGTCTATGAACGTGGGGCAGGAGAAACTCAGGCCTGTGGCAGCGGCGCGTGTGCGGCAGTAGCGGTAGGGATTCAGCAAGGTTTGCTGGCCGAAGAAGTACGTGTGGAACTCCCTGGCGGTCGCCTTGATATCGCCTGGAAAGGTCCGGGTCATCCGTTATATATGACGGGTCCGGCAGTACATGTTTACGACGGATTTATTCATCTATGAAGCAACCAGGGGAAGAACTACAGGAAACACTCACGGAGCTTGATGACCGAGCGGTTGTCGATTATCTGATTAAAAATCCTGAGTTTTTTATCCGCAATGCGCACGCAGTAGAGGCAATTCGGGTGCCGCATCCGGTACGTGGCACCGTTTCGCTCGTCGAATGGCATATGGCCCGCGCGCGTAACCATATTCATGTTCTGGAAGAGAATATGGCGCTGTTGATGGAACAGGCTACCGCCAACGAAGGCCTGTTTTATCGCTTACTTTATCTGCAGCGCACTCTCACTGCTGCCAGCAGTCTCGACGATATGCTAATGCGCTTTCACCGTTGGGCACGCGATCTCGGTCTGGCGGGCGCGAGTCTGCGTCTGTTCCCGGATCGCTGGCGTTTAGGCGCGCCGTCGAACTATACCTATCTGGCATTGAGTCGTCAGGCTTTTGAACCACTGCGTATTCAGCGTCTGGGGCAGGAACAGCATTATCTGGGGCCGCTTAACGGGCCTGAACTGCTGGTGGTGCTGCCGGAAGCGAAAGCGGTGGGATCAGTAGCGATGTCGATGTTGGGAAGTGATGCTGATTTAGGTGTCGTACTGTTCACCAGCCGGGATGCCAGTCACTATCAACAAGGGCAAGGAACGCAGTTACTCCATGAAATTGCGCTGATGATGCCGGAGCTTCTGGAGCGTTGGATTGAACGCGTATGATCGATTTACATACCGATGTGGAACGCTATCTACGCTATCTGAGCGTGGAGCGTCAACTTAGCCCGATAACTCTGCTTAACTACCGACGCCAGCTTGAGGCGATCATCAATTTTGCCAGTGAAAACGACCTGCAAAGCTGGCAACAATGTGATGTGACGATGGTGCGTAATTTTGCTGTACGCAGTCGTCGTAAAGGGCTGGGAGCAGCAAGCCTCGCATTACGCCTCTCTGCGCTACGTAGCTTTTTTGACTGGCTGGTCAGCCAGAACGAACTCAAAGCCAACCCGGCGAAAGGTGTTTCGGCACCGAAAGCGGCACGCCATCTGCCAAAAAATATCGATGTCGATGATATGAATCGGCTGCTGGATATCGATATCAATGATCCCCTCGCCGTGCGCGACCGGGCAATGCTGGAAGTGATGTACGGTGCAGGCCTGCGTCTTTCCGAACTGGTGGGGCTGGACATCAAACACCTCGACCTGGAGTCCGGTGAAGTATGGGTGATGGGTAAAGGCAGCAAAGAACGTCGTTTGCCGATTGGTCGCAACGCGGTGGCGTGGATTGAGCACTGGCTTGATTTGCGTGACCTGTTTGGTTGCGAAGACGATGCGCTTTTCCTGTCGAAACAGGGGAAACGCATATCCGCGCGTAATGTGCAAAAACGCTTTGCCGAATGGGGCATAAAACAAGGGCTGAATAATCACGTTCACCCGCATAAATTACGTCACTCGTTCGCCACGCATATGCTGGAGTCGAGCGGCGATCTTCGTGGTGTGCAGGAGCTGCTGGGCCATGCCAACCTCTCCACCACGCAAATCTATACTCATCTTGATTTTCAACACCTTGCCTCGGTGTACGATGCGGCGCATCCACGCGCTAAACGGGGGAAATAATGCGTTTTTACCGGCCTTTGGGGCGCATCTCGGCGCTCACTTTTGACCTGGATGATACCCTTTACGATAACCGTCCGGTGATCCAACGTACCGAGCAAGAAGCACTTATCTTTGTGCAAAATTATCATCCGGCGCTGCGTAGCTTCCAGAATGAAGATCTGCAACGTCTGCGCCAGGCGGTACGGGAAGCGGAACCAGAGATTTATCATGATGTGACGCGCTGGCGTTTTCGTTCTATCGAACAAGCCATGCTCGACGCCGGGCTGAGTGCCGAAGAGGCCAGTGCAGGCGCACACGCGGCGATGATCAACTTTGCTAAATGGCGCAGCCGTATTGATGTGCCGCAGCAAACTCACGACACCTTAAAACAACTGGCGAAGAAATGGCCGCTGGTGGCGATCACCAACGGTAATGCCCAGCCTGAATTGTTTGGCCTGGGCGATTACTTTGAGTTCGTGCTGCGTGCTGGCCCGCACGGGCGCTCGAAACCGTTCAGCGATATGTACTTTCTGGCGGCAGAAAAACTCAATGTGCCGATCGGTGAGATCCTGCATGTTGGCGATGATCTCACCACCGACGTTGGTGGGGCAATTCGCAGCGGAATGCAGGCGTGCTGGATCAAACCGGAAAATGGCGATCTGATGCAAACCTGGGACAGCCGTTTACTGCCGCATCTGGAAATTTCCCGGTTGGCATCTCTGACCTCGCTGATATAATCAGCAACTCTGTATATATACCCAGCTTTTTGGCGGAGGGCGTTGCGCTTCTCCGCCCCAACATTTTTACGCGGCGGTGCCAATGGACGTTTCTTACCTGCTCGAAAGCCTTAATGACAAACAGCGCGAAGCGGTGGCCGCGCCACGCAGCAATCTTCTGGTGCTGGCGGGCGCGGGCAGTGGTAAGACGCGCGTTCTGGTGCATCGTATTGCGTGGCTGATGAGCGTGGAAAACTGCTCGCCGTACTCGATTATGGCGGTGACGTTTACCAACAAAGCGGCGGCGGAAATGCGCCATCGCATCGGGCAATTGATGGGCACCAGCCAGGGCGGCATGTGGGTTGGCACCTTCCACGGGCTGGCGCACCGCCTGCTGCGTGCGCACCATATGGACGCTAACCTACCGCAGGATTTCCAGATCCTCGATAGCGAAGACCAACTGCGCCTGCTCAAGCGTTTGATCAAAGCGATGAACCTCGACGAGAAGCAGTGGCCGCCGCGCCAGGCAATGTGGTACATCAACAGCCAGAAAGATGAAGGCCTGCGGCCGCATCATATTCAGAGCTACGGTAACCCGGTAGAGCAAACCTGGCAGAAGGTTTATCAGGCGTATCAGGAAGCGTGTGACCGCGCGGGCCTGGTGGACTTCGCTGAACTGCTGCTGCGCGCCCACGAACTGTGGCTTAACAAGCCGCATATCCTTCAGCACTACCGCGAACGTTTTACCAATATCCTTGTGGACGAATTCCAGGATACCAACAACATTCAGTACGCGTGGATCCGCCTGCTGGCGGGGGATACCGGCAAAGTGATGATCGTCGGTGATGATGACCAGTCAATTTATGGCTGGCGCGGCGCGCAGGTCGAGAATATTCAGCGTTTCCTCAATGATTTCCCAGGTGCCGAAACTATTCGTCTGGAGCAGAACTATCGCTCCACCAGTAACATTCTGAGCGCCGCCAACGCCCTGATTGAAAACAACAATGGACGCTTAGGTAAAAAATTGTGGACCGATGGCGCGGACGGTGAGCCGATTTCCCTTTATTGTGCCTTTAACGAACTCGATGAAGCGCGTTTTGTGGTTAACCGCATCAAAACCTGGCAGGACAATGGCGGGGCGCTCGCTGAGTGCGCCATTCTCTACCGTAGCAACGCCCAGTCGCGTGTGCTGGAAGAGGCCTTATTGCAGGCCAGTATGCCGTACCGTATTTATGGCGGTATGCGCTTCTTCGAACGCCAGGAAATCAAAGATGCGCTCTCGTATCTGCGCCTGATTGCCAACCGTAACGATGACGCGGCATTTGAGCGCGTGGTGAATACGCCAACGCGGGGTATTGGTGATCGGACGCTGGACGTAGTTCGCCAGACATCGCGCGATCGCCAGCTAACTCTCTGGCAGGCGTGTCGTGAACTGTTACAGGAAAAAGCCCTCGCTGGGCGCGCTGCCAGCGCCTTGCAACGGTTTATGGAACTGATTGACGCCTTAGCGCAAGAAACTGCCGATATGCCGCTGCATGTACAGACTGACCGGGTAATTAAAGACTCTGGCCTGCGTACCATGTATGAACAGGAGAAAGGCGAAAAAGGCCAGACGCGTATTGAAAACTTAGAGGAACTGGTGACAGCAACGCGCCAGTTCAGCTACAACGAAGAAGATGAAGATTTAATGCCGCTGCAGGCTTTCCTCTCGCATGCGGCACTGGAAGCGGGTGAAGGGCAGGCGGATACCTGGCAGGATGCGGTGCAGTTGATGACTTTGCACTCAGCGAAAGGGCTGGAGTTCCCGCAGGTATTTATCGTCGGTATGGAAGAGGGAATGTTCCCCAGCCAGATGTCGCTGGATGAAGGTGGGCGTCTGGAAGAAGAACGTCGTCTGGCCTACGTTGGGGTAACCCGTGCGATGCAGAAACTGACGCTGACCTATGCGGAAACTCGCCGTCTGTATGGCAAAGAGGTTTACCATCGCCCGTCGCGCTTTATTGGTGAGCTGCCGGAAGAATGTGTGGAAGAGGTGCGATTACGCGCTACGGTGAGTCGTCCGGTCAGTCATCAGCGTATGGGTACGCCACTGGCTGAGAACGACAGCGGTTACAAACTCGGCCAGCGTGTGCGCCATGCCAAGTTTGGTGAAGGGACTATCGTCAATATGGAAGGCAGCGGCGAGCATAGCCGCCTGCAGGTGGCGTTCCAGGGCCAGGGTATTAAATGGCTGGTGGCGGCTTACGCCCGGCTGGAGACGGTGTAATTTACGATTCCGTTGCCGGATGCGGTGCTGCGCACCTTATCCGGCCTACAAAATCATGCAGATTCAATAAATTGCAACGTCATGTAGGCCGGATAAGGCGTTTACGCCGCATCCGGCATCTGCACCATATTCAGTATCTGACATAAAACTATCGTTCTAACTTTTCCGCTCGACGGAAATCATGGTGACGAAGGGATAACGTTGCCAGGGGATCGTGCCGCCTTTCACATACATATGTGAGATAGTGCCATCAAGATAAAGCAACTGCCCGACATCCAGTTTCGCTTTGGCATAGCAGGCAAAATCATAAAAGTTTGTCGCCTGCTGACTGAGCAAAAATACTGCGTTACCTTGTTTATTAATCCCTACACCGTTACGGATTTTGCGCGACGCGACGTTGGGGTGAATACGCGAATTTATCACGCCATTCTCCAGCAACATCGGCCCCGACTGCACCGCAAACTGAATATCTTTACTGACTTTAAATGCCTGCAGCGGAACGATAGCGGCTTTATCTCCCGCAACATAAAACACACCGCCAGGACGAATAAAGAAATTACCTTCCCCCGAGGCGAGATTTAACGCTACCTTCTGTTGACCGTTTTCGATGTACAAACCGAGAGGCGCATAACCTTCATCATAAATACCTCCGTTCATCACCATCTGCACTTGCCCCAGGCTGTCAACATCAGCCAGCAGCGCATGAAATGTTCCCCATGCTTCGCCATTAGTTTTTTGCCAGTACATTTTCACCCGTTCTGTCTGGGGATTGACGGTATACGCTTGTACGGTCAGCGTCGGATCGGAGAGCGTGCAGTCATCAGCGGCAACAGCAAACAAGGGGAGTAAGGTGAGAGTGAGAAAAATCCGTTTGAGATTCAAGGTGATCATTCCTTTACCAATGAGTAGTCAATGCGCCATTATAGGTTCTGGATGTGGGATTTTTTTATCCTGTTAATGACCTTGACGAGTACCGAAAAGCGCGAAGTTCAACTATTGTTCTGTGGTGTTCCGTTGCGTGTTGACGGCAAAATTTTGCTGGCGTAACATGCGCGCACGATCACTCTAAGAGGACATTCGCCTTGGACACACCCAGTAGATACTGGCTCACTATCCTGTCATCCAGGATCAACTCCTAAGGCTATCCCCTTTTGCTGATAGCCTTAGCGGTTGTCAGCGACCTCAATTTTTCCCGTCGCGCTGAGTCAGGCTGTTTAATGGTCTGAAACCCAATATGTTTCTGTGTGCCCACCGAACTGTCCGATATTTTAAGCATTGGGAGTCCCGGTCATGCTGAGCGCATTTCAACTGGAAAATAACCGACTGACCCGGCTGGAAGTCGAAGAGTCACAACCCCTTGTCAATGCAGTATGGATTGATCTTGTCGAACCGGATGACGACGAGCGACTGCGCGTACAATCTGAACTTGGCCAGAGCCTGGCAACTCGCCCGGAACTGGAAGACATCGAAGCATCGGCACGTTTCTTTGAAGACGATGACGGCCTGCATATTCACTCCTTCTTCTTCTTTGAAGATGCGGAAGATCACGCCGGTAACTCCACCGTGGCATTTACCATCCGTGATGGCCGCCTGTTTACCCTGCGTGAGCGTGAGTTGCCTGCATTCCGTCTGTATCGTATGCGCGCCCGTAGCCAGTCGATGGTTGACGGTAACGCCTACGAGTTACTGCTGGATTTGTTCGAAACCAAAATTGAACAGTTGGCAGATGAAATTGAAAACATCTACAGCGATCTGGAGCAACTGAGCCGGGTGATTATGGAAGGGCGTCAGGGCGATGAGTACGACGAGGCGCTCTCCACGTTGGCAGAACTGGAAGATATCGGTTGGAAAGTTCGCCTGTGTCTGATGGATACCCAGCGTGCGCTCAACTTCCTGGTGCGCAAAGCGCGCTTACCGGGTGGGCAACTGGAGCAGGCGCGCGAGATCCTGCGAGATATCGAATCCCTGTTGCCACATAACGAGTCTCTGTTCCAGAAGGTGAACTTCCTGATGCAGGCGGCGATGGGCTTTATCAACATCGAGCAGAACCGCATCATCAAGATCTTCTCGGTGGTATCCGTTGTGTTCCTGCCGCCGACGCTGGTCGCTTCCAGCTACGGGATGAACTTCGAGTTTATGCCGGAACTGAAGTGGACTTTCGGCTACCCGGGCGCAATTATCTTTATGATCCTCGCGGGCCTGGCGCCGTATCTGTACTTTAAGCGGAAGAACTGGTTGTAAAAAACGAGAATGGTGGTTTAGCCAGGCTAAGCCACCGGTCATTCAAAGGCTCCAGGTATTTAATCCTTTTACCTCTTTCTCATAGAACCATTTATTCGTGTTAACAGCAACATAGGCTACTACAACAATTCCCAGAATGTTAACGCCAATTAATGCACCGACAAATAGAGATAAAATGCCAAGTAATAGAACTATAATCGCTTTTTTCCATAACCCGAGAACAAATAAATATATCCAGGAAAAGAAGAAAGCAATAAAATTCATTTGAATAGTTAATCGTTGTCTTATTTTTAATTCTTTATATGCTGTTTTATATTCAGGTGTTGCTCCCCAGAATCCAGGAAAACCATGTTTTTCATAAAAATTAAATCGAAATTTCCATTTTTCAGTTAATGAACCATCGTTCATATATTCCTTACTCATAAATACTCCCTTAACTATTGTTTTGATGAATCAGTAGGTGCAAGCATTAGCATACTGAAAGTGGAAAAGTAGCAAATTAAGAAAATCATAGAACCAGTGCCTGAACAGTCAAAATGTTCGGCAATCATTGTGATGAAAGAGACGATATAGACTGCTAATGTACCAAAAATATAAGTTTTTATATACGTGAACCCACTATCACGGAGTCGTTGGCAACTCATGTTGATGACGAGATAATGGAGTAAGAGAGTAGAGGCTATAACAAGAAAATTTGCTTCCACATTTGCAAAGAAGACAATAAGGAAGGTGCAAATTAGGTTTGTCAAAGTAAATGACAATATATAATGGCGTCTTGAAATCCTACCATCAGATGTTGGAATAAATACACGTAACATTAATTTTACATCCTTGTCTTAATCTCCTGCCAGCATGACAATATGCCCACTCTCGTGCAAGAGCAGGCATATTTTTTCAGAATATATTTATTTTTTATTTGGTCGTTCTACGCTGCGTATAAATCGCATCCATTACAAAAATCGCCAGTGCCACCCAAATAAAGGCAAATGTCACCATTTTATCGGCACCCGGTTTTTCACCATAAAACGTTACTGCCAGCAGGAACATTAGCGTCGGGCCAATATACTGGAAAAAGCCCAGAGTGGAGAGACGCAGGCGCGTGGCGGCGGCGGTAAAGCACAACAGCGGAACGGTGGTGACAACTCCAGCAGCGATCAGCAGTAAATTCAGCGACATTGGGTTTTGCCCCATATGGCTGGTAGAACTGTCAGCAATAGCAAACAGATAAATCGCCGCCACGGGCAGCAGCCACATGGTTTCGATTAACATGCCAGTTTGTGCTTCTACCGCTATCTTCTTACGCACCAGACCATAGAAGGCAAAGCTAAATGCCAGACCCAGCGCGATGATTGGCAGCGAACCAAAAGTCCAGAGCTGGACCAGCACACCACACACCGCCAGAATTACCGCCAGCCACTGCATCCGGCGGAACCGCTCACCGAGGAAAATCATTCCCAGCACAATGTTCACCAACGGGTTAATAAAGTAACCGAGACTCGCCTCCAGCATATGGTGATTGTTCACTGCCCAGATAAACAGTAGCCAGTTGCCACCAATCAGCACAGCAGAGACTGCCAGCATAAAGATTTTCTGTGGCGTCTGAATCAGGGTTTTTAAATAGGACCACTGGCGGCTGATGCTCATCAGCACCACCATAAAGAAAAACGACCAGATTACACGATGCGTCAGGATCTCATCAGCAGGTACGTAATAAATCAGCTTGAAGTACGCAGGAGCAATACCCCAAATAAAATAAGCGGCAAGAGCGAGTAATACGCCCTGCCGCGTTTGTTTGGTATCCATTGGAAAAACTCATTTTTAATTGTTAACGGCAGCTTACCTGCTCAGATTGCTGACAAAGTGCGCTTTGCCCATGCTGGATGCGGTGTTAACGCCTTATCTGGCCTACAAAATCATGCAAACTCAATATATTGCATTTCTCTGGTAGGCCTGATAAGCGTAGCGCATCAGGCAATTTGCGTTTGTTATCAGTCTCAGCAGTTTACCTGCTTTTAGATTTTCAACCCACCATATAGGTGGCGGTAGCACTGGCAATATAAAGTTGTTCTTCATTGTGCAGTTCAACGCGGGCGACGGCGACTTTATTACCCGCACGTAACAGGCTGCTGGTGGCTGTAAAACGCTCGCCTCTGCCTGGGCGCAGATAATCGACGCGAAGATCAATGGTTCCCATCCGCGATAACCGCTGGCGCAGTTCATCTTCACTGATGGTTTCGTGGCGGGTTAAGGTACTACCTACACATACCAGGCCAGCGGCGACATCCAGCGCCGACGCAATCACCCCGCCGTGCAAAATGCTTTGTGCCCAGTTACCAACCATCATTGGCTGATTGTTAAAGGCCAGTTGCGCAAATTCTTTCTCGTAACGCTCCAGTTCCATCCCCAATGCCCGATTAAACGGCATGTGATAAACAAACATCTCACCCACTAATTTCAGGGCTTTTTCGGCAGTCAGTACGGCAGACATATCATCCTTACACTTCAGTGGTTAATGAAATGTTGATTTTATGCTTCTTTGTTGTTGGTTTCTACTTTAGGAAGGGATAACTAACGGCAATTGAGTTAAGTATGTAAAATAGCCCGCAGAAAAAATATTCATCTAATCAATAATTCGTTACGGAGAACACGATCGATGCGGACTCTACTGGGCTGCTTGTTGCCGGTGTGTATGCTGCCGATAGTGGCAAATGCGCAAGAGGCAACGGTGAAAGATGTGCATGATGCGCCTGCAGTACGTGGCAGCATTATCGCCAATATGTTGCAGGAGCATGATAATCCTTTCACCCTTTATCCTTATGACACCAACTACATCATCTATACCCAGACCAGCGATCTGAATAAAGAAGCGATTGCCAGCTACGACTGGGCAGAAAACGCGCGTAAGGATGAAGTGAAATTCCAGTTGAGTCTGGCGTTTCCGTTGTGGCGGGGGATTTTGGGGCCAAACTCTGTACTGGGCGCTTCCTACACCCAGAAATCCTGGTGGCAGCTTTCTAATAGCGAAGAGTCATCGCCGTTTCGTGAAACCAACTATGAACCGCAATTGTTCCTCGGTTTTGCTACCGATTACCGTTTTGCAGGCTGGACACTGCGCGATGTGGAGATGGGCTACAACCATGACTCGAACGGGCGTTCTGACCCGACGTCCCGTAGCTGGAACCGCCTTTATACCCGCCTGATGGCAGAAAACGGTAACTGGCTGGTAGAAGTGAAGCCGTGGTATGTGGTGGGTAATACGGACGATAACCCGGATATCACCAAATATATGGGTTACTACCAGCTTAAAATCGGCTATCACCTCGGTGATGCGGTATTGAGCGCGAAAGGGCAGTATAACTGGAACACCGGTTACGGCGGCGCAGAGTTAGGCTTAAGTTACCCAATCACCAAACATGTGCGTCTTTATACTCAGGTCTACAGCGGTTACGGCGAATCACTTATCGACTATAACTTTAACCAGACCCGCGTCGGTGTGGGGGTTATGCTAAACGACCTGTTCTAATGCGAGTTGAGCGGCAGGCAAAACTGGAATCTTACTTCCAACGTTATCCATCCTGGCGCTAAAAGCATTGCAGTTTCTCGCTCAGGCGCTGAAAATAGCGCCTGTTTTTATTTCAGGCAATCGGGGTGAATGTGGCGCAGGCGGAAGTGTTGAATCTGGAGTCCGGAGCTAAACAGGTTTTACAAGAAACCTTTGGCTACCAACAGTTTCGCCCAGGCCAGGAAGAAATTATCGACACCGTACTTTCCGGTCGCGATTGCCTCGTCGTTATGCCAACCGGCGGTGGCAAATCTCTGTGTTATCAAATTCCTGCGTTGTTATTGAACGGCCTGACCGTTGTTGTTTCACCACTGATTTCGTTGATGAAAGACCAGGTGGATCAACTGCAAGCCAACGGTGTGGCGGCGGCGTGCCTTAACTCAACGCAAACCCGCGAGCAGCAGCTTGAAGTGATGACTGGCTGCCGTACCGGGCAAATTCGCCTGCTGTATATCGCACCAGAACGCCTGATGCTGGATAACTTCCTTGAGCATCTGGCGCACTGGAATCCTGTCTTATTAGCCGTTGATGAAGCGCACTGTATTTCCCAATGGGGACACGATTTCCGTCCGGAATATGCCGCGCTTGGTCAACTGCGCCAGCGTTTCCCGATGCTGCCATTTATGGCGCTGACAGCCACCGCCGACGACACCACGCGACAAGATATTGTGCGCCTGCTCGGGTTGAACGATCCGCTGATTCAAATCAGCAGTTTTGACCGCCCGAATATTCGCTACATGTTGATGGAGAAGTTCAAACCACTCGATCAACTGATGCGTTACGTGCAGGAACAGCGGGGTAAGTCCGGCATTATTTACTGTAACAGTCGGGCGAAAGTGGAAGACACCGCCGCGCGTCTGCAAAGCAAGGGGATTAGCGCAGCAGCGTATCACGCCGGACTGGAAAACGATGTCCGCGCCGATGTGCAGGAGAAATTCCAGCGCGATGATCTGCAAATTGTCGTGGCGACCGTGGCGTTTGGCATGGGCATCAACAAGCCTAACGTTCGCTTCGTGGTGCATTTTGATATTCCGCGCAACATTGAATCCTATTATCAGGAAACCGGTCGCGCCGGGCGTGATGGCCTGCCAGCGGAAGCGATGCTGTTTTACGATCCGGCCGATATGGCGTGGCTGCGTCGTTGTCTGGAAGAAAAGCCACAAGGGCAGTTGCAGGATATCGAGCGCCATAAACTCAATGCGATGGGCGCATTTGCCGAAGCGCAAACCTGTCGCCGTCTGGTGTTGCTGAACTATTTTGGCGAAGGTCGTCAGGAGCCGTGCGGTAACTGCGATATCTGCCTCGATCCGCCGAAACAATACGACGGTTCAACCGATGCGCAGATTGCGCTTTCCACCATTGGCCGGGTGAATCAGCGTTTTGGTATGGGCTATGTGGTGGAAGTGATTCGCGGTGCCAATAACCAGCGTATCCGCGACTACGGTCACGACAAACTGAAAGTCTATGGCATGGGGCGTGAGAAAAGCCATGAGCACTGGGTGAGCGTAATTCGCCAACTGATTCACCTCGGTCTGGTGACACAAAACATCGCCCAGCATTCTGCCCTACAACTGACAGAAGCCGCGCGCCCGGTGCTGCGTGGCGAATCCCCTCTGCAACTCGCCGTGCCGCGTATTGTGGCGCTTAAACCGAAGGTGATGCAGAAATCATTCGGCGGCAATTATGACCGCAAGCTGTTCGCCAAATTACGCAAACTGCGGAAGTCTATTGCTGATGAAAGCAATGTTCCGCCATATGTCGTGTTTAACGATGCAACGCTGATTGAGATGGCAGAGCAGATGCCGATCACCGCCAGCGAAATGTTGAGCGTTAACGGTGTCGGGATGCGTAAGCTGGAACGCTTTGGCAAACCGTTTATGACGCTGATCCGCGCGCATGTCGACGGCGACGACGAAGAGTAGTCATCGGCATAAAAAAGTGCCAGGATGAATATTCCGTAAACGTTTTCCCCACGAGTCAAATGTATGTTGATGTTATTCCTCACCGTTGCCATGGTGCATATTGTGGCGCTTATGAGTCCCGGTCCCGATTTCTTTTTTGTCTCTCAGACTGCCGTTAGTCGTTCCCGTAAAGAAGCGATGATGGGCGTGTTGGGTATTACCTGTGGTGTAATGGTTTGGGCAGGGATCGCGCTGCTTGGCTTGCATCTGATTATCGAAAAAATGGCCTGGCTGCATACGCTGATTATGGTTGGCGGTGGGCTGTATCTCTGCTGGATGGGTTACCAGATGCTGCGCGGCGCACTGAAAAAAGAGACGGTTTCCGCGCCTGCACCACAGGTGGAACTGGCGAAAAGTGGACGCAGTTTCCTGAAAGGTTTGCTGACGAATCTCGCCAATCCTAAAGCGATTATCTACTTTGGTTCGGTGTTCTCGCTGTTTGTCGGTGATAACGTCGGCACCACCGCTCGTTGGGGCATTTTCGCGCTGATCATTATCGAAACGCTGGCGTGGTTTACCGTCGTTGCCAGCCTGTTTGCCTTGCCGAAGATGCGCCGTGGTTATCAGCGCCTGTCGAAGTGGATCGATGGTTTTGCCGGAGCGTTATTTGCCGGATTTGGCATACATTTGATTATTTCGCGTTGATACCTGACGCGTCATCAGAGTAAGTCGGATAAGGCGTTTCGCCGTATCCGACATGATTTTCAGGCATGTCTGGCCGATGCCAACAGTGCTCCCACCAGCATAAACAACGAGCCGAAAATCTTATTCAACGCCTTCATTTGTTTTGGCCCTTTAATCCAGAGTGCAATCCGTTGGGCGAGGGTGGCGTAACCGATCATCACAATAATATCGACCACAATGGTGGTGACGCCGAGCACGATATACTGCATCAGTTGTGGCTGCTGGGGCATGATGAATTGTGGAAATAGCGCCGCCAGAAACACAATACTTTTGGGATTAGTAAGATTCACAAACACGGCTCGCTGAAACAGATGACGGCGAGATTGGGTTGGGGACAGCGACTTGAGGTCGATAGCTCCGGCGGCGCGCCATTGCTGAATTCCCAGCCAAATCAGGTAGGCGGCACCTGCCCATTTTAATATTTCAAAAGCAATAACCGAGCGTGAAAATAGCGTACCCAAACCCACACCAACCAATACAATATGAATCGCCAGTCCGGTTTGCAGTCCAGCGATAGACGCTAACGCACCGCGATAACCGTGGTTAAGTGAGGTCGTCATGGTGTTGATTGCGCCAGAGCCTGGCGAGAGGCTTAAAATGATCGATGTCAGCAAGTAGGCGAACCACCATTCAAAGGTCATGGGAATCTCCCGGATAGTCTATTTTTGTGCCACAATACGCTACTGTCGCGGCGTTGTGTCAGACACGCTTAAAAAAACGATTTTACGTGGTTTAAGAGGCAGATTACCCGATGTTTCAGCAGCAAAAAGACTGGGAAACAAGAGAAAAAGCGTTTGCTGCTTTTACGATGGGGCCACTGACTGACTTCTGGCGTCAGCGGGACGAGGCAGAGTTTATTGGCGTGGATGATATTCCGGTGCGCTTTGTCCGTTTTTGCGCTCCGCAACATGACCGGGTAGTCGTCGTTTGTCCAGGGCGCATTGAGAGCTATGTAAAGTATGCCGAACTAGCCTATGACCTGTTCCATCTGGGGTTTGATGTGTTAATCATCGACCATCGAGGGCAGGGACGCTCCGGTCGTCTGTTAGCCGATCCGCATCTCGGACACGTGAATCAGTTTAATGATTATGTCGATGACCTGGCGGCATTCTGGCAACAAGAGATCCAGCCAGGCCCGTGGCGTAAACGCTATATACTGGCACATTCGATGGGCGGCGCGATCTCCACATTATTTCTGCAACGCCATCCAGGTGTATGTGACGCCATTGCGCTAACTGCACCAATGTTCGGTATTGTGATTCGTATGCCGTCATTTATGGCGCGGAAAATCCTTAACTGGGCTGAAGCGCACCCACGTTTTCGTGATGGCTATGCAATAGGCACCGGTCGCTGGCGCGCGCTGCCGTTTGCCATCAATGTACTGACCCACAGCAGACAGCGATATCGACGTAATTTACGCTTCTATGCTGATGATCCAACGATTCGCGTCGGTGGGCCGACCTACCATTGGGTACGCGAAAGTATTCTGGCTGGCGAACAGGTGTTAGCCGGTGCGGGTGATGACGCCACACCAACGCTTCTCTTGCAGGCCGAAGAAGAACGTGTGGTAGATAACCGTATGCACGACCGTTTTTGTGAACTCCGCGCCGCAGCGGGTCATCCTGTAGAAGGGGGGCGACCGCTGGTAATTAAAGGTGCGTACCACGAGATCCTTTTTGAAAAGGACGCAATGCGCTCAGTCGCGCTCCACGCCATCGTCGAATTTTTCGACCGGCATAACACATCCAGCGGAAGTCGCTCGTTATAGAGGTTTAAATTTCTTATGTATCAGGTTGTTGCGTCTGATTTAGATGGTACGTTACTTTCCCCCGACCATACGTTGTCCCCTTACGCCAAAGAAACGCTGAAATTGCTCACTGCGCGCGGTATCAACTTTGTGTTTGCGACCGGTCGCCACCACGTCGATGTGGGGCAAATTCGCGATAATCTGGAGATTAAGTCGTACATGATCACCTCCAATGGCGCGCGCGTTCACGACCTCGATGGCAATCTGATTTTTGCTCATAACCTGGATCATGACATTGCCAGCGATCTGTTTGGCGTGGTCAACGACAACCCGGACATCATTACTAACGTTTATCGTGATGATGAATGGTTTATGAACCGCCACCGCCCGGAAGAGATGCGCTTTTTTAAAGAAGCGGTATTCAAATATGCTCTGTATGAGCCGGGATTGCTGGAGCCGGAAGGCGTCAGCAAAGTATTCTTCACCTGCGATTCTCATGAAAAATTGTTACCACTTGAGCAAGCAATCAATGCTCGCTGGGGCGATCGCGTCAACGTCAGCTTCTCTACCTTAACCTGTCTGGAAGTGATGGCTGGCGGTGTTTCTAAAGGCCATGCGCTGGAAGCGGTGGCGAAGAAACTGGGTTACAGTCTGAAGGATTGCATTGCCTTTGGCGACGGGATGAACGACGCCGAAATGCTGTCGATGGCGGGGAAAGGTTGCATTATGGGCAGCGCGCACCAGCGTCTGAAAGATCTGCATCCGGAACTGGAAGTCATTGGGACTAATGCCGAAGACGCGGTGCCGCATTATCTGCGTAAGCTCTATTTATCGTAATCGTTCTTTATTTGTTCAGTTGTCAACCTGATACTTCGCTACAATGGATACTCGTTAATCAAAGAGTTTTCCATTGTGGCGCTACTAATCATCACCACTATTCTGTGGGCCTTCTCCTTTAGCTTTTACGGCGAGTACCTTGCGGGGCACGTCGACAGCTATTTTTCGGTGCTGGTACGCGTTGGCCTGGCGGCGCTCGTTTTCCTGCCGTTCCTGCGTACCCGAGGCAATAGCCTGAAAACCATTGGCCTGTATATGCTGGTGGGCGCGATGCAGCTTGGCATTATGTATATGCTTAGTTTCCGTGCCTATCTTTACCTGACTGTCTCTGAATTGCTGTTATTTACCGTCCTGACGCCGCTCTACATCACGCTGATTTATGACATCATGAGTAAGCGCCGTCTGCGCTGGGGCTACGCTTTTAGCGCCTTGCTGGCAGTTATTGGTGCCGGGATTATTCGTTACGATCAGGTCACTGACCATTTCTGGACTGGCCTGCTGCTGGTGCAACTCTCCAATATCACTTTCGCGATTGGTATGGTGGGCTATAAACGCCTGATGGAAACCCGCCCGATGCCGCAGCATAACGCCTTTGCGTGGTTCTATCTCGGCGCGTTCCTGGTGGCGGTGATTGCATGGTTCTTGCTGGGCAATACGCAGAAAATGCCGGAAACTACGCTGCAATGGAGCATTCTGGTGTTTCTTGGCGTGGTGGCCTCCGGGATTGGTTACTTTATGTGGAACTACGGCGCGACTCAGGTGGACGCCGGAACGCTGGGTATTATGAATAATATGCATGTTCCGGCAGGGCTGCTGGTTAACCTGGCAATCTGGCACCAACAGCCGCACTGGCCAACGTTTATTACAGGCGCGCTGGTGATCCTGGCCTCACTGTGGGTGCATCGTAAGTGGGTCGCTCCGCGCTCTTCACAAACGGCAGATGATCGCAGGCGTGATTGCGCGTTGAGCGAATAAACGCTTCCGTAACCGGCTGACGCTGCTCGCCATCGCGAACGGCGGCGTACAGTCGGCTCCACAATCCTTCGCCAAGGGTTTTAGTCACTACCAAACCCTGGCGTTCAAAGCTCTCCACCACCCAATGCGGCAGGGCGGCAATACCCATCCGCGCGGCAACCATCTGAATCAACAATAAGGTGTTATCGACGCTTTTCAGTGACGGACTGACGCCTGCGGGCTGAAGAAAATGCCGCCAGACATCCAGTCGGCTACGCTGCACCGGATAAATTAACAGCGTCTCGCTGGCGAGATCTTCCGGCGTGATCCGCGTTTTCGCAGCCAGTGGATGGTCAGGTGCTAACACCAGACGCACTTCATAATCGAACATTGGCGAGTAATGCAGGCCACTGCGCGGCAGAATATCGGATGTCATCACCAGATCCAGCTCGCCCTGTTGCAACGCGGGCTGCGGGTCAAAGGTTACGCCCGATTTAAAATCCGTCTCGACCTGCGGCCAGTTCTTATGAAAGTTTTCTAACGCGGGCGTCAGCCACTGAATACAGCTATGACATTCGATGGCGATACGCAGGCGAGTCTGCTGCGGTTCATTGCAGGCTTGCAGTGCCTGACTGATTTGCGGCAGTACCTGGTTTGCCAGTTGTAACAGGATTTCTCCCTGCGGCGTAAAGCGTAGCGGCTGGCTTTTACGCACAAATAGCCGGAAGCCAAGACGTTGTTCCAGATCGCTAAACTGGTGAGACAGGGCGGATTGCGTCTGATGCAACGTCGCCGCAGCGGCTGCGAGCGAGCCGCAGTTCCGCAACGCTTGTAGCGTTTTCAGGTGTTTTACTTCGATCATGAAAGTCCTTCACTTCGGCATGAATAATTTGCGCTTGAGGAATATACAGTAACCGCCAATTATGGATGTGTAAACATCTGGACGTCTAAATACTAAAAATTCCATAAGGGGCATATAATGACAATTCTTAATCACACCCTCGGTTTTCCTCGCGTTGGCCTGCGTCGCGAGCTGAAAAAAGCACAAGAAAGTTATTGGGCGGGGAACTCCACGCGTGAAGAATTACTGGCGGTGGGGCGTGAATTGCGTGCCCGTCACTGGGATCAACAAAAGCAGGCCGGTATCGACTTGCTGCCGGTGGGCGACTTTGCCTGGTACGATCATGTTCTGACCACCAGCCTGTTGCTGGGTAACGTTCCGGCGCGTCATCAGAACAAAGATGGTTCTGTAGATATCGACACCCTTTTCCGTATTGGTCGTGGACGTGCGCCAACTGGCGAACCTGCGGCGGCGGCGGAAATGACCAAATGGTTTAACACCAACTATCACTACATGGTGCCGGAGTTCGTTAAAGGGCAGCAATTCAAACTGACCTGGACGCAGTTGCTGGATGAAGTGGATGAGGCGCAGGCGCTGGGTCACAAGGTGAAACCTGTGCTACTGGGACCGGTCACCTACCTGTGGCTGGGTAAAGTGAAAGGTGAACAGTTTGATCGCCTGAGTCTGCTGAATGACATTCTGCCGGTTTATCAGCAAGTTCTGGCGGAACTGGCAAAACGTGGCATTGAGTGGGTACAGATCGACGAACCGGCGCTGGTACTGGAACTGCCGCAGGCGTGGCTGGACGCGTATAAACCTGCTTACGATGCACTGCAGGGGCAGGTGAAACTGCTGTTGACCACCTATTTTGAAGGCGTAACACCGAACCTCGACACGATTACTGCGCTGCCTGTTCAGGGTCTGCATGTCGACCTCGTACATGGCAAAGATGATGTAGCAGAACTACACAAGCGCCTGCCTTCTGACTGGCTGCTGTCTGCCGGACTGGTCAATGGTCGTAACGTCTGGCGCGCCGATCTCACCGAGAAATATGCGCAAATTAAGGACATTGTCGGTAAACGTGATTTATGGGTGGCATCTTCCTGCTCACTGCTTCATAGCCCTATCGACCTGAGCGTGGAAACGCGCCTTGATGCAGAAGTGAAAAGCTGGTTTGCCTTCGCCCTGCAAAAATGTCATGAACTGGCACTGCTACGCGATGCGTTGAACAGTGGTGACACGGCAGCTCTGGCAGAGTGGAGCGCACCGATTCAGGCGCGCCGTCACTCAACCCGCGTACATAATCCGGCGGTAGAAAAACGTCTGGCAGCCATTACCGCCCAGGACAGTCAGCGTGCGAATGTCTATGAAGTGCGTGCTGAAGCCCAGCGTGCGCGTTTTAAACTGCCCGCATGGCCGACCACCACGATTGGTTCCTTCCCGCAAACCACGGAAATTCGTACCCTGCGTTTGGATTTCAAAAAGGGCAATCTTGACGCCAACAACTACCGCACGGGTATTGCGGAACATATCAAGCAGGCCATTGTTGAGCAGGAACGTTTGGGACTGGATGTGCTGGTGCACGGCGAAGCTGAACGTAACGACATGGTGGAATACTTTGGCGAGCATCTCGACGGTTTTGTCTTCACACAAAACGGTTGGGTACAGAGCTACGGTTCCCGCTGCGTTAAGCCGCCGATTGTCATTGGTGACGTTAGCCGTCCGGCGCCGATTACCGTTGAGTGGGCAAAGTATGCGCAATCGCTGACTGACAAACCGGTGAAAGGGATGCTGACGGGGCCGGTGACGATTCTCTGCTGGTCGTTCCCGCGTGAAGATGTCAGCCGTGAAACCATCGCTAAACAGATCGCTTTGGCGCTGCGTGATGAAGTGGCGGATCTGGAAGCCGCTGGAATTGGCATCATCCAGATTGACGAACCGGCACTGCGCGAAGGTTTACCGCTACGTCGCAGCGACTGGGATGCCTATCTCCAGTGGGGCGTAGAGGCCTTCCGTATCAACGCCGCCGTGGCGAAGGATGAAACGCAAATTCACACCCATATGTGTTATTGCGAGTTCAACGACATCATGGATTCGATTGCGGCGCTGGACGCAGACGTCATTACCATTGAAACCTCGCGTTCCGACATGGAGTTGCTGGAGTCGTTTGAAGAGTTTGATTATCCGAATGAAATCGGTCCTGGCGTCTATGACATTCACTCGCCAAACGTACCGAGCGTGGAATGGATTGAATCCCTGCTGAAGAAAGCGGCACAACGTATTCCGGCAGAGCGCCTGTGGGTCAACCCGGACTGCGGCCTGAAAACGCGTGGTTGGCCAGAAACCCGCGCGGCACTGGCGAACATGGTGCAGGCGGCGCAGAATTTGCGTCGGGGGTGATGAGTATTAACGAGTCACTGTAAATTGCAGTACGATGATGGCTTCCAGCACTGGAAGCCATTTTGCTATGTGTGCCTGGTATTAAGTGGATCTTCAGGAGCAGAAAATTAATTGCGGATTTCTTAAATACTCAATGCACCACTGACAGGCTTTGCCCATACCATCGGAACGAGCGGCAAGAAATAACTTGGTGGCGTGTTTATGTTCGCGCATCGGCTTTTTCAGTAATTTACCGCTATTTAATAACGGCAATGCCAGATGATGTGGAATATAACCAATACCGACGTTTTGTTCTATTAAGGCGATTGCCGTAGTGAAGTCAGGAACAAAAATGGGTTTTTGTCCTTCCAGTAGCCAGGCTTGCATCGGGGGGAAATTAACGGAGGTATCGCGGATACAAACCGCCGGATAATGACGCAATTCACTGTTTTCTAATGGATGCCGCTTCGCTGCCAGTGGGTGGAGTGGGCTGACGACAAAATCCCATTCCATTTGTCCGACCGGTTCGCTAATGATGCCTTCACTGCTTGGCACTGCATGAGGAGCACCGTAGACCAGATCGGCACGCTTACTGTACAGCGCATCCCAGCAGCCGTTGTATACCTCAAGATCTACCGTCAGTGTTGTTGATGTGAATTGCCGTTCAAAATCTCGAATGAATGCCACCAGCAAATCACCAGGAATAATATTGTTCACCGCAATTGTCAGTTCACGTTCAATACCATCGTGAATCAGCACTGTGTTGCGCTTTAATGCTTCCAGGTCGCCCAGAATAGTTTTGCTATGTTCGATGAAGTAACTCCCGGCCGGAGATAATTCAATATAGCGTCCCTTACGAATGAACAGTTCAACGCCCAGACTCTCTTCCGCTTTCTTAATGGTGTAGCTGATGGCGGAAGGAACTTTATTTAACTGCTCGGCTGCGGTGGTAATGCTCTGGTGTCTGGCGACCAGATGAATAACACGAAGCGTTTCATCTGAGATGAACATAAGGCTCCCTGGTCAGTGGTAAAGTGGCTGAATCACTCCAGATTCAGCCGTAATCATTGCTTGAGTATACCCAGGAATTAGCGGTGTTGACTTACCCGACTGAGAATCGCATACGCGATGCATGCCACCAGAATAGAGTCCACCGAAGGGATCGTCGTCAGGGTGAATAAGCCTTTTACCGTCATAAAGCCAACCGCAGCGCCTATGATCCAGGCTGCGAATGTCAGCACTTTAATCTGTGACTCCTGGGCTAATACTGACTCTTGATAGCCATTACGGCGATAAAGGAAAAAGTCAGCGATATAAATTCCGGCAACGGGTGGCGTGGCGATACCGAGGAACAGCAGAAACGGAATAAACCACGCCATAATATCCAGACTGCCTACGATGGCGGAAAGGATACCCAGCGCCACGGTAATCTGCCATTTTGGAAAGCGGGTAAGCAGCGTGGAAACCACCAGCGTGCCCTGGAACATATTGCCCGCGTTACCGGTGACGCAGGCGAAAATCAATAACAGCGCCGCGGGCAGAACCGCACCGAATACCGCCATTGCACCCAGTAAAGATCCCTGACCGCTAATGGCGCTCGGCGTTGCACCCGCCCAGTAGAGCAGAGGGTAGGCAACCAGAAACGTCACGCCTGCGGCAATCAGCGCATGTTTGCGGTTATGCACAAAGCTACCGAAATCAGGCAGTGTGGCAACCAGTACAATAATCGTACCAACAACGGTGGAAACGGCGACACCCGTATTCATCTCCACTATCGCTGCTGGTGCTGCTACTTCGGTATGGGTTGCCACATAGAGGATGTAACACAGCACCAGCGCGATAACCGGCACGGCAATCTGGGCAATTTTTCCCAGAACGGCAAAACCAAATGCCGTAGAGGCGACAAAAATGACACAACCAAGCGCCACTAACAGTGCCAGTGGAACTTCCAGCCCATGCTGGGCCAGTAAGTCATGTACCGAATGACCAAACATATTGGCGGTAACGGCAATCCAGCCGAACAGACTTATCGCCATCAAAATGTTAATGGCAATGGCCCCTTTTTCGCCAAACGAATATTTCACAATGCCATACGTTGGCAGGCGGGCTTTTTCTCCAACGCTAATGGTGATGGTAGAAAGTAAGGTCAGAATGACGCCGCCTAACAATACGACGCTAATTAAACTGCCGCTGGAAAGTTGATTGCCGAGGCTTGAGGATGACAACAGCACAGGTGTGACGGCAATACCCAGCAAAATCATGGCAATACGCAATCCTGATGCCGTATTCAGATTCTCTTCTTTTTTACGCATAGTATGTTCCCTTTATAAATGCGCGTTACACAGTATGAAAATGCCCGGTGTATTTGCGCCAGCTACCCAGTTCTGTAATTTCCCGTTGGCCTTCGGTCAGCCAGTTTTCTGCCAGTACGCCCAGCACTTCGCTACCATCGGCAAGTTTGATTTTGCCAATTGCCAGTCCGGCAGGTTCGCTCATTAATAGAGCGGCAAAACTGGCCAGTGGCAGTTGCCAAATTTCTACGTCGACGTGTGTTCCCCCTTCATTCACGCGAATCATTCCCGGATGGCGATCGTCAATACTCCACAACCGGTAATGGGCGTCAGTTCGGTCTTCACGGACAAAAATGCCGCCCGCTTTTTGCATATTTGGGTTGAGTTCCAGGCCGCGCATCAGCGTTCCGTTAACGGCTAAAAGTGTTGTAGTCATTGAGTTCTCCAGAGAATTAAAGGGTTATCCATGTGCCGCTCTGATGCGAAAGGGCTGCTTTTATGGTTTGCGGTGAAGTAATCAGGCCGCTGGCCTGTTTGCCTTGTTGCAGGCTGGTATTGATGAAATCAACAATGGCTTCCACTTTTGGTTGCATACTGCCGATACCAAATTGACCTTCCCGCAACAGCGTTTGTGCTTCGGCAACGCTGATAGCATCGAGCCACTGTTGTTGTGGTGTACCAAAGTTAATCGCCACTTTTTCTACACCGGTGGGGATCACCAGTAGATCCGCGGCCAACTGACTGGCGAGCAGCGCGGAGGCCAGATCTTTATCGATCACAGCTTCCACACCTTTCAGTTGTTGCCCGTCTCGCACCACCGGAATACCACCACCGCCGCAGGCAATGACTAGATATCCCTGGCGCACCAGATGAGCGATGGTGCCATGTTCAATAATTTCCAGTGGCGCAGGAGAGGGAACCGTACGCCGCCATCCGCGCCCGGCATCCTCCATCAGAGTCCAGCCGAGTTGTTGTTGGCGTTGTTGAGCCGTTACTTCATCGAGAAATGCGCCAATCGGTTTACTGGGGCTGGTGAAAGCATCGTCATGTGGGTTGACTCGCGTTTGTGTCACCAGCGCAATTACCGGTTTGTTTATGCCACGGCGAGCCAGTTCGTTATGCAGTGCCTTCTGGAACATGTAGCCAATAGCACCTTGTGTATCACCCACGGCGTAATCAAGCGGAACCGGAGAAACTTCGTTACTGGCAAGTTCTGAGCGGTGCAGAATAAAGCCCACCTGCGGCCCATTACCGTGGGTTAGCACCAGATCCCATCCGGCTTCAACCATATCAACGATATGCTGCACGCTTTCCATCACTGCAACATATTGATCGGGGATACTATTGTGCTGATCGTCTTGGATGAGCGCATTGCCGCCAACCGCGACAACAGCCAGAGGCTTAACCATGATGATTCTCCTTTGCGACGATCTCAGCCAGTGCACGTACAGCGGCGACAAAACAGGCCATTGGCGCAGTGGTGATCCCGGCACCAATTTGCCCGACCCCCGCTTGTTTGTGGGCGATACCCGTATTGATGACCGGTAAAATGCCGCGGTCGGTCACTTTACGCGCATCAATCCCTGCTGCGGTGGGGGCAAAATTGAGAGCCGGAAGTGTAAATGCGGGATTGCCGCCGAGGGTGATTGCCTGCATCCGGCGGCTGTTATTGGTGGCATCGGCAGGGGGGCCTCCCACAAATTTGACGATCGCCGGAGATGACGCCATCGCGAAGCCACCCACACCTGCGGTTTCGGTAATTGCGCTATCGCCCAGGTCAGCAGCGGCGTCGTCAACGCCAAATCCGGGGAAGAACAGACCTTCAACTGCATTGGCGGGAGCCTGGAACCAGCGATCGCCAGTACCGGAAAGCCGAATACCAAAATTCACCCCGTTACGCGCCATTACCGTAACCATTGAACTGAACGGTACATTGGCGGCGGCATCCATCATCGCTTTGCAGGCAGCCATCGACAGATTAAGGAAGAAGTGATCGTTACTGGTGATAAATGCCACGGCGCGCTGGATATGTTCTTGTGGAAGAGAGCTGGCCAGCAATGCCGGAAGAAGACGCTTAATCAGCAAACCGGTAGCAGCGGCATTGCGATTATGAACTTCATCCCCCATATGCAGCGCCTGCGCCATTAATGGCTTGAGTTCCAGCTCGCCGTGTTGTGCGATTGCTGCTTTCATTGCCGGAGCCAGCTCATCGCGCATCCAGGCCAGACGATTGAGAACTTCGTCGTTATTGGCACCAAAACGGAGAACCTTACCCAGACCTTCATTGAAATTGCTAAAAGTACGGTGGCCGTTGGTTTTGTTTTCTACCACCCATAACGGCATTGACGGGCTGATGATGCCTGCCATTGGGCCAACCGCGTGATAATGATGACAAGGGGCAAGGTCGATATCGCCTGCGGTTATCTGGTTTTCTGCATCTTGCTGGTTGGTGGCCCAACCTTCGTACAGCATGGCACCAATAATCGCTCCTTTTACCGGACCACACATCTCTTCCCAGGCAATCGGCGGACCAGAGTGCAAAATACGTTTTTGTTCAGCCATTGCTGGAATGGCCTCTTTAGCGAGCATGACATCCACCAGCACAGGTTGTGCTTCGAGATAACGTGTCATGGCGATTTGGTTGGCATTTTCTACCAGTGGATGACGTAGCAACGATGCCAGATCCAATCCAGCGTCAATATCGCCTTGTGCTGGTGGCTGCCAGTTGAGGGCAATTGCGCTTCCCCCGGCGTGTTGAATATTGTCAGCAAAACTGTGTAGTCCCGCGTTCACGACCTTCAAAGGCTGATTAAATAAGGTGTTCATGCGTTTAGCCCCTTTTTCTGCAACTGAGTCTGCGCAACGGTGCTGGCCCATAGCGCCGCCTGTGCATTACTGCCGGCGATGATGACGCCTGCGTTTTGCAGCGCACTTATCTGTTGGCTGCGTACTTGTGGATCAGCTTCTGTTCCGCAAACGTGCGCAATCAGCAACGGTGCGTTATTCATGTTGATGTGTGAAAGTTGCTCCAGTAATTCGCTGGCAGGCATAGCGGAAGCGCCATAACCAAGTACCAGGTCGAATAACACGACGGCAGTGTGTGAGTCGTTGAGTTCGTTGAGCAGACGTTGATTGCGCAGAGTCGGGTCGATCATTGGATGCGGTTTGCCACGGGTGAAATCATCGTCGCCCATATCGATCAGCGTGTGTTCTTCGCTTTGCCAGATATTTGCCAGTGTGCGATTACCCGCAACTGGCGTATTGGAGGCTGCGCTGAATCCCTTTTGTTGGCAGATAAGTTGCGCTTCGTAACAGAAGGTTCCTCCGGCGAAAACTCCGCGTATCGCCTGGCGATGGGCTGACAGATGTTGGCTGGCGTGTTCTAACATTGCGAGGTCGGCAGAGGAAACCTCTGTCTCAACAGCCGGAAGAGGCTGAGCATTTAGCAACGCCACGGCGATATCCGCAGCGCTGGCCAGCGTGGTGGCAGCGGTGATATTGGGGCGTGCCAGATCGTGCGGATTTGCACCGAGGAAATTCACTACCACGGGTTTTCCACAAGCCTCGGCACGCTCCAGAATATTTTGGGCAACGATGGGTGACGGCGGTTTTGAAATCAGCACAATCACGCGCGTTTCATCATCTTGCGCCAGTGCATCTAAAGCAAAGAGCATCGATATTCCACCAATCTCTTCATGGAGATCATGCCCACCTGTTCCCAGAGCCTGAGAAATGCCTGCTCCGAGCCGGTCGATTCGGCAAGTCACTTCCTGTAACCCGGTGCCGGATGCACCGATAACACCAATTGCTCCGCGTTTCACCACATTGGCGAAGCCTAACGGAATTCCGTTAACAATGGCGGTTCCACAGTCCGGCCCCATTACGATGCGCTGACGTTCCCGGGCTAGAGTTTTGATGGATTTTTCCTGCTCGATACTGACGTTATCGCTGAACATCATCACGTTCATTCCGAGGTTTAACGCTTTAATCGCTTCGGCGGCGGCGTAGTCTCCCGGTACAGAAATGAGTGCCAGGTTGGCTTCGGGTTCGGCTTCCAGTGCCATTTCCAGACTGACCTTTTCCGGTGTTTTAATGCCACTATCCGTTTCATCATCAGGCTTGCTGGTCAGACGTTGTTGGGCCAGCACCAGTGCTTCATTGCAAATCTCTTCTTCACCCATAACCGCGATCACTAAATCATTGGGGCTGGCGTTGATTTCGTCGCCCAGACCCGCATCGCGCAATTGTTCGAGATTATTGGGCGTTCCCATGACGACCGAGGCCTGTTGAATACCGGGCAACTTGCTGATTTGCGCGGAAATCTGCATCAGAGACACTGAGTCCTGATAAAGATTGCTGAAAACTTTATATTTAACTTTCATGCTGTTATGCCTGTTTCATTCCGCCCGATAGCAAAATTCGGGCAAAGCATCCCCGTGTAGCGCCATAAACGGGCTACGGGAGAAAAGGTTGAAATCAATTCATGGTGTTCAGGGTTCGAAAGCCATGCAGCATTCCTGCAAGGCAGTCCACTCCTGACGTTGCGCCAAATTGCATGACCCGTTCAGCACAAGATGCGATGGTCATTGCCGATGCGCCCCCAACCAGTTGTGCGAGTAACTGGCAAATCGGTTCTGAAAAATGTCCCTGAAGTGCACGCTCCAGATAATGACGACTAATATCCGTGGTGTTGTGTGCATGTTGGTTAATTGCCTGCTGCAACCGGTATTGATGATCGGCAAGTGGTGCAGGTAGTTGCCATAACCAGAGCGCCGCCAGATAGCCCAGCAAATAGTCATCACCATCGGGCGTTAAGCCTTTGCCAAAGCCGATCAGTTGTGGCACCTGGCGTTCCAGCGCATCTGGATGTTCCATAATCTCTAATCCCTCGTGCATGAGGCTATCCGGCAGGTGCAATGTGCTTTGAACGTTATGCTCCAGACAAAATAAAAGCCGTTGCGATGCCATTGTTGGGTAGTGCTGTAAAACCAAAGGGAACGCCTCAAGTGTCAACATTCCCCCCACAAATGGCGGCTGCCAGAGTGTTGTGTTATGAAGCACCACGTAAAAGCGAGGTGTTTGTAGCAAGCCAGGGGTTAACTGAACAGGATCTGAACGGGCGATCTCTCTTCGCCAGTCCCAACGCTCAGGCAGGATGACTCTGGCGGCATCAGGGAGATTCAGATACGTTTGCGCACACAGCAGGGTGATGAATGTTCCCGCTTCTGAAGACAGATTTACCGCATGCTTAAAAGCACTATGCAGACGTAAATTTTGCGTTTCATTCCGCGGAAAAAGATACCCCAACGACGATGCGCAAAGCGTAACCTGTACCATCGGTGTTAGCCTTCCAGACCTGCAATAATGGCTTTGGAATCAGTCACCCAACCGAAAATGGCACCTTGTGCTTTGATCATTTCCAGGGCGTATTTCTGGAATTCCGGGAAATAGGAGCCAACACAATCTTCCGGGATGATGCATTCATAGCCACGGTCATTTGCTTCGCGCACGGTGGTGGTTACGCAAACTTCGGTAGTCACACCACAAACAATCAGCGTCTTGATACCGTGGTTTTGCAAAATCAGATGTAAGTCGGTTTGATAAAAAGCGCCTTTGCCAGGTTTATCAATCACCGGTTCGCCTGCTACCGGGTACAGTTCAGGAATGATGTCATGACCTGCTTCACCTCTGACCAGAATGCGTCCCATCGGTCCTGGTTCACCAATAAAGGTTTTACCACCGCGTGTCAGTTTGGCTGGTGGGCAGTCGCTTAAGTCAGCGCGATGGCCTTCACGGGTATGAATAACCATAATTCCTTTTTGACGTGCGGCTGCCAGCACCTCTGTACATGGCGCGATAGCCGTGCGAACCAGCGAAACATCATTACCCAATGCCTCACCGAAGCCTCCTGCCTCGACAAAGTCACGCTGCATGTCGATCATGACCAGTGCAGTCGTACACGGATCAAAAGGTAATTCAAAGGGTTGGGCCTGAAAAATGGATTGCGTCATGGTAAATCTCCTGTCTGATGTTTAAACGATCCGGTTGTTCTGAGAGCGAGTATTCAGGAGAAAAGCGGTATAAAACAGGAAAAAAGTTTGCCGCACAGCAACGAAATTTTTGCATTCAGCAGGTGGTGTGATGACGAATGTGAAGGGGGTCAAATAGTGGCATACAGCAACAAATTTTTTGATGCTGTATGTTTTTGAGATTAAAAAAATCGTTGAAATTGTGTGAGCTTAATCATCAGATTTAGCGGCAATGGCGTTACTTTTTAACACCATACTGCGTAAACCATTCCAGCATTCGCTGCCAGCCGTCTTGCGCAGACTCGGCATGATAGCTCGGGCGATAATCGGCGTTGAATGCATGTCCGGCATCCGGGTAAACGATAATCTCCGCTTTCGCGTTCGCTGCCCGCAGCGCCTGGCGCATGGTTTCAACGCTCTCCTGCGGAATGCTGTTATCCTGACCGCCGTACAACCCGAGAACCGGGGCATTAAGGTCAGTCGCGATATCAACAGGCTGTTTCGGTGAATTTAATGTTTTGTCGCCCGTCAGTTTGCCATACCACGCCACCGCCGCTTTCAGTTGCGGGTTATGTGCGGCATACAGCCAGGCGATTCGCCCACCCCAGCAAAATCCAGTGATCATTAAGCGATGCACATCACCGCCATTGCGTGACGCCCAACTGGCGACGTGATCGAGATCGGCAAGCACCTGTGAGTCAGGTACTTTTTCTACCAGACCACTTAACAGCGTCGGGATGTCGGTGAAATCATTCGGATCGCCTTCGCGGAAGTAAAGTTCTGGTGCGATAGCCAGATACCCCTCCAGCGCCAGACGGCGACAAATGTCGCGGATATGTTCATGCACACCAAAAATTTCCTGCACTACAATGACCACAGGTAGTGGGCCATCGCTCTGCTTTGGACGAGCATGATAAGCAGGCATGTTATCCCCTTGTGAAGGGATAGAGGTGAACCCTGCCACAATCGTATCGTCCGGGGTATGAACAATTGTTGAGGCGAGGGGTGATGCAGCAGGTGCAAATCCGGATTGTTGTGTTGTTGTCATGGGATTCTCCGTACCCTTATGAAAATTTTGCGCAATGTTAACTATAGTCAGCATGCAACAATTCACATTGCCTCAAATGGCTCATCTTTTAAGCAGCCTTACTGACTTAAGAGCAAATTATGTGATTTAAGTCACTTTTGATGAGTAAATGTATGCAACACATTTGCATCATAGTGATGATTATCACGAAAAAATGTTAATCCCTTCGGTAAAGTATCTTTTTGCTTCTTCTGACTAAACCGATTCACAGAGGAGTTGTATATGTCCAAGTCTGATGTTTTTCATCTCGGCCTCACTAAAAACGATTTACAAGGGGCTACGCTAGCCATCGTTCCTGGCGACCCGGATCGTGTGGAAAAGATCGCCGCGCTAATGGATAAGCCGGTTAAACTGGCATCTCACCGCGAATTCACCACCTGGCGTGCAGAGCTGGATGGTAAACCTGTTATCGTTTGTTCTACCGGTATCGGTGGTCCGTCGACTTCTATTGCCGTTGAAGAACTGGCACAGCTTGGCATTCGCACTTTCCTGCGTATCGGTACGACTGGCGCTATTCAGCCGCATATTAATGTTGGTGATGTACTGGTTACTACGGCGTCTGTTCGTCTGGATGGCGCGAGCCTGCATTTCGCACCGCTGGAATTCCCGGCAGTGGCTGATTTCGAATGTACTACCGCGCTGGTTGAAGCAGCGAAGTCTATTGGTGCAACCACTCACGTGGGTGTGACTGCCTCTTCTGACACTTTCTACCCGGGCCAGGAACGTTACGACACTTATTCTGGCCGTGTAGTCCGTCACTTTAAAGGCTCTATGGAAGAGTGGCAGGCGATGGGCGTAATGAATTATGAGATGGAATCTGCAACTCTGCTGACCATGTGTGCAAGCCAGGGCCTGCGTGCCGGTATGGTAGCTGGCGTTATTGTTAACCGCACCCAGCAAGAGATCCCGAATGCTGAGACGATGAAACAAACCGAAAGCCATGCGGTGAAAATCGTGGTGGAAGCGGCGCGTCGTCTGCTGTAATTCTCTTCTCCTGTCTGAAGGCCGATACGTTCGGCCTTTTGTATTTTTGCGTAGCGCCTCGCAGGAAATGCCTTTCCAACTGGACGTTTGTACAGCACAATTCTATTTTGTGCGGGTAAGTTGTTGCGTCAGGAGGCTTTGTGGATTTCTCAATCATTGTTTATGCCATTATTGCACTGGTCAGTGTGGCCATCGGCTGGCTGTTTGCCAGTTATCAACATGCACAGCAAAAAGCCGAGCAACTAGCCGAACGTGAAGAGATGGTTGCGGAGTTAAGTGCGGCAAAACAACAAATTACCCAAAGTGAGCACTGGCGTGAAGAGTGTGAACTACTCAATAACGAAGTGCGCAGCCTGCAAAGTATTAACGCCTCGCTGGAGGCCGATCTGCGTGAAGTGACCACGCGGATGGAAGCCGCACAGCAACATGCTGACGATAAAATTCGCCAGATGATCAACAGCGAACAGCGTTTAAGCGAGCAGTTTGAAAACCTCGCTAACCGTATTTTTGAACACAGCAATCGCCGGGTTGATGAACAAAATCGCCAGAGTCTGAACAGCCTTTTGTCGCCGCTGCGTGAACAACTGGATGGTTTTCGCCGTCAGGTTCAGGACAGTTTTGGTAAAGAAGCACAAGAACGCCATACCCTGACCCACGAAATTCGCAATCTCCAACAACTCAACGCCCAAATGGCCCAGGAAGCAATCAACCTGACACGGGCGCTAAAAGGCGACAATAAAACCCAGGGTAACTGGGGCGAAGTGGTATTAACGCGAGTACTGGAGGCTTCCGGGTTGCGTGAGGGGTATGAATATGAAACCCAGGTCAGCATCGAAAATGACGCCCGCTCGCGGATGCAACCAGATGTCATCGTGCGCTTACCACAGGGGAAAGATGTGGTTATCGACGCCAAAATGACGCTGGTCGCGTATGAACGCTACTTCAATGCGGAAGACGACTACACCCGCGAAAGCGCATTGCAGGAACATATCGCGTCGGTGCGTAACCATATCCGCTTGTTGGGGCGTAAAGATTATCAGCAGCTTCCGGGGCTAAGAACCCTGGATTACGTGCTGATGTTTATCCCCGTCGAACCGGCATTCTTACTGGCGCTGGACAGGCAGCCGGAGCTAATCACCGAAGCGTTGAAAAACAATATTATGCTGGTTAGCCCCACCACGCTGCTGGTGGCGTTGCGTACTATCGCCAACCTGTGGCGTTATGAGCATCAAAGCCGTAACGCTCAGCAAATCGCTGATCGTGCCAGCAAGCTGTACGACAAAATGCGCCTGTTTGTTGATGATATGTCTGCGATTGGTCAAAGTCTGGATAAAGCGCAGGATAACTATCGCCAGGCGATGAAAAAACTTTCTTCAGGTCGCGGAAATGTGCTGGCGCAGGCAGAAGCGTTTCGTGGTTTAGGGGTAGAAATTAAACGCGAGATTAATCCGGATTTGGCCGATCAGGCGGTAAGCCAGGACGAAGAGTACCGATTGCGGTCGGTTCCGGAGCAGCCGAATGGTGAAGCTTATCAACGTGATGATGAATATAATCAGCAATCGCGTTAGCCCATTAGGGGTAGCTAAGCCGGGTAGAAATCTAGGGCAACGACGCCCAATCTGTTACACTTCTGGAACAATTTTTTGATGAGCAGGCATTGAGATGGTGGATAAGTCACAAGAAACGACGCACTTTGGTTTTCAGACCGTCGCGAAGGAACAAAAAGCGGACATGGTCGCCCACGTTTTCCATTCCGTGGCATCGAAATACGATGTCATGAACGATTTGATGTCCTTTGGTATTCATCGTTTGTGGAAGCGATTCACGATCGATTGTAGCGGCGTACGCCGTGGGCAGACCGTGCTGGATCTGGCTGGCGGCACTGGCGATCTGACGGCGAAATTCTCCCGCCTGGTCGGTGAAACTGGCAAAGTGGTCCTCGCTGATATCAATGAATCCATGCTCAAAATGGGGCGCGAGAAGCTGCGTAATATCGGCGTGATTGGCAACGTTGAGTATGTTCAGGCAAATGCCGAGGCTCTACCGTTCCCGGATAACACCTTTGATTGCATCACCATTTCGTTTGGTCTGCGTAACGTCACTGACAAAGATAAAGCGCTGCGTTCGATGTATCGCGTGCTGAAACCCGGCGGTCGTCTGCTGGTGCTTGAGTTCTCGAAGCCGATTATCGAGCCGCTAAGCAAAGCTTATGACGCTTACTCCTTCCATGTGTTGCCGCGTATTGGCTCGCTGGTGGCGAATGACGCCGACAGCTACCGTTATCTGGCAGAATCCATCCGTATGCATCCCGATCAGGATACCCTGAAAGCCATGATGCAAGATGCCGGATTCGAAAGTGTCGATTATTACAACCTGACGGCTGGCGTTGTGGCGCTGCACCGTGGTTATAAGTTCTGACAGGAGTACGACTATGCCTTTTAAACCTTTAGTGACGGCAGGAATAGAAAGTCTGCTCAACACCTTCCTGTATCGCTCACCCGCGCTGAAAACTGCCCGCTCGCGTCTGTTGGGCAAAGTATTGCGCATAGAGGTAAAAGGCTTTTCGACCTCGCTGATTTTGGTATTTAGCGAACGTCAGGTCGATGTTCTGGGAGAATGGGCGGGTGATGCTGATTGTACCGTCATTGCTTATGCCAGCGTGTTACCGAAACTCCGCGATCGCCAGCAGCTTGCCGCGTTAATCCGCAGCGGCGAGCTGGAAGTGCAGGGCGATATTCAGGTAGTACAGAACTTCGTTGCACTGGCAGATCTCGCGGAGTTTGACCCAGCGGAGCTGCTGGCTCCTTATACTGGTGATATCGCTGCCGAAGGCATCAGCAAAGCCCTGCGTGGTGGCGCGAAGTTCCTGCATCACGGTATTAAACGCCAGCAACGTTATGTGGCTGAAGCAATTACCGAAGAGTGGCGTATGGCGCCAGGTCCGCTTGAAGTGGCCTGGTTTGCGGAAGAGACAGCCGCCGTTGAACGTGCCGTTGATGCGCTAACCAAACGGCTGGAAAAACTGGAGGCAGTTTAATGACGCCAGGTGAAGTACGGCGCCTGTATTTCATCATTCGCACTTTTTTAAGCTACGGACTTGATGAACTGATTCCTAAAATGCGTATCACTTTGCCGCTGCGGTTATGGCGATACTCATTGTTCTGGATGCCGAATCGGCATAAAGATAAACCATTAGGCGAGCGGCTACGACTGGCGCTGCAAGAACTGGGTCCTGTATGGATCAAGTTTGGGCAGATGTTATCGACCCGCCGCGATCTTTTCCCGCCGAATATTGCCGACCAACTGGCGTTATTGCAGGACAAAGTCGCACCGTTTGATGGCAAACTGGCGAAAGCACAAATTGAAGCGGCGATGGGCGGCTTGCCGGTGGAAGCGTGGTTTGATGATTTTGACATTACGCCCCTGGCATCGGCTTCCGTTGCGCAGGTACATACTGCGCGGCTGAAATCGAATGGCAAAGAGGTGGTGATTAAAGTTATCCGCCCGGATATTTTGCCGGTTATTAAAGCGGATCTGAAACTTATTTATCGTCTCGCCCGCTGGGTGCCGCGCTTACTGCCGGATGGACGTCGTCTGCGCCCAACTGAAGTGGTTCGCGAGTACGAGAAAACGTTGATCGACGAACTGAATTTGTTGCGGGAGTCCGCTAACGCAATCCAGTTGCGGCGCAATTTTGAAAACAGCCCGATGCTCTACATTCCGGAAGTTTACCCTGACTATTGCAGCGAAGGGATGATGGTGATGGAGCGCATCTACGGCATTCCGGTTTCTGATGTCGCGGCGCTGGAGAAAAACGGCACCAACATGAAATTGCTGGCGGAACGCGGCGTGCAGGTGTTTTTTACTCAGGTCTTCCGTGACAGTTTTTTCCATGCCGACATGCACCCAGGCAACATCTTCGTAAGCTTCGAACACCCGGAAAACCCGAAGTATATCGGTATTGATTGCGGGATTGTTGGCTCGCTAAACAAAGAAGATAAACGCTATCTGGCGGAAAACTTTATCGCCTTCTTTAACCGTGACTATCGCAAAGTGGCGGAGTTGCACGTTGATTCAGGCTGGGTGCCGCCAGATACCAACGTGGAAGATTTTGAATTTGCCATTCGTACCGTGTGCGAGCCTATCTTTGAAAAACCGCTGGCGGAAATTTCGTTTGGACATGTGCTGTTAAATCTGTTTAATACGGCGCGTCGATTCAACATGGAAGTGCAGCCGCAACTGGTGTTACTTCAGAAAACGTTGCTCTATATCGAAGGCGTTGGACGGCAACTTTATCCACAGCTCGATTTATGGAAAACTGCAAAACCCTTCCTTGAATCGTGGATTAAAGATCAGGTTGGTATTCCTGCGCTGGTGAGAGCCTTTAAGGAAAAAGCGCCGTTCTGGATCGAAAAAATGCCAGAACTGCCTGAATTGGTTTATGACAGTTTGCGCCAGGGCAAGTATTTACAGCACAGTGTTGATAAGATTGCGCGCGAGTTACAGTCGAATCATGTGCGTCAGGGACAATCCCGTTATTTTCTCGGAATTGGTGCGACATTAGTATTAAGTGGCACATTCTTGTTGGTCAGTCGACCTGAATTTGGGTTGATGCCCGCCTGGTTAATGGCGGGGGGGCTGAGCGCCTGGTTTGTCGGTTGGCGCAAAACACGCTGATTTTTTCATCGCTCAAGGCGGGCCGTGTAACGTATAATGCGGCCTTGTTTAATCATCATCTACCACAGAGGAACATGTATGGGTGGTATCAGTATTTGGCAGTTATTGATTATTGCCGTCATCGTTGTACTGCTTTTTGGCACCAAAAAGCTCGGCTCCATCGGTTCCGATCTTGGTGCGTCGATCAAAGGCTTTAAAAAAGCAATGAGCGATGATGAACCAAAGCAGGATAAAACCAGTCAGGATGCTGATTTTACTGCGAAAACTATCGTCGATAAGCAGGCGGATACGAACCAGGAACAGGCTAAAACAGAAGACGCGAAGCGCCACGATAAAGAGCAGGTGTAATCCGTGTTTGATATCGGTTTTAGCGAACTGCTATTGGTATTCATCATCGGCCTCGTCGTTCTGGGGCCGCAACGACTGCCTGTGGCGGTAAAAACGGTAGCGGGCTGGATTCGTGCGTTGCGTTCACTGGCGACAACGGTGCAGAACGAACTGACCCAGGAGTTAAAACTCCAGGAGTTTCAGGACAGCCTGAAAAAGGTTGAAAAGGCGAGTCTCACTAACCTGACACCCGAACTGAAAGCGTCGATGGATGAACTGCGCCAGGCCGCGGAGTCGATGAAACGTTCCTACGTCGCAAACGATCCTGAAAAGGTGAGTGATGAAGCGCACACCATCCATAACCCGGTGGTGAAAGACAATGAGGCTGCGCATGAAGGCGTCACGCCTGCCGCTGCGGAAACTCAGGCCAGTTCGCCGGAACAGAAGCCAGAAGCCACGCCAGAGCCGGTGGTAAAACCTGCTGCGGACGCTGAACCGAAAACCGCTGCATCTTCCCCTTCATCGAGTGATAAACCGTAAACATGTCTGTAGAAGATACTCAACCGCTTATCACGCATCTGATTGAGCTGCGTAAGCGTCTGCTGAACTGCATTATCGCGGTGATCGTGATATTTCTGTGCCTGGTCTATTTCGCCAATGATATCTATCACCTGGTATCCGCGCCGTTGATCAAGCAGTTGCCGCAAGGTTCAACGATGATCGCCACCGACGTGGCCTCGCCGTTCTTTACGCCGATCAAGTTGACCTTTATGGTGTCGCTGATTCTGTCAGCGCCGGTGATTCTCTATCAGGTGTGGGCGTTTATCGCTCCCGCGCTGTATAAGCACGAACGTCGTCTGGTGGTGCCGTTGCTGGTTTCCAGCTCTCTGCTGTTTTATATCGGTATGGCGTTTGCCTATTTTGTGGTCTTCCCGCTGGCATTTGGCTTCCTTGCCAATACCGCGCCAGAAGGGGTACAGGTGTCCACCGACATCGCCAGCTACTTAAGCTTCGTTATGGCGTTGTTTATGGCGTTTGGCGTCTCCTTCGAAGTACCGGTGGCAATTGTGCTGCTGTGCTGGATGGGGATTACCTCTCCAGAAGACTTACGCAAAAAACGCCCGTATGTGCTGGTTGGCGCATTTGTTGTCGGGATGCTACTGACGCCGCCGGATGTCTTCTCGCAAACGCTGCTGGCGATCCCGATGTACTGCCTGTTTGAAATCGGTGTCTTCTTCTCACGCTTTTACGTTGGTAAAGGCCGAAACCGGGAAGAAGAAAACGACGCTGAAGCAGAAAGCGAAAAAACTGAAGAATAAATTCAACCGCCCGTCAGGGCGGTTGTCATATGGAGAGCAGGATGTTTGATATCGGCGTTAATTTGACCAGTTCGCAATTTGCGAAAGACCGCGATGATGTTGTGGCACGCGCTTTTGCTGCGGGTGTTGATGGGCTACTCATCACCGGTACTAACCTGCACGAAAGCCAACAGGCGCAAAAACTGGCGCGTCAGTATCTGCACTGTTGGTCAACGGCAGGCGTGCATCCTCACGACAGCAGCCAGTGGCAAGATGCAACAGAAGAAGTGCTTGTGGAGCTGGCCTCGCAGCCAGAAGTGGTGGCGATGGGTGAGTGTGGCCTCGACTTTAACCGCAACTTTTCTACGCCAGAAGAACAGGAACGTGCCTTTGTTGCCCAGTTGCGTATTGCCGCAGAATTAAACATGCCGGTGTTTATGCACTGTCGCGATGCCCATGAGCGGTTTATTACATTGCTGGAGCCGTGGCTGGATAAACTACCTGGCGCGGTGTTGCACTGTTTTACTGGCACACGCGAAGAGATGCAGGCATGTGTGGCGCGAGGCATTTATATTGGCATTACTGGTTGGGTTTGCGATGAACGACGCGGACTGGAACTGCGAGAACTGTTGCCGTTGATTCCGGCAGATAAACTACTGATTGAAACTGATGCACCGTATTTGCTCCCGCGCGATCTCACGCCGAAGCCATCCTCCCGGCGCAACGAGCCAGCCTGTTTGCCCCATATTTTGCAACGTATTGCGCACTGGCGTGGGGAAGATGCCGCATGGCTGGCTGCCACCACGGATGCCAATGTCAAAAAGTTATTTGGGATTGCGTTCTAGAGTTTGCGGAACTCGGTGTTCTTCACACTGTGCTTAATCTCTTTATTGATAAGATTAAGCAAGAGCATAGAGCGTGCCTCACCGTCGGGTTCGGTGAAAATGGCCTGAAAACCTTCGAAAGCACCTTCGGTAATAATCACCTTATCACCTGGATATGGCGTTGCCGGATCGACAATGTCTTTCGGTTTATACACCGATAACTGATGAATCACCGCCGATGGGACTATCGCTGGCGATGCGCCAAAACGGACAAAGTGGCTGACACCCCGAGTGGCGTTGATGGTGGTGGTATGAATCACTTCTGGATCAAATTCCACAAACAGGTAGTTGGGGAACAATGGCTCACTGACTGCAGTACGTTTGCCTCGTACGATTTTTTCCAGGGTGATCATCGGCGCCAGGCAATTAACCGCCTGTCTTTCGAGGTGTTCCTGGGCACGTTGGAGTTGCCCGCGCTTGCAGTACAGTAAATACCAGGATTGCATAATGACTCTTATCCGTTTAATCGGGGCGCAAGAATAGCAAAAGCGATGCGTTAAGTTAATTATATTCCCGGGTTTGCGTTATACCGCCTGAGTTCACGCTAATTTAACAAATTTACAGCATCGTAAAGATGAACGCCGTATAATGTGCGCAGATTAAGAGGCTACAATGGACGCCATGAAATATAACGATTTACGCGACTTCCTGACCTTGCTTGAACAGCAGGGTGAGCTAAAACGTATCACGCTCCCGGTGGATCCGCATCTGGAAATGACTGAAATAGCCGACCGCACATTGCGTGCCGGTGGACCTGCGCTGTTGTTTGAAAATCCTAAAGGTTATTCAATGCCGGTGCTGTGCAACCTGTTTGGTACGCCGAAACGTGTCGCTATGGGTATGGGGCAAGAGGATGTTTCGGCGTTGCGGGAAGTCGGTAAATTATTAGCGTTTCTGAAAGAACCGGAGCCGCCAAAAGGCTTTCGCGATCTGTTTGATAAGCTGCCGCAGTTTAAGCAGGTGTTGAACATGCCGACGAAACGGTTACGTGGTGCGCCCTGTCAGCAAAAAATTGTTTCTGGTGATGATGTCGATCTCAACCGCATTCCCATTATGACCTGCTGGCCGGAAGATGCTGCTCCGTTGATTACCTGGGGGTTGACGGTGACGCGGGGGCCGCACAAAGAGCGGCAAAATCTTGGCATTTATCGCCAGCAGTTGATTGGTAAAAACAAGCTGATTATGCGCTGGCTGTCGCACCGCGGCGGTGCGCTGGATTATCAGGAGTGGTGCGCGGCGCATCCGGGTGAACGTTTTCCGATCTCTGTTGCTCTGGGGGCTGATCCTGCGACGATTCTCGGCGCGGTGACGCCAGTGCCGGATACGTTGTCGGAATACGCCTTTGCCGGATTGTTACGTGGCACCAAAACCGAAGTGGTGAAGTGCATTTCTAATGACCTCGAAGTACCTGCCAGTGCAGAAATCGTGCTGGAAGGGTATATCGACCCGGGTGAGATGGCTGCAGAAGGCCCATATGGTGACCACACGGGTTACTATAATGAAGTTGATAGCTTCCCTGTCTTTACCGTAACGCACATTACCCAGCGTGAAGATGCGATTTACCACTCCACCTATACCGGTCGTCCGCCAGATGAACCTGCGGTGTTGGGCGTGGCGCTGAACGAAGTGTTCGTGCCGATTCTGCAAAAACAGTTCCCGGAAATTGTTGATTTTTATCTGCCGCCGGAGGGCTGCTCTTATCGACTGGCGGTAGTGACGATCAAAAAACAGTACGCTGGACACGCAAAGCGCGTCATGATGGGCGTCTGGTCGTTCTTACGTCAGTTTATGTACACTAAATTTGTGATCGTCTGCGATGATGATGTCAACGCACGCGACTGGAACGATGTGATTTGGGCGATTACTACCCGCATGGACCCGGCGCGGGATACGGTGCTGGTTGAAAATACGCCTATTGATTATCTGGACTTTGCCTCGCCTGTTTCCGGGCTGGGTTCAAAAATGGGGCTGGATGCCACGAATAAATGGCCAGGGGAAACCCAGCGTGAGTGGGGGCGTCCTATCAAAAAAGATCCGGATGTTGTTGCGCATATTGACGCAATCTGGGATGAACTGGCCATCTTTAACAACGGTAAAAGCGCCTGATGCGCGTTTGTTTTGCCCTATTTATTGATCCGACAGAGAAAGCGCATGACAACCTTAAGCTGTAAAGTGACCTCGGTAGAAGCTATCACGGATACCGTATACCGTGTTCGAATCGTGCCAGATGCGGCCTTTTCATTCCGTGCAGGTCAGTATTTGATGGTAGTGATGGACGAGCGCGATAAACGCCCATTTTCAATGGCCTCAACGCCTGATGAAAAAGGATTTATCGAGTTGCATATCGGTGCTTCTGAAATCAATCTTTACGCGAAAGCTGTCATGGACCGCATCCTTAAAGATCATCAAATCGTAGTCGATATCCCCCACGGTGAAGCCTGGCTGCGCGATGATGAAGAGCGTCCAATGATTCTTATTGCCGGCGGCACGGGCTTCTCTTATGCCCGTTCTATTTTGCTGACGGCGCTGGCGCGTAATCCCAATCGTAATATCACTATTTACTGGGGCGGGCGTGAGCAGCAACATCTGTACGATCTTTCTGAGCTTGAGGCGCTTTCGCTTAAGCATCCTGGTTTACAAGTGGTGCCGGTGGTTGAACAGCCGGAAGCGGGTTGGCGAGGGCGTACCGGTACGGTATTAACGGCGGTGTTGCAGGATCACGGTACGTTAGCAGAGCATGATATCTATATCGCTGGACGTTTTGAGATGGCGAAAATCGCCCGAGACCTGTTCTGCAATGAGCGTAATGCGCGGGAAGATCGCCTGTTTGGCGATGCGTTTGCGTTTATCTAAGGGTTAAAAAACCCGCCCCTGACAGGCGGGAAAAACGGCAACTAAAGCTTTATTCAGTGGCATTACTCTATGTCGCGTCTTATCCGGCCTACAAAGAGTCCTGAACCGTAGGCCGGATAAGGCGTTCACGCCGCATCCGGCAAGTGTTTAAACCCGCTCAAACACCGTCGCAATGCCCTGGCCCAGACCGATACACATCGTCGCCAGACCAAACTGGGCATCTTTGCGTTCCATCAGATTCAGCAGCGTGGTGCTGATACGCGCACCGGAACAGCCCAGCGGATGACCCAGTGCGATCGCGCCACCGTTGAGGTTGATCTTCTCGTCAATCTGCTCCATCAGCCCCAGATCTTTAATACACGGCAGGATCTGCGCGGCAAAGGCTTCATTCATTTCAAACACGCCGATATCGCTGGCAGAAAGCCCCGCTTTTTTCAGCGCCAGCTTCGAGGCCGGAACCGGGCCGTAACCCATAATCGACGGGTCACAACCGACAACCGCCATCGAACGCACGCGGGCGCGTGGCTTAAGACCTAATTCACGGGCGCGGCTTTCACTCATCACCAGCATGGCTGCAGCACCATCGGAAAGCGCAGAAGACGTGCCCGCCGTTACCGTACCGCTGACTGGATCGAACGCCGGACGTAGCGTGGCGAGGGCTTCCACGGTGGTTTCCGGGCGAATCACTTCGTCGTAATTAAACTGCTTCAGTACACCGTCGGCATCGTGACCACCTGTCGGGATGATTTCATTTTTAAATGCGCCCGACTGCGTGGCGGCCCAGGCACGAGCGTGTGACCGTGCGGCAAAGGCATCCTGCATTTCACGGCTGATACCGTGCATACGCGCCAGCATTTCTGCCGTTAAGCCCATCAGGCCCGCCGCTTTGGCAACATTGCGGCTAAGACCTGGGTGAAAATCGACACCGTGGCTCATTGGTACATGACCCATATGTTCCACACCGCCGACCAGACATGCCTGCGCATCGCCAGTCATGATCATTCGTGCCGCGTCGTGCAATGCCTGCATGGATGAACCACACAAGCGATTGACGGTAACCGCCGGGACGGAATGCGGCACTTCTGCCAACAGCGCCGCGTTACGGGCGATGTTGAAACCCTGCTCCAGCGTTTGCTGCACACAACCCCAGTAAATATCGTCGAGAGCCGCTGCTTCCAGCGCCGGATTACGCGCCAGTAGACTACGCATTAAATGAGCGGAGAGGTCTTCCGCGCGCACGTGACGAAAAGCACCGCCCTTCGAACGGCCCATCGGGGTGCGAATTGCATCGACAATGACAACCTGTTCCATTGTGACTCCTTAAGCCGTTTTCAGGTCGCCAACCGGACGGGCTGGCTCAACCGGGGGATAGTATGGTTCGTTATGGCGCGCTTTATTACGCAGACCTTCCGGCACTTCATACAGTGGGCCGAGGTGCTGATATTGCTGCGCCATATCGAGATATTTCGCGCTGCCGAGGGTGTCCAGCCAGCGGAACGCGCCGCCGTGGAACGGAGGGAAGCCCAGGCCGTAGACCAGCGCCATATCCGCTTCTGCCGGAGTGGCGATAATGCCTTCTTCCAGGCAGCGCACCACTTCGTTGACCATCGGGATCATCATGCGGGCGATAATCTCTTCCTCGCTGAAATCACGCTTTGGCTGGCTGACTTCTGCCAGCAGGCCGTCAACGGCGGAATCTTCTTCTTTCTTCGGCTTGCCTTTGCTGTCTTCTTTATAGCGCCAGAAACCGAGGCAATTCTTCTGACCAAAGCGGTTGGCATCAAACAATGAATCGATGGCGTCGCGATAATCTTTTTGCATCCGCTGCGGGAAGCCCGCTGCCATCACTGCCTGGGCGTGATGCGCGGTATCAATCCCCACGACATCCAGCAGGTATGCCGGACCCATCGGCCAGCCAAACTGTTTTTCCATCACCTTGTCGATCTTGCGGAAATCCGCGCCGTCACGTAGTAACTGGCTGAAACCAGCGAAGTACGGGAACAGCACGCGGTTAACGAAGAAGCCCGGGCAGTCGTTAACTACGATCGGCGTCTTGCCCATCTTGCTTGCCCAGGCGACAACTTTTGCGATGGTTTCGTCGGAGCTTTTCTCACCGCGAATAATTTCTACCAACGGCATCCGGTGCACCGGGTTAAAGAAGTGCATCCCGCAGAAATTTTCCGGGCGTTCCAGCGCGTTGGCCAGTTCGCTGATAGGAATGGTTGAAGTGTTAGAAGCCAGCACGGTATCCGGACGTACTTTCTGCTCAGTTTCTGCCAGCACGGCTTTTTTCACTTTCGGGTTTTCAACAACCGCTTCTACCACAATATCCACGCGGTCAAACCCGGCGTAGTCGAGCGTTGGGTGAATCGTGGAGATCACGCCAGCCAGTTTCAGACCATCGATCTTGCCGCGCTCAAGCTGCTTGTTCAGCAGTTTCGCGGCTTCGGTCATGCCGAGGGTTAACGACTTGTCGTTGATATCTTTCATGACAACCGGCACGCCTTTCCACGCGGACTGGTAAGCAATGCCGCCCCCCATAATGCCCGCACCCAGTACAGCGGCCTGTTTCGGTGTTTCAACGTCTTGGGTAAGTTTTTTCGCTTTGCCTTTTACATATTGATCGTTAAGGAAAATGCCGACCAGTGCGCGGGCTTCTTTGGTGTGCGCCAGCGGAACAAAGCTTTTGTTTTCCAGGTTTAAGGCTTCTTCACGACCAAAACGGGCGGCGGCTTCAATGGTTTTTACTGCGGTGATGGGGGCCGGGTAATGTTTCCCCGCTGTTTGTGCGACCATCCCTTTAGCGATGGTGAAGCTCATGGTGGCTTCAATCTTGCTAAGTTTCAGCGGTTCCAGCTTCGGCTGACGTTTCGCTTTCCAGTCGAGGTCGCCGTTAATGGCCTGGCGTAAAATTGCCATCGCGCCTTCAAGTAGTTTTTCTGCTTTGACTACGCCATCAACCAGACCGATTTTCAGCGCCTGTTCGGCCCCGACATCTTTACCGGCGGCAATGATTTCCAGCGCACTGTCAGCGCCCAGCATTCGTGGCATACGCACGGAGCCGCCAAAGCCCGGCATGATGCCAAGTTTGGTTTCCGGCAACCCGATACGCAGATCCGGCGTCGCCAGACGATAATCGGTCGCCAGCACGCATTCGCAGCCACCGCCCAGCGCGTAGCCGTTGACCGCGGCAATGGTCGGCACCGGCAGGTCTTCCAGTCGATTAAACACGCTATTGGCAAAATGCAGCCACTGGCTTAATTGTTCTTCCGGAACGAGAAACAGCGATAAAAATTCGGTGATATCAGCACCGACGATAAAGGCTGCTTTGTTCGAACGCAGCAGCAGCCCTTTTAAATCTGATTGTTGTTCCAGCACGCCGATGGCCTCACCGAGGCTGGCGACGGTTGCAGTGTCGAGTTTATTAACTGAGCCTGGGGCATCGAACACCAGTTCGGCAATGCCATCTTCCAGCCAGTCAAGGTACAGGGTGTCGCCTTTGTAAAGCATGTCAGTCTCCTGAATCCGCAAGGTGATCTGGTCGTACCAGATGGCTTGAAGTGTGTGTTTTATGTTAAAAATATGCAAATAAAAGATTAAAGAAATGCCGTTCTGATCACGCTCGGCAGAAATCACGCTCTGTATGAACGTTGTGCTAAGATGCGGAGACTTAAGGTCAAAAAACAGAAGGGTAAAAAATGGAATCACTGGCCTCGCTTTATAAAAATCATATAGCTACCTTGCAAGAACGGACTCGCGATGCGCTGGCGCGCTTCAAGCTGGATGCATTACTTATTCACTCTGGCGAGCTGTTCAACGTTTTTCTCGACGATCATCCCTATCCGTTTAAAGTGAACCCGCAATTCAAAGCATGGGTGCCGGTAACTCAGGTGCCAAACTGCTGGTTGCTGGTGGATGGCGTGAACAAACCGAAACTGTGGTTTTATCTGCCGGTTGATTACTGGCACAACGTCGAACCGCTGCCGACCTCCTTCTGGACTGAAGATGTGGAAGTGATCGCGCTGCCGAAAGCTGATGGTATTGGTAGCCAACTGCCTGCCGCGCGCGGCAATATCGGTTATATTGGTCCGGTGCCGGAACGTGCGCTGCAACTGGGCATTGAGGCCAGCAACATCAACCCGAAAGGGGTCATTGACTACCTGCATTACTACCGTTCTTTCAAAACCGAGTACGAACTGACCTGTATGCGTGAAGCGCAGAAAATGGCGGTCAATGGTCATCGCGCGGCAGAAGAAGCCTTCCGTTCCGGTATGAGCGAGTTCGATATCAACATCGCCTACCTGACCGCGACCGGCCATCGTGATACCGACGTACCTTACAGCAACATTGTGGCGCTTAACGAACATGCTGCGGTGTTGCATTACACCAAACTGGATCATCAGGCGCCGGAAGAGATGCGCAGCTTCCTGCTGGACGCCGGGGCCGAATATAACGGCTATGCGGCTGACCTGACTCGTACCTGGTCGGCAAAAAGCGACAATGACTATGCGCAACTGGTGAAAGACGTTAATGATGAACAACTGGCGCTGATCGCCACCATGAAGGCGGGTGTCAGCTATGTGGATTACCACATCCAGTTCCATCAGCGCATCGCTAAACTGTTGCGTAAACACCAAATCATCACTGATATGAGTGAAGAAGCGATGGTCGAAAACGATCTTACCGGGCCGTTTATGCCGCACGGTATCGGGCATCCGCTTGGCCTGCAGGTGCATGACGTAGCCGGTTTTATGCAGGATGATAGTGGTACGCATCTCGCGGCACCGGCAAAATATCCGTACCTGCGCTGCACTCGTATTCTCCAGCCGGGGATGGTGTTAACCATCGAACCGGGTATCTACTTCATCGAATCGCTGCTGGCTCCGTGGCGTGAAGGGCAGTTCAGCAAACACTTCAACTGGCAGAAAATTGAAGCACTGAAACCGTTCGGCGGCATTCGTATCGAAGACAACGTGGTGATCCACGAAAATAACGTGGAAAACATGACCCGGGATTTGAAGCTGGCGTGATGGAAAGCTGGTTAATTCCTGCGGCACCGGTCACGGTCGTTGAAGAGATCAAAAAAAGCCGCTTCATTACGCTGTTGGCACATACCGATGGCGTCGAGGCGGCGAAAGCGTTTGTTGAATCAGTACGGGCAGAACACCCCGATGCTCGCCACCATTGCGTGGCGTGGGTGGCGGGGGCGCCTGACGATTCACAACAACTGGGCTTCTCCGATGACGGTGAACCGGCGGGAACGGCAGGTAAACCGATGCTCGCCCAACTGATGGGCAGCGGCGTCGGGGAAATTACCGCCGTGGTGGTGCGCTACTACGGCGGCATATTGCTGGGCACCGGTGGGTTAGTGAAAGCTTATGGCGGCGGCGTGAATCAGGCACTGCGCCAGCTAACGACCCAACGCAAGACGCCATTAACCGAATATACTTTGCAATGTGAATATAGTCAGTTAACCGGTATTGAAGCGTTGCTGGGGCAGTGTGACGGCAAAGTTATTACCAGCGATTATCAGGCATTCGTTCTGCTGCGGGTGGCGCTTCCGGCGGCGAAAGTGGCTGAATTTTCCGCAAAGCTGGCGGATTTTAGCCGTGGTTCATTGCAATTGTTAGCGATTGAAGAATAATCCCCACTTCATTTTGCAGAACTAAGGAAGCGGCAGAGATGCATTTTCGCGCCATAACCCGAATCGTTGGACTACTGGTCATCTTATTTTCAGGGACCATGATTATCCCTGGGCTGGTAGCGCTCATCTACCGGGATGGGGCGGGCCGCGCATTTACCCAGACCTTTTTTGTCGCCCTCGCGATTGGCTCCATGCTGTGGTGGCCGAACCGTAAAGAGAAGGGCGAGCTGAAATCCCGCGAAGGGTTTCTGATTGTGGTGCTGTTCTGGACCGTGCTGGGTAGTGTCGGTGCGCTCCCTTTTATCTTCTCGGAAAGCCCGAACCTCACCATTACAGATGCGTTTTTTGAATCCTTCTCCGGTCTGACCACCACAGGCGCAACGACGCTGGTGGGGTTGGACTCACTCCCTCATGCCATCCTCTTTTATCGCCAGATGCTGCAATGGTTTGGCGGGATGGGGATCATCGTGTTAGCAGTCGCGATACTGCCTATTCTCGGTGTAGGTGGAATGCAGCTCTATCGCGCGGAAATGCCCGGCCCGCTGAAAGATAACAAAATGCGCCCGCGTATTGCGGAAACGGCAAAAACTTTGTGGTTGATTTATGTTCTGTTGACCGTCGCCTGTGCGCTGGCGCTGTGGTTTGCTGGAATGGATGCCTTTGATGCCATCGGTCATAGCTTTGCGACAATCGCTATTGGTGGTTTCTCGACACATGATGCTAGTGTTGGCTATTTCGATAGCCCGACCATTAACACTATTATTGCTATTTTCTTGCTGATCTCCGGCTGTAACTACGGTCTGCACTTCTCGCTGTTAAGTGGGCGTAGTCTGAAGGTTTACTGGCGCGATCCGGAATTTCGCATGTTTATCGGCGTACAGTTTACGCTGGTGGTTATTTGTACACTCGTACTGTGGTTTCATAATGTCTACAGTTCGGCGCTGATGACGATTAACCAGGCATTTTTCCAGGTAGTGTCGATGGCGACGACCGCCGGGTTTACGACCGACAGCATTGCCCGCTGGCCGCTCTTTTTGCCGGTACTACTGTTGTGCTCTGCATTTATCGGTGGTTGCGCCGGGTCAACGGGCGGTGGCCTGAAAGTGATCCGCATTCTGCTGTTGTTCAAACAGGGGAACCGTGAGCTGAAACGTCTGGTGCATCCGAATGCTGTTTATAGCATTAAGCTAGGGAACCGCGCATTGCCGGAACGCATCCTTGAAGCCGTGTGGGGATTCTTCTCTGCTTATGCGTTAGTTTTTATTGTCAGTATGCTGGCGATTATCGCCACTGGCGTGGATGACTTTTCTGCCTTTGCGTCGGTTGTTGCGACATTGAATAACCTGGGGCCAGGGCTTGGTGTGGTTGCTGATAACTTTACCAGCATGAATCCGGTGGCTAAATGGATCCTGATTGCCAATATGCTATTTGGTCGTCTCGAGGTCTTTACATTGCTGGTGCTCTTTACCCCGACTTTCTGGCGTGAATGATGGAGTAATACGTGAAAACATTAATTCTTTTCTCAACAAGGGATGGACAAACGCGCGAGATTGCCTCGTATCTGGCTTCGGAATTGAAAGAACTGGGGAGCCAGGCGGATGTTGTCAACTTGCATCGCACCGAAGAACCAGAATGGGAAAACTACGACTGCGTGGTAATTGGTGCATCTATTCGCTACGGTCATTACCATTCTGCGTTCCAGGAGTTTGTCAAAACGCATGCCACACGCCTGAACTCCATGCCGAGCGCCTTTTACTCGGTGAACCTGGTGGCGCGCAAACCGGAGAAGCGTACTGTGCAGACCAACAGCTACGCGCGGAAGTTTTTGATGAACTCACAATGGCGTCCCGATCGCTGCGCGGTTATCGCTGGGGCGCTGCGTTATCCACGCTACCGTTGGTACGACCGCTTTATGATCAAGCTGATTATGAAGATGTCTGGCGGAGAAACGGATACGCGCAAAGAAGTTGTCTATACCGATTGGGAACAGGTAGCGAATTTTGCCCGAGAAATCGCCCATTTAACCAACAAACCGATGATGAAATAAGCATAAAGAATAAAAAACACGCATTCGGAAAATTATTTTAAATTTCCTCTTGTCAGGCCGGAATAACTCCCTATAATGCGCCACCACT
>NZ_PTSR01000169.1:0-319 GCF_002965345.1 Escherichia sp. MOD1-EC5950
AGTTTTTACATCCCACTAATGACTCGCCTGCGCCCGATGGGGATCACTGTCGATGTTGAAACAGCCAACCGCCACGGCCTGCGCTGGCTGCACGATGTCGCTAACCAACGAAAGCATGAAACAATCCAGGCCCGTCCCTGCGATCGCTGGCTTGAAGAGCAGCAGTCCATGCTGGCACTGCCTCCGGAGAAAAAAGAGTATGACGTGCATCCTGGTGAAAATCTGGTGAACTTCGACAAACACCCCCTGCATCATCCACTCTCCATCTACGACTCATTCTGCAGAGGAGTGGCGTGATGATGGAACTGCAACATCAACG
>NZ_PTSR01000170.1:0-319 GCF_002965345.1 Escherichia sp. MOD1-EC5950
AGTTTTTACATCCCACTAATGACTCGCCTGCGCCCGATGGGGATCACTGTCGATGTTGAAACAGCCAACCGCCACGGTCTGCGCTGGCTGCATGATGTCGCTAACCAACGAAAGCATGAAACAATCCAGGCCCGTCCCTGCGATCGCTGGCTCGAAGAGCAGCAGTCCATGCTGGCACTGCCTCCGGAGAAAAAAGAGTATGAAGTGCATCCTGGTGAAAATCAGGTGAACTTCGACAAATCCCCCCTGCATCATCCACTCTCCATCTACGACTCATTCTGCAGAGGAGTGGCGTGATGATGGAACTGCAACATCAACG
>NZ_PTSR01000171.1:0-314 GCF_002965345.1 Escherichia sp. MOD1-EC5950
AGCAGGATTTCACTGTCAGGGCCATTATCGAACTGGATGATCGCTCTCATCTGCGCCCGGAACGTCAGCGCCGGGATACGTTATTTAATCTGGTTGTTATTCAGGCCGGTATTCCGTTGCACCGGCCCCGTTCTGTTAAACAGGTGAATGACGTCGCCGCCAGTATTATTCGCCATATCTGATTTTTATTTTTCTGATGTTCTTTAATAACCGGGTACTTATATGAGCTCAACCAAACATATCACGCAGGGTGGGCAGGTATTCAGCTATATGCTGAATATGTTCATGCAGGTAAACAAACGCGTTTCATTCTG
>NZ_PTSR01000172.1:0-304 GCF_002965345.1 Escherichia sp. MOD1-EC5950
GGAGCCAGCGAAGCTGTCTCCGCCCTGGCGGGCTTCCATCCCTGACGCGAACCCCCGGCTTGCAGCGACCGTTCCGGTCGCGCCGCCTCTGTCGCGCCGTGGCCTGCGCTCCTGGCATCCCGGCAAAAGGCCGCCGGGATGTAAGGGGCAACGCCGTTTCGCAAACCGCGCTCTTCGTCGTTGCGGCGGGCCCCTGCTCATTGCCTGCCGGGTGCCACACACCCGTATGAGTCCCTGTCGCCGGGGGCTGATACAGCCACAACCTGCCGCACTGACTGTCCAGGGTAAATGAACAGCCCACAAA
>NZ_PTSR01000173.1:0-280 GCF_002965345.1 Escherichia sp. MOD1-EC5950
TTATCCGGCCTACATTCGGCTGCGGTTGTAGGCCTGATAAGACGCGACAGCGTCGCATCAGGCGTTGGTTGCCGGATGCGGTGCAAGCACTTTATCCGGCCTACATTCGGCAGCGGTTGTAGGCCTGATAAGACACGACAGCGTCGCATCAGGCATTGGTTGCCGGATGCGGTGCAAGCACCTTATCCGGCCTACATTCGGCTGCGGTTGTAGGCCTGATAAGACACGACAGCGTCGCATCAGGCGTTGGTTGCCGGATGCGGCGTAAACGCCTTATCCG
>NZ_PTSR01000174.1:0-274 GCF_002965345.1 Escherichia sp. MOD1-EC5950
TGCTGCATGAACTTTTCTGGCGTGATGCCCGACCATTTACGCCCATAATACATTTCCGTTTTCAGTCTGCCGAAAAAGCCTTCGCATGCGGCATTATCAGGTGAACATCCTTTACGGGACATTGAGCGAATAAGACCTGCTGCATTCACTCTTTCCAGCCAGCCTGGCCAGCGATAATGCCCACCTCTGTCACTGTGTATCACCGGTCGTTCGCCAGCATTTAACGTTTCGACAGCGCTATCCAGCATAGTGTTGACCAGTTCAGCATCGGGGC
>NZ_PTSR01000175.1:0-273 GCF_002965345.1 Escherichia sp. MOD1-EC5950
GTACTTCTGCTTCTGGCAGGGGGCGGGGTTTCTCACGCCGCTGTTCAGAAAACCGTATTCAGTGCTGACGTGGTGGCCTCGGCCTGTCATGTGGTGGTGGATGCGGACAGCACCGGCAACAGTGGCCGGCTGACATTCGGGACTTACCGCAAGTCCACGGGGACGTCTGTGCCTCCGCGTGATTTCACTGTGCGTTTGTATGAGTCCGGTGCCACGGTTCAGGGCTGCTCAGCCTTTCAGGCAGGGCAGGTCGCCACCCTGGATTTTGGTAAC
>NZ_PTSR01000017.1:0-96310 GCF_002965345.1 Escherichia sp. MOD1-EC5950
TACGGTATTCCGCCGCCGGATGGCAGGGCGACATGGATTTACCGCCGCAGCCGCTGATACCTTACGCCGACTGGTAACGAGCTAGAATCAGAAGATTACGACGCGGAAATTAAGTCGAGCAAGCCAGCGTTGAGAATGCTCCTAACGCTGGCTTACTGATTATCACTAACAGGAGGGGAGCCAAAATTGCAGGGCGAAATTCAACCTGCACGTGATGTTTTAGAACATCACTTTATGACCATACTGCTCAAGAATGCCTTTCACGCGCTCCATGGTCTCTTTCTTCGGTGGTTTCACGCCATCGAGTTTGTACTCTTCGCCCATCGCCACCCATTTGTGTTTGCCCAGCTCATGGTAGGGGAGGAGTTCGATTTTTTCGACGTTACCCATATCACGGGTAAATTCACCAAGACGGTGGGCGGAATCGTCGTCGTCAGACCAGCCAGGTACTACGACATAACGGATCCAGACTTTCACATTTTTGTTCGCCAGATATTTGGCAAACTCCAGCGTTCGGTGGTTGGAAACGCCTACCAGATTTTGGTGGATCTCGTCGTTCATTTGTTTGAGATCAAGCATTACCAGGTCGGTTACTTCCAGCAGTTCATCAATCACCGGATCGTAACGACGAACAAAACCGTTGGTGTCCAGACAGGTATGAATGCCTTCTTTTTTGCAGGCGCGGAACCAGTCACGAACAAACTCAGCTTGCAGAATTGCTTCGCCGCCAGATGCGGTAACGCCGCCACCTGAAGCGTTCATAAAGTGGCGATAGGTCACCACCTCTTTCATTAAATCTTCAACGGTAACTTCTTTACCGCCATGCGTGTCCCAGGTGTCGCGGTTATGACAATACAGGCAGCGCATCAGGCAGCCCTGGAAAAAGGTGATAAAGCGAATACCCGGGCCGTCTACGGTTCCACAGGATTCAAAGGAGTGAATGCGACCAATAACTGACATTGCGGTGTTTCTCCAGATGTGGCCCATCTGAGGCCGTGTTGGTGCGCAGCTCGAAGGCTACGTCGAGTCTGTTTTGGCAGTCACCTTAAAGTATAGATAGCTGACAAAAAAGGCTCTCTTGCTAAAAAAGGCCCCACTTTCGTGGAGCCTTTATTGTACGCTTTTTACAGTACGATTTCAGTCAAATCTAATTACATAGATTGAGTGAAGGTACGAGTAATAACGTCCTGCTGCTGTTCTTTAGTCAGCGAGTTGAAACGTACTGCGTAGCCAGATACACGGATGGTCAACTGCGGATATTTTTCCGGGTTTTCCATTGCGTCGAGCAGCATTTCACGGTTCATCACGTTTACGTTCAGGTGCTGACCACCTTCGATGGACGCTTCGTGGTGGAAGTAACCATCCATCAGACCAGCCAGGTTGGTCTTACGAACTTCGTCGTCTTTACCCAGTGCGTTCGGAACGATAGAGAAGGTGTAAGAGATACCATCTTTAGCGTAAGCGAACGGCAGTTTAGCAACGGAAGTCAGAGAAGCTACAGCACCTTTCTGGTCACGACCGTGCATCGGGTTAGCACCCGGTCCGAACGGTGCGCCAGCACGACGACCGTCTGGGGTGTTACCGGTTTTCTTACCATACACAACGTTAGAAGTGATGGTCAGAACAGACTGAGTCGGGATAGCGTCACGGTAGGTGTGCAGTTTCTGAATTTTCTTCATGAAACGTTCTACCAGATCAACAGCCAGGTCATCTACACGCGGATCGTTGTTACCAAACTGCGGGTATTCGCCTTCGATTTCGAAGTCGATAGCCAGACCGTCTTCGTCACGAATCGGTTTAACTTTCGCATATTTGATTGCAGACAGGGAGTCAGCAGCAACGGACAGACCAGCGATACCACACGCCATGGTGCGGATAACGTCACGGTCGTGCAGCGCCATCAGAGCGGCTTCGTAGCTGTACTTGTCGTGCATGTAGTGGATGATGTTCAGTGCAGTGATGTACTGTTTAGCCAGCCAGTCCATGAAGTGATCCATGCGCTCCATCACTTCATCGTAGTTCAGGACGTCGCCTTTGATCGGTTCAGATTTCGGACCAACCTGCATTTTCAGTTTTTCGTCAACGCCGCCGTTGATTGCGTACAGCATGGTTTTCGCCAGGTTTGCACGCGCACCGAAGAACTGCATTTGTTTACCAACGATCATCGGGCTTACGCAGCAAGCGATAGCATAGTCATCGTTGTTGAAGTCCGGACGCATCAGGTCATCGTTCTCATACTGCAGAGAAGAGGTGTCGATGGACACTTTAGCGGCGAATTTCTTGAAGTTCAGCGGCAGTTTTTCAGACCACAGAATGGTCATGTTCGGTTCCGGAGACGGACCCATGGTGTACAGGGTGTTCAGGAAACGGAAGCTGTTTTTGGTAACCAGCGTACGACCGTCGAGACCCATACCACCGATAGATTCGGTTGCCCAGATCGGGTCACCAGAGAACAGTTCATCGTACTCCGGAGTACGCAGGAAGCGAACCATACGCAGTTTCATGACCAGGTGGTCAACCATTTCCTGCGCTTCTTGTTCGGTGATTTTACCAGCTTTCAGGTCACGTTCGATGTACACGTCCAGGAAGGTGGAGGTACGACCGAAGGACATTGCAGCACCGTTCTGAGACTTAACAGCAGCCAGGTAGCCGAAGTAAGTCCACTGGATAGCTTCCTGAGCATTGGTAGCCGGACCAGAGATGTCGTAGCCGTATTTAGCAGCCATTTCTTTCATCTGACCCAGAGCGCGGTGCTGTTCAGCGATTTCTTCGCGCAGACGAATGGTCTGTTCCAGGTTTACGCCGTTTTCCAGATCAGCCTGCAGAGAGGTGAACTGTGCCAGTTTATCTTTCATCAGGTAGTCGATACCGTACAGCGCAACGCGACGGTAGTCACCGATGATACGACCACGGCCATAAGCATCTGGCAGACCGGTCAGAACACCGGATTTACGGCAACGCAGGATGTCCGGAGTGTAAACGTCGAACACGCCCTGGTTGTGAGTTTTACGGTATTCAGTGAAGATTTTTTTGATCATCGGATCCAGTTCGCGGTTGTACGCTTTGCAGGAACCTTCGATCATTTTGATACCACCGAACGGGATAAGAGCACGTTTCAGCGGAGCTTCAGTCTGCAGACCAACGATTTTCTCAAGCTGCTTGTTGATGTAGCCAGCGTCGTGAGAGGTGATGGTGGAAGCAACAGCGGTGTCAAAGTCAACTGGCGCGTGAGTGCGGTTTTCCAGTTTAACGCCTTCCATTACTTTGTCCCACAGGGTAGTGGTCGCTTCAGTAGCGCCAGCCAGGAAGGACTCGTCACCCTCGTACGGAGTGTAGTTTTTCTGAATGAAGTCACGGACGTTTACTTCATTCTGCCAGTCACCTTTGGTAAAACCTTCCCAGGCTGTGGCTAACTTTTCATTAAGCTCGGACATGTAACACCTACCTTCTTAAGTGGATTTTTTATTTACTGCGTACTTCGACAGCCATTAATGGTTGTCGTTTTCACGCAGGTAAATGACCCAGTATGTCAACCCAACCAACAAACCACCGCCGATAATATTGCCGATCGTAACCGGAATCAGGTTATCAGTGATGAAGTTCATCACGGTCAGGTGAGAAAAATTTTCCGGTGCTGAACCGACAGCGGTCCAGAATTCCGGTGTAGCGAAGTCGCGGATTACAATACCCATCGGGATCATAAACATGTTTGCGATACTGTGCTCAAAACCGCTGGCAACAAACATCGCGACCGGCAGCACCATGATAAACGCTTTGTCCATCAGGCTGCGGCCAGAATAGCTCATCCATACCGCCAGGCATACCATCAGGTTAGCCAGGATACCGAGGCAGACGGCCTCAATAAAAGTATGGTGCACTTTGTGGTCGGCGGTTTGTAGGACGTTCAGCCCCCATTGACCATTGGCGGTCATATACTCGCCGGAAAGCCACATTAAAAGTACAAATAACAACGCGCCGACCAGGTTGCCAAAATAGACATTCAGCCAGTTTTTCGCCAACTGGCCCCAGGTGATACGCCCACTCGCCTTGGCAACAACAATCAACACGGTAGAAGTAAAGAGATCGGCACCGCAGACAACACAAAGAATCAGCCCCAGAGAGAAGCAAATGCCGCCAACCAGTTTTGCCATGCCGAAGGGCATTGTGCCTGTGCCAGTGGTTGCTGTGATATAGAAGACGAATGCGATTGAGATGAAAACACCGGCGGTAATCGCCAGATAGAAAGTCTTAAGCGGATGTTTCGTTGCTTTATAGACACCTGCCTCTTCGGCCACTTTGGCCATTGCTGCAGGAAGTAAAAGATCAAAAGGGTTGTCAGCTTTCACACTAACTCTCTCTTTATTAAGTCGGCGACGAGATACTAACAAAGCATTATAGATGAGAAATTGATATAGATCATATCTCGCCTGGCTTATAGGCCCGTAAGTCGCATGGTTTTTATGCAAATACGGAGTAAGTATTTGATTATCCAAATAAAAATAAATTTTAAAAATTAACAAATGAGTTGAATTTTTTCCGCATCCTCCGCTAAAACAGTTAATTAAAAGGGGGGCATCAGGCAAATAAAGTAACAATATCGATCGTATTTATTAAATATAAATTACCGATATTTAACTTTATAATTACAATTATTTTATTAATGCAAATATATGTAAAGCGGGGCATTAAAAAAACGCCCCGTAATATAACTCAGACTAATCATTAAGCCTACATTGCGTAGGCTATTTGATTTTATTTTGTCCAGAATGCCGCTTTGGCGTGTTGCAGTTTTTCGTAAGCTTTCAGCAGTGACTGATGTGCGGCAAACGCATGTAGATCGTTGTCTACCGGTTGCAGGCCATAAAACGCGGCTTCGCCACTCATGGCTGCGCTGGCAGCTTCTACCGCATCAGCACCGTACATGCGAACAAACGCGTTCAGATATTGCAGTGGCTGACGATCTTCTTCCTGAGCAAGCAGCAGTAAGGTTTGCAGGCAGCGATAATAGTTCGCGCGCTCCGGGCTGAACACCGATGAGTTAAACTCCATCGTCCATTCGGTCCAGACCAGAGCCTGTTCCAGGTCGCCACCAGCCAGCGCCAGCATGGCTTTCAGTTCACCGATACGCAGGGTATACCAGCCGTTGTCCGACCCCGTTGCCAGACCCAGCAGCTCACGTACGCGGGTAAAATCGTCAAAACCTTCTTCATCCAGTTGCTCGATGAGGTTCAGGTAATCTTCTTTTTCCCATTCACTGCCTGGCAGCGACAGAATCGTTTCTCGTAAATGGCTGCCCATACTGTTATTCGCCATCCACAAATCTTCTGCCGGATAAATATCGGACATGCCCGGCACGATAATACGGCAAGCGTAGACACCCAGATGCTCATAATCAGCAATATAAACGTCTTTACCTTCCTTATTGAAGATAGCCATCAGCGTGGCGAACTCTTCTTCAGTGGTGCCGGAGAAATTCCAGTCGACAAACGGATAATCGGCATCCTGCTTGAACAGATCCCAGGAGATCAAACCGCTGGAATCAATAAAGTGCGTTTCGAGGTTGGTATGTTCAGCTACTTCTTCATCGTCGAAGGTTGGCGGAGTAAATACATCCAGGTCCTTCAAACTGCGGCCCTGCAGCAGTTCAGTCACGGTACGTTCCAGTGCAACGCCAAAATCAGGATGTGCGCCGAAAGAGGCAAAGCAAGTGCCGTTAGCCGGGTTGAACAGTACCACGCAGATCACCGGATACTGACCGCCAAGCGAACCATCATAAGCAAAGATTGGGAAACCTTCCGCTTCCAGCGTTTCGATGGCTTCAACCACCGCCGGATAACGTGCCAGCACATCAGCCGGGATCTCTGGCAGGCTGATGCTTTCAGCGATGATGCGGTTTTTCACATAGCGTTCAAAAACTTCGGATAATCCCTGGACGCGCGCTTCGTTGCGGGTATTACCAGCGGACATACCGTTGGAAACATACAGGTTACCGATAATATTCATCGGAATATAAACGGTTTGATTGTCGGACTGGCGAGTAAACGGCAGGCCGCAAATACCGCGATCTTCATTACCGGATTGCAGATCAATCAGCATACTGCCGGTCAGTTCATTCTCCGGGTCGTAAAATGCCCTCAGACGGTCATCAAGCAGGCCTTCCGGCACATCGTCGTTTTCGGTCAGTGGGAACCATTTTTCGTTGGGATAATGCACGAACGGGCCGTTGGCGATGGTTTCGCCCAGCCAGAAATCAGCAAAAAAGTAGTTAGTAGAGAGACGCTCGAAATATTCACCGAGGGCAGAAGCCAGCGCCGCCTTTTTGGTTGCGCCTTTACCGTTGGTAAAACATAGCGCGCACTCTTTATCGCGGATGTGTACAGACCAGACGTTAGGCACCGGATTCAGCCAGGAAGCTTCTTCAATTTGAAAACCGAGGTCGGAGAGTTTTTGCTGGAAGCGAGCGATGGAATCTTCCAGAGCGGCATCTTTGCCGGGGATAAATGTTTGTGTCATGAAAATCACTTTAGTCGTACGGAAAGCGCGCAATAATACGGGTTTTATCTCAAAGGCGCTATCACCGCCGCCATGCCGATGAACTGTTGACTATGCTTTTAGTGGATAAACCACGATAAGAGCATAAAAATGAAGGCGTTCGATCTCCACCGTATGGCATTCGATAAAGTGCCTTTTGATTTCCTTGGCGAAGTTGCCCTACGCAGTCTCTATACCTTTGTGTTGGTCTTTCTGTTCCTCAAAATGACCGGAAGACGCGGCGTGCGGCAAATGTCGCTGTTTGAAGTGTTAATCATTTTGACACTAGGGTCGGCGGCTGGGGATGTGGCATTTTATGACGATGTGCCGATGATCCCGGTACTTATTGTCTTTATTACTCTGGCGTTGTTATATCGCCTGGTGATGTGGTCGATGGCGCACAGTGAAAAACTGGAAGATCTGTTGGAGGGTAAGCCGGTTGTCATTATTGAAGATGGTGAGCTGGCCTGGTCGAAACTTAATAACTCCAACATGACGGAATTTGAGTTTTTTATGGAGCTACGGTTGCGTGGTGTGGAACAACTGGGACAGGTTCGTCTGGCTATTCTTGAAACCAACGGGCAAATCAGCGTCTATTTCTTTGAAGATGAAAAGGTGAAACCGGGATTACTTATTTTACCCAGTGATTGTACTCAGCGTTATAAAGTGGTGCCGGAGTCGGCGGACTACGCCTGTATCCGTTGCAGTGAAATCATTCATATGGAAGCAGGTGAAAAACAATTATGTCCCCGCTGTGCAAATCCAGAATGGACGAAGGCAAGTCGGGTAAAACGGGTGACCTGACAGCAAAAACAGCGGCTTTTTGACTAGAATCCGAGATATTCTGTTGTGTGACGCGGACCACATTTTTACCCGCAACAGTTTTACCCATTGCGACGCGCGTCACTGAATGATAAAACCGATAGTCACAGGAATAACGTATTACCCAGGGTCGCAATCGATTACCGTGGGTCAATAACAACGCAACGTGGTGAGGGGAAATGGCTCAAATCTTCAATTTTAGTTCTGGTCCGGCAATGCTACCGGCAGAGGTGCTTAAACAGGCTCAACAGGAACTGCGCGACTGGAACGGTCTTGGTACGTCGGTGATGGAAGTGAGCCACCGCGGCAAAGAATTCATTCAGGTTGCAGAGGAAGCCGAGAAGGATTTTCGCGATCTTCTTAACGTCCCCTCCAACTATAAAGTATTGTTCTGCCATGGTGGCGGTCGGGGTCAGTTTGCGGCTGTACCGCTGAATATTCTCGGTGATAAAACCACTGCAGATTATGTTGATGCCGGCTACTGGGCGGCAAGCGCCATCAAAGAAGCGAAAAAATACTGCACGCCAAATGTGTTTGACGCCAAAGTGACTGTTGATGGTTTGCGCGCGGTTAAGCCAATGCGTGAATGGCAACTCTCTGATAATGCTGCTTATATGCATTATTGCCCGAATGAAACTATCGATGGTATTGCCATCGATGAAACGCCAGACTTTGGTAAAGATGTGGTAGTCGCTGCCGATTTCTCTTCAACGATTCTTTCCCGCCCGATTGATGTCAGCCGCTACGGCGTGATTTACGCTGGCGCGCAGAAAAATATCGGCCCGGCTGGCCTGACGATCGTCATCGTTCGCGAAGACTTACTGGGTAAAGCGAATATCGCATGCCCGTCGATTCTGGATTACTCCATCCTTAACGATAACGATTCCATGTTTAATACGCCGCCGACCTTTGCCTGGTACTTATCTGGCCTGGTCTTCAAATGGCTGAAAGCGAACGGCGGTGTGGCTGCAATGGACAACATCAATCAGCAAAAAGCAGAACTGCTGTATGGCGTAATAGATAACAGCGATTTCTATCGTAATGATGTCGCAAAAGATAACCGTTCGCGGATGAATGTGCCGTTCCAGTTGGCGGACAGTGCGCTTGACAAGTTGTTCCTCGAAGAGTCTTTCGCTGCGGGCCTTCATGCGTTGAAAGGTCACCGTGTGGTCGGCGGAATGCGCGCGTCTATTTATAATGCCATGCCGCTGGAAGGTGTTAAAGCGCTGACAGACTTCATGGTTGAGTTCGAACGCCGTCACGGCTAATGCCGAAATTTTGCTTAATCCCCCACAGCCAGACTGTGGGGTTTTTATTTCTGTTGTAGAGAGTTGAGTTCATGGAATCCCTGACGTTACAACCCATCGCCCGTGTTGATGGCACCATTAATCTGCCCGGTTCCAAGAGCGTTTCTAACCGCGCTTTATTGCTGGCGGCATTAGCACACGGCAAAACCGTATTAACCAATCTGCTGGATAGCGACGATGTTCGCCATATGCTGAATGCACTGCAGGCGTTGGGGGTGAGCTATACGCTTTCTGCTGATCGTACGCGTTGCGAAATTATCGGTAACGGCGGTCCATTACACGCAGAAAGTGCGCTGGAGTTATTTCTCGGTAATGCGGGGACAGCGATGCGTCCTCTGGCGGCGGCACTTTGTCTGGGAAGCAATAATATTGTCCTGACCGGTGAACCGCGTATGAAAGAACGCCCGATCGGTCATCTGGTCGATGCGCTGCGCCAGGGCGGGGCAAAAATCGCTTACCTGGAACAAGAAAATTATCCACCGTTGCGTTTACAGGGTGGTTTTACTGGCGGCAATGTCGAAGTTGATGGCTCTGTTTCCAGTCAGTTCCTCACCGCACTATTAATGACCGCACCGCTTGCGCCGGAAGATACGGTTATTCGGATTAAAGGTGATCTGGTTTCTAAACCTTATATCGATATCACGCTCAACCTGATGAAGACGTTTGGTGTTGAGATTGAAAATAAGCAATATCAACAATTTGTAGTAAAAGGCGGTCAATCTTATCAGTCACCGGGCCACTATTTAGTGGAAGGGGATGCATCCTCGGCGTCTTACTTTCTCGCTGCAGCAGCGATTAAAGGCGGTACGGTAAAAGTGACTGGCATTGGACGCAACAGTATGCAGGGTGATATTCGCTTTGCTGACGTACTGGAAAAAATGGGGGCGACCATTAGCTGGGGCGATGATTATATTGCCTGCACGCGTGGTGAACTGAACGCTATCGACATGGATATGAACCATATTCCCGATGCGGCGATGACTATCGCTACGACGGCGCTATTTGCTAAAGGCACTACCACGCTGCGCAATATTTATAACTGGCGTGTTAAAGAGACGGATCGTCTGTTTGCGATGGCGACCGAATTACGTAAGGTCGGCGCAGAAGTGGAAGAGGGATATGATTTCATTCGCATTACGCCGCCAGAAAAACTGAAATTTGCCGGGATCGCCACTTATAACGATCACCGAATGGCAATGTGTTTCTCGCTGGTAGCATTGTCAGATACGCCGGTGACGATTCTTGATCCTAAATGTACGGCTAAAACATTCCCGGATTACTTCGAGCAACTGGAACGTATTAGCCAACCAGCCTGAACGAATATCAGGCAATAAATAGACAGATCTTTCTTTATCAAAACGTCGGTTTATTGTCGGCGTTTTTTTTCGGACATTGTGAGCCATTCGTATTAATGGTAGCGTTAGTTGTCAATGTAAGTTGTTGATACATAATATTTATGTATGATTAATCAACGGATGATTCACATGAAGAATACTAAATTACTGCTGGCGATTGCGGCCTCTGCAGCATTACTGACAGGGTGTCAGAATACGCACGGTATTAATACCGATCTGGCTATCAGCTCCGGTTTAAATGCCTATAAAGCTGTAACGTTAAGCGATGCCGATGCAAAAGCGATTGCCAATCAGGGTTGTGTCGAAATGGACAGCGGCAACAAAGTCGCTAGCAAATCCAGCAAGTACGGTAAACGTCTGGCAAAAATCGCCAAAGCATTGGGTAGCAATATTAACGGTACGCCGGTCAACTATAAGGTATATATGACCAGCGACGTTAACGCATGGGCGATGGCAAACGGCTGTGTTCGTGTCTACAGTGGCCTGATGGACATGATGAACGACAATGAAATTGAAGGCGTTCTGGGCCATGAATTGGGGCACGTTGCATTGGGTCACTCTCTGGCTGAAATGAAAGCCTCTTATGCGATTGTTGCCGCACGTGATGCGATTTCCGCAACCAGCGGTGTGGCTTCTCAGCTTTCCCGTTCACAATTAGGCGATATCGCAGAAGGCGCTATCAATGCTAAGTACTCCCGCGATAAAGAGTCCGAAGCAGATGATTTCTCCTTTGATCTGCTGAAGAAACGTGGCATCAACACCCAGGGACTGGTCGGTAGCTTTGAAAAACTGGCCAGCCTGGATGGCGGTCGTACCCAGTCTATGTTTGACTCTCATCCACCATCAACAGAGCGTGCACAACACATCCGTGACCGTATCGCCTCTGGTAAGTAAATCATTGTCATCTTTCGGGCTGGTCTTTCGCCAGCCCGCTATAATTGCGCAATAAATCCCCATCTGAATACAGACAAAACTGGTTTTTGCACACAACGTTAACGATTTGTGGCGCTGGCGCGTATAATGCGCGCGGTTATGTTAACGGTACGCCTGTTTTAAGGAGATAAAGATGACGGCAATTGCCCCGGTTATTACCATTGATGGCCCAAGCGGTGCAGGGAAAGGCACTTTGTGTAAGGCTATGGCGGAAGCGTTGCAATGGCATCTGCTGGACTCGGGTGCAATTTATCGCGTACTGGCACTGGCGGCATTACATCACCATGTTGATGTGGCGTCGGAAGATGCTCTGGTGCCACTGGCATCCCACCTGGATGTACGTTTTGTATCGACCAATGGCAATCTGGAAGTGATCCTCGAAGGGGAAGATGTCAGTGGTGAAATTCGCACCCAGGAAGTGGCGAATGCCGCTTCACAAGTCGCGGCATTTCCCCGTGTTCGCGAAGCATTATTGCGTCGCCAACGCGCATTTCGCGAATTACCTGGCCTGATTGCCGATGGCCGCGATATGGGAACGGTGGTATTCCCTGATGCACCAGTGAAAATTTTCCTTGACGCCTCCTCAGAAGAACGTGCACATCGCCGCATGCTACAGTTGCAGGAGAAGGGCTTTAGTGTTAACTTTGAGCGCCTTTTGGCCGAGATCAAAGAACGCGACGACCGCGATCGTAATCGCGCGGTAGCGCCGTTGGTTCCGGCAGCCGATGCTTTAGTGTTGGATTCCACCACCTTAAGCATTGAGCAAGTGATTGAAAAAGCGTTACACTACGCGCGCCAAAAATTGGCTCTCGCATAAGCGACCGAATTTGCAGTACCCCCGCTGCAATGGAATGACAGCGGGTATGTTAAACAACCCCATCCGGCACGGAGCCAGGTGGACGTTAAATATAAACCTGAAGATTAAACATGACTGAATCTTTTGCTCAACTCTTTGAAGAGTCCTTAAAAGAAATCGAAACCCGCCCGGGTTCTATCGTTCGTGGCGTTGTTGTTGCTATCGACAAAGATGTAGTACTGGTTGACGCTGGTCTGAAATCTGAGTCTGCCATCCCGGCTGAGCAGTTCAAAAACGCCCAGGGCGAGCTGGAAATCCAGGTAGGTGACGAAGTTGACGTTGCTCTGGACGCAGTAGAAGACGGCTTCGGTGAAACTCTGCTGTCCCGTGAGAAAGCTAAACGTCACGAAGCCTGGATCACGCTGGAAAAAGCTTACGAAGATGCTGAAACTGTTACCGGTGTTATCAACGGCAAAGTTAAGGGCGGCTTCACTGTTGAGCTGAACGGTATTCGTGCGTTCCTGCCAGGTTCTCTGGTAGATGTTCGTCCGGTGCGTGACACTCTGCACCTGGAAGGCAAAGAGCTTGAATTCAAAGTAATCAAGCTGGATCAGAAGCGCAACAACGTTGTTGTTTCTCGTCGTGCCGTTATCGAATCCGAAAACAGCGCAGAGCGCGATCAACTGCTGGAAAACCTGCAGGAAGGCATGGAAGTTAAAGGTATCGTTAAGAACCTCACTGACTACGGTGCATTCGTTGATCTGGGCGGCGTTGACGGCCTGCTGCACATCACTGACATGGCCTGGAAACGCGTTAAGCATCCGAGCGAAATCGTCAACGTGGGCGACGAAATCACTGTTAAAGTGCTGAAGTTCGACCGCGAACGTACCCGTGTATCCCTGGGCCTGAAACAACTGGGCGAAGATCCGTGGGTAGCTATCGCTAAACGTTATCCGGAAGGTACTAAACTGACTGGTCGCGTAACCAACCTGACCGACTACGGCTGCTTCGTTGAAATCGAAGAAGGCGTTGAAGGCCTGGTACACGTTTCCGAAATGGATTGGACCAACAAAAACATCCACCCGTCCAAAGTTGTTAACGTTGGCGATGTAGTGGAAGTTATGGTTCTGGATATCGACGAAGAACGTCGTCGTATCTCCCTGGGTCTGAAACAGTGCAAAGCTAACCCGTGGCAGCAGTTCGCGGAAACCCACAACAAGGGTGACCGTGTTGAAGGTAAAATCAAGTCTATCACTGACTTCGGTATCTTCATCGGCCTGGACGGCGGCATCGATGGCCTGGTTCACCTGTCTGACATCTCCTGGAACGTTGCAGGCGAAGAAGCAGTTCGTGAATACAAAAAAGGCGACGAAATCGCTGCAGTTGTTCTGCAGGTTGACGCAGAACGTGAACGTATCTCCCTGGGCGTTAAGCAGCTCGCAGAAGATCCGTTCAACAACTGGGTTGCTCTGAACAAGAAAGGCGCTATCGTAACCGGTAAAGTAACTGCAGTTGACGCTAAAGGCGCAACCGTAGAACTGGCTGACGGCGTTGAAGGTTACCTGCGTGCTTCTGAAGCATCCCGTGACCGCGTTGAAGATGCTACCCTGGTTCTGAGCGTTGGCGACGAAGTTGAAGCTAAATTCACTGGCGTTGATCGTAAAAACCGCGCAATCAGCCTGTCTGTTCGTGCGAAAGACGAAGCTGACGAGAAAGATGCAATCGCAACTGTTAACAAACAGGAAGATGCAAACTTCTCCAACAACGCAATGGCTGAAGCTTTCAAAGCAGCTAAAGGCGAGTAATTCTCTGACTCTTCGGGATTTTTATTCCGAAGTTTGTTGAGTTTACTTGACAGATTGCAGGTTTCGTCCTGTAATCAAGCACTAAGGGCGGCTACGGCCGCCCTTAATCAATGCAGCAACAGCAGCCGCTAAATTTGCCTTTAAGGAACCGGAGGAATCATGACCAAGTCAGAATTGATAGAAAGACTTGCCACCCAGCAATCGCACATTCCCGCCAAGACGGTTGAAGATGCAGTAAAAGAGATGCTGGAGCATATGGCCTCGACTCTTGCGCAGGGCGAGCGTATTGAAATCCGCGGTTTCGGCAGTTTCTCTTTGCACTACCGCGCACCTCGTACCGGACGTAATCCGAAAACTGGCGATAAAGTAGAACTGGAAGGAAAATACGTTCCTCACTTTAAACCAGGTAAAGAACTGCGCGATCGCGCCAATATTTACGGTTGAGTTTTTACACAAACTTGAACGCGAAAAAAGCACCTGTCGGGTGCTTTTTTCATTTCTGTAATCTGAATCTGGAAGATGTCTCGCAGAGTTGTGTACAGTTTTCATCTTCCTGTTAAATTCTTCTGAACGCGCCTCGGGCAAAGCAAAACACCCACCAGACAACTGCCGAACAAAGTTGCACACTTTCCAAAACAGGGAGGGGTGCATGAAAGTAACGACGATCAGCGTATGCGTAATTTGTGGGATTTTTCCACTGCAGGTATTACCGCAACTACCCGGGACGTTAGCCACTGCAGTTCTTACAACTTTCGCCTGCGTACTGGCATTTATTCTTGTTAAAGCTGTTCGTTATTTCACGCTGATATTGCTGTTTTTTCTTTGGGGCGTACTGGCGGCGAAGCAAGTTATGTGGGTAGGAGAAGCCTTAGCTGGTGCGACGCAGGATGCAATCGTCGAGATTACTGCCACTGATGGCATGACCACTCATTACGCTCAAATTACCCACTTACAAGGCCGACGTCTTTTCCCTGCGCCAGGCATCGTGCTGTATGGCGAATATCTGCCGCAAGCAGTTTGTGCCGGACAACAATGGTCAATGAAACTCAACGTTCGTGCGGTTCACGGCCAGCTTAATGATGGCGGCTTTGACAGCCAGCGTTATGCCATTGCCCAGCATCAGCCGCTCACCGGGCGCTTTCTGCAGGCAAGCGTCATTGAAGCGAGTTGTAGTCTGCGAGCGCAATATCTGGCCTCTTTACAAACGTCTCTGCAACCCTATCCGTGGAAAACGGTCATTCTTGGTTTAGGTATGGGTGAACGGTTATCTGTACCCAGAGAAATCAAAAATATTATGCGCAATACCGGTACAGAGCATTTAATGGCGATATCGGGATTACACATTGCTTTTGTGGCATTACTGGCGGCAGGGCTTATTCGCAGTGGGCAAATTTTCCTTCCTGGGCGTTGGATCCATTGGCAGATACCATTAATTGGCGGAATTTGCTGTGCTGCTTTTTATGCATGGTTGACTGGTATGCAACCTCCCGCATTGCGTACCGTAGTGGCGCTTGCAACGTGGGGAATGCTTAAGTTAAGTGGTCGACAATGGAGTGGCTGGGATGTGTGGATATGCTGCCTTGCAGTAATATTGCTGATGGACCCTGTTGCCATTCTCTCGCAAAGCTTGTGGCTCTCTGCCGCCGCGGTGGCGGCGCTTATTTTTTGGTATCAGTGGTTTCCCTGTCCGGTATGGTCGCTGCCACCTGCAGTGCGTGCGATGGTTTCTCTCATCCATCTGCAACTGGGAATAACGCTCCTGTTAATGCCTGTACAAATCGTCATATTTCATGGCATTAGCCTGACCTCGTTTATAGCAAATCTATTTGCCATTCCTTTAGTGACATTTATTACTGTTCCGTTGACGCTTGCCGCGATGATCGTGCATTTAAGCGGACCATTAATTGTGGAGCAAGGATTATGGTTGCTTGCCGACAGGTCTTTGGCTTTACTTTTCTGGGGGTTAAAGAGTTTGCCGGAAGGATGGATCAACATTGCTGAACGTTGGCAATGGCTATCATTTTCTCCCTGGTTATTGTTGATAGTATGGCGACTAAACGTATGGCGAACACTGCCAGTGGTGTGTGTGGCTGGAGGCATTATGATGTGCTGGCCGCTGTGGCAAAAACCACAGCCCGACGAGTGGCAGGTGTATATGCTTGATGTCGGCCAGGGACTGGCAATGGTGATTGCGAGAAATGGCAAAGCGATTCTCTATGATACGGGACTTGCCTGGCCGGAGGGCGACAGCGGGCAACAAATTATTATCCCCTGGCTACGCTGGCATAACCTTGAACCGGAAGGCGTCATTCTTAGCCATGAACATCTGGATCATCGGGGAGGACTGGACTCGATATTACGTACCTGGCCGACGTTATGGGTCAGAAGCCCTTTAAATGGGGAGCATCATCAGCCCTGTGTGCGTGGCGAAGCGTGGCAGTGGCAAGGATTACGTTTTAGTGTGCACTGGCCTTTACAAGGTAGCAACGATAAAGGAAATAACCATTCCTGTGTGGTTAAGGTTGATGACGGAATGTATAGCATTCTTTTAACTGGTGATATTGAAGCACTAGCTGAACAAAAAATGCTAAGTCGTTACTGGCAGCATGTGCAGGCGACATTACTTCAGGTGCCCCATCACGGTAGTAATACCTCATCATCATTGCCATTAATTCAGCGTGTGAATGGAAAAGTGGCACTGGCATCGGCATCGCGCTATAACGCGTGGCGACTACCCTCCAGTAAAGTTAAAAGACGCTATCAACTTCAGGGATATCAATGGGTTGACACCCCTAATCAGGGGCAAATAACCGTCGATTTTTCAGCGCAAGGTTGGCTGGTACGCAGCCTAAGGGAGCAAATTTTACCTCGTTGGTATCATCAGTGGTTTGGCGTGCCAGTGGATAACGGGTAGAATATGCGGCTATTTCAACAAATGCTGGTTTTTTGAATGCATAACGACAAAGATCTCTCTACGTGGCAGACATTCCGCCGACTGTGGCCAACCATTGCGCCTTTTAAAGCGGGTCTGATCGTGGCGGGCATAGCGTTAATCCTCAACGCGGCCAGCGATACCTTCATGTTATCGCTCCTTAAGCCACTTCTTGATGATGGCTTTGGTAAAACAGATCGCTCCGTGCTGATGTGGATGCCGCTGGTGGTTATTGGGCTGATGATTTTACGTGGTATCACCAGTTATATCTCCAGCTACTGTATCTCCTGGGTATCTGGCAAAGTGGTAATGACCATGCGTCGTCGCCTGTTTGGTCATATGATGGGAATGCCGGTTTCATTTTTTGATAAACAGTCAACCGGGACTCTGCTTTCACGTATTACTTACGATTCTGAACAGGTTGCTTCGTCATCTTCCGGCGCACTGATTACTGTTGTACGTGAAGGTGCGTCCATCATTGGTTTGTTCGCCATGATGTTCTATTACAGTTGGCAGTTATCGATCATTTTGATTGTGCTGGCACCCATTGTCTCGATTGCAATTCGTATCGTATCGAAGCGTTTTCGCAGCATCAGTAAAAACATGCAAAACACGATGGGGCAGGTGACCACCAGTGCGGAACAGATGCTGAAAGGCCACAAAGAAGTGCTGATTTTTGGTGGCCAGGAAGTGGAAACGAAGCGTTTTGATAAGGTCAGCAACAAAATGCGTTTGCAGGGGATGAAGATGGTGTCCGCCTCGTCCATCTCTGACCCGATCATTCAATTGATCGCTTCTTTGGCGCTGGCGTTTGTTCTGTATGCGGCGAGCTTCCCAAGTGTGATGGATAGCCTGACAGCCGGTACGATTACCGTTGTTTTCTCTTCAATGATTGCACTGATGCGTCCGCTGAAATCGCTGACCAACGTTAACGCCCAGTTCCAACGTGGTATGGCGGCCTGTCAGACGCTGTTCACCATTCTGGATAGTGAACAGGAGAAAGACGAAGGTAAGCGTGAGATTGAGCGTGCTACCGGCGATGTGGAATTCCGTAATGTTACCTTCACCTATCCAGGGCGTGAAGTTCCTGCTTTGCGTAACATCAACCTGAAAATCCCGGCAGGGAAAACAGTTGCTCTGGTTGGACGTTCTGGTTCGGGTAAATCGACCATCGCGAGTTTAATCACTCGCTTCTACGATATCGATGAAGGCGAGATCCTGATGGATGGTCACGATCTACGCGAGTATACCCTGGCGTCATTGCGTAATCAGGTTGCGCTGGTGTCGCAGAATGTCCATCTGTTTAACGATACGGTTGCCAACAACATTGCTTACGCACGTACTGACCAGTACAGCCGTGAGCAAATTGAAGAAGCGGCGCGTATGGCTTATGCCATGGACTTTATCAATAAGATGGATAACGGTCTCGATACGGTAATTGGCGAAAACGGTGTACTGCTTTCTGGCGGTCAGCGTCAGCGTATTGCTATTGCTCGTGCTTTGTTGCGTGACAGCCCGATTCTGATTCTGGACGAAGCCACCTCGGCACTGGATACTGAATCTGAACGTGCAATTCAGGCGGCGCTGGATGAGTTGCAGAAAAACCGTACTTCACTGGTGATAGCCCACCGTTTGTCTACCATTGAAAAGGCAGACGAAATTGTGGTCGTCGAGGACGGGGTCATTGTGGAACGCGGTACGCACAACGATTTGCTTGAACACCGTGGTGTCTACGCGCAACTTCACAAAATGCAGTTTGGCCAATGATTGAAAAAATCTGGTCTGGTGAATCGCCTTTGTGGCGGCTGTTGCTGCCACTCTCCTGGCTGTATGGCCTGGTGAGTGGTGCAATCCGTCTTTGCTACAAATTAAAATTGAAACGCGCATGGCGCGCGCCAGTGCCAGTTGTGGTGGTCGGTAACCTCACCGCAGGTGGCAATGGAAAAACCCCGGTCGTTGTCTGGCTGGTGGAACAACTGCAAAAATGCGGTGTTCGCGTTGGTGTGGTGTCAAGAGGGTATGGCGGTAAGGCCGAGTCGTATCCGTTGTTACTGTCGGCAGATACCACCACGGCACAGGCGGGTGATGAACCGGTGCTTATTTATCAGCGCACTGGTGCGCCTGTTGCGGTTTCTCCCGAACGTTCTGATGCAGTAAAAGTGATTCTGGCGCAGCATCCTGATGTACAACTCATCGTGACTGACGACGGTCTACAGCATTATCGCCTGGCGCGAGATGTAGAAATTGTCGTCATCGATGGTGTGCGTCGCTTTGGTAATGGCTGGTGGTTGCCCGCGGGGCCAATGCGTGAGCGAGCGGGGCGCTTAAAATCGGTTGATGCGGTAATCGTCAACGGCGGTGTACCGCACAATGGTGAAATCCCAATGCATCTGCTGCCGGGTCAGGCTGTGAATTTGCGTACTGGTACGCGTTGTGATGTTGCACAACTTGAACATGTGGTAGCAATGGCGGGGATTGGTCACCCGCCGCGCTTTTTTGCCACGCTGAAGATGTGCGGTGTTCAACCAGAAAAATGTGTTCCGCTGGCCGATCATCAGTCTTTGAATCATGCGGATGTCAGCGCACTGTTAAGTGCCGGGCAAACGCTGATCATGACTGAAAAAGATGCGGTGAAATGCCGGGCCTTTGCAGAAGAAAATTGGTGGTATTTGCCCGTTGACGCACAGCTTTCGGGCGATGAACCAGAGAAACTGCTCGCGCAACTTTCCTCGCTGGCTTCTGGCAACTAATTCCGCCGCGGCAGCGTTCAATAGATGGAGCCATGATGACGCTGCCGTATATTTCCCTTGCCGATGCGCGTAATCTTCACCTTGCCGCGCAAGGCCTGTTAAACAAATCCCGCCGTCGTGCGTCGCCAGAAGATATCCTGTCAACTATCTCCCGTATCTCCCTGCTACAAATCGACACTATCAATATCGTTGCCCGCAGCCCTTATCTGGTACTTTTTAGTCGCCTTGGTAATTATTCTCCGCAGTGGCTGGATGAGTCACTGACACGTGGCGAATTAATGGAGTACTGGGCGCATGAAGCCTGCTTTATGCCGCGTAGCGATTTTCGTCTTATTCGCCACCGAATGCTGGCACCTGAAAAAATGGGCTGGAAATACAAAGACGCCTGGATGCAGGAACATGTAGCAGAAATTGAACAGTTAATTCAGCACATACAAGATAACGGACCGGTACGTTCAGCCGATTTTGAACATCCCCGAAAAGGGGCAAGCGGTTGGTGGGAGTGGAAGCCCCATAAACGGCATCTGGAAGGCTTATTTACTGCCGGAAAAGTCATGGTAGTTGAACGGCGCAACTTCCAGCGAGTTTATGATCTAACCCATCGCGTCATGCCTCACTGGGATGATGAGCGTGATCTCGTTTCGCAAACAGAAGCAGAAATCGCCATGCTGGATAACAGCGCGCGTTGCCTGGGAATATTCCGCGAACAGTGGCTGGCGGATTATTATCGTTTGAAACGTCCTGCACTGTCGGCCTGGCGTGATCTATGTGCTGAACAGCAACAAATTATCCCCATAAATGTGGAGAGATTAGGACAACTCTGGCTGCATGCTGACTTGTTGCCTCTTCTCGAAACAGCTCTCGCGGGGAAACTAACCGCGACGCATAGCACTGTACTGTCACCTTTTGACCCTGTCGTCTGGGATCGTAAACGTGCAGAGCAACTTTTTGATTTTAGCTACCGGCTGGAATGCTACACGCCAGCGCCGAAACGCCAGTATGGCTATTTCGTTCTGCCGTTACTACATCGTGGGCAATTAGTCGGGCGAATGGATGCCAAAATACATCGCCAGGCGGGCATTCTTGAAGTTATCTCCCTCTGGTTACAGGATGGCATCAAACCGACAGCTTCTCTTCAAAAAGGGTTACGCCTGGCGATTACCGATTTTGCTAGCTGGCAGCAGGCGACGCGAGTGACATTAGGGCGCTGCCCACCCGATCTTTTTACCGATTGCCGCACTGGCTGGGAAATAGCCCCCTACGCATAAATGATTATGATAAGATTTATGCATTCATAACCCGATCCATCTGGAGGAACTATGGATCATCGTCTGCTTGAAATCGTTGCCTGCCCGGTTTGCAACGGCAAACTTTGGTATAACCAGGAAAAACAAGAACTGATTTGCAAACTGGATAACCTGGCTTTCCCGCTGCGCGATGGCATTCCAGTTCTGCTGGAAACGGAAGCCCGTGTACTGACTGCCGATGAGAGTAAATCATGAGTTTTGTGGTCATTATTCCCGCGCGCTACGCTTCTACGCGTCTGCCCGGTAAACCGCTGGTCGATATTAACGGCAAGCCCATGATCGTTCATGTCCTTGAGCGCGCCCGCGAATCAGGTGCCGATCGCATCATCGTGGCAACCGATCATGACGATGTCGCCCGCGTCGTTGAAGCTGCGGGTGGTGAAGTATGCATGACGCGCGCCGATCATCAATCAGGCACTGAGCGTCTGGCGGAAGTTGTCGAAAAATGCGCGTTCAGTGACGATACGGTGATTGTTAATGTGCAGGGTGATGAACCCATGATCCCTGCAACAATCATTCGTCAGGTTGCCGATAATCTCGCCCAGCGTGAAGTGGGAATGGCTACCCTGGCTGTACCTATCCACAATGCGGAAGAAGTCTTTAATCCGAATGCGGTTAAAGTGGTTCTTGATGCTGAAGGTTATGCGCTTTACTTTTCACGTGCCACCATTCCGTGGGATCGTGACCGTTTTGCAAAAAGTCTGGAAACCGTTGGTGATAACTTCCTGCGGCATCTCGGTATTTATGGCTACCGTGCAGGTTTTATCCGCCGTTATGTTAACTGGCAGCCAAGCCCGTTAGAACACATCGAAATGTTAGAGCAGCTTCGCGTACTGTGGTACGGCGAAAAAATCCATGTTGCTGTCGCCCGGGAAGTTCCTGGTACAGGTGTGGATACCCCTGAAGATCTCGAGCGCGTTCGCGCTGAAATGCGCTAAGTTAATTTCACGACACTCCACCCGATTTTCGGGGGAGTGTCGTACCGTTACGATTTTCCTCATTTTTCTTTTCAACAATTGATCTCATTCAGGTGACATCTTTTACATTGGCGCTCATTATGAAGGCAGTAGCTTTTATGAGGGTAATCTGAATGGAACAGCTGCGTGCCGAATTAAGCCATTTACTGGGTGAAAAACTCAGTCGTATTGAGTGTGTCAATGAAAAAGCGAATACGGCGTTGTGGGCTTTGTATGACAGCCAGGGAAACCCAATGCCGCTGTTGGCAAGAAGCTTTAGTACGCCAGGGCAAGCACGACAGTTGGCATGGAAAACCACCATGCTGGCGCGCAGCGGGACTATCCGTATGCCAACTATTTATGGTGTGATGACACATGAAGAACACCCAGGCCCCGATGTCCTGTTACTGGAGCGGATGCGTGGTGTTTCTGTGGAAGCACCTGCACGTACACCGGAACGTTGGGAGCATCTGAAAGAGCAAATTGTTGAAGCTCTGTTGGCCTGGCACCGACAGGACAGTCGCGGTTGCGTTGGCGCAGTGGATAATACCCAGGAAAATTTCTGGCCCTCCTGGTATCGGCAACATATTGAAGTGTTATGGACCACGCTCAATCAGTTCAATAACACCGGTTTAACCATGCAGGATAAGCGGATTCTGTTCCGCACCCGCGAATGTCTTCCAGCATTATTTGAAGGATTTAACGACAATTGTGTGCTGATTCACGGCAATTTCTGTTTGCGTAGCATGTTGAAAGATTCGCGCAGCGATCAACTACTGGCGATGGTCGGGCCGGGATTAATGCTTTGGGCACCGCGAGAGTATGAACTGTTCCGACTAATGGATAATACGCTGGCAGAAGATTTACTCTGGAGTTACCTGCAACGCGCGCCAGTGGCGGAGTCGTTCATCTGGCGACGTTGGCTATATGTGTTATGGGATGAAGTTGCGCAACTGGTCAATACCGGACGGTTTAGTCGGAGCAACTTCGATCTGGCATCAAAATCACTCTTGCCGTGGCTCGCCTGATGAACCTTTTAACCACTGCCAGATGCGGCCAAGCGTTTCATAACCGGCCCGATCGCTATGCATCAACCAGACCGGAGACGGGATTGCCCGTTCCCACGGGTTAAGCGGTGAATCGATCGCCAGTTGATTGGCGGGGGCAGGTAGCGGATTTAACCCTGCATGTTGAAAAAAGATCATCGCGCGCGGCAAATGAGACGCAGAGGTCACCAACAGGAAAGGGGCGTCACCAATTGCCTGTTTCACTGCTGCGGCTTCTTCTTCGGTATCTTTCGGTAAATCCAGCGTAATAATCTGCTCGCGTGGGACACCCAGCGATTGCGCCACTCTGGCCCCCACTTCTGCTGTACTCACCGTATTGGTTTTTGCCACACCACCCGTGAAGATTAACTTTGATCCCGGATTTTCACGCCACAAACGCACGCCTTCATTCAGGCGTGGCAGACTGTTATTGATTAAATTTGAACTTGGCGCCCACTGCGGGTTCCAGGTATAGCCGCCGCCCAGCACCACTATATAGTCCACTTTTTGTACATTGTTCCATGTCGGATAGGTGCTTTCGATGGGGCGCAGCAGACGATCTGCTACCGGTTGCAAACTTAATAACAAAAGTGCCAGCCATCCTACGCTAATAAATATCTTCCCGGTTTTTTGAAAACGACTAAACCACAGCAGCACCAGGCCAGCACCAATAATCAGCAACATCAGCGGAAGTGGCAGCAGCATACCGCCAATCACTTTTTTCAGTGTAAAAAGCATCCTTTCTGGTTCCTTTTTTAACCATATAGCGAGGGATCGGCAGTGATATTACACCAGACGGGTTCATTCTCGCCTCGGCTGTGACAAAATAGCGCCTTTATCAGAAAACGTCTTAGCCAACCGGTGGAGAAAGCAATGCAGGATCGCAATTTTGATGATATTGCGGAAAAGTTTTCCCGTAACATTTACGGCACCACCAAAGGACAGCTTCGACAGGCTATTCTGTGGCAGGATCTCGATCGTGTGCTGGCGGAAATAGGCTCGCAAAAATTGCGAGTGCTGGATGCTGGCGGTGGTGAAGGGCAGACGGCGATCAAAATGGCCGGGCGTGGGCATCAGGTCATTTTATGCGATCTTTCTGCGCAGATGATCGACCGCGCAAAGCAGGCGGCAGAAGCAAAAGGTGTGAGCGGCAACATGCAATTTATACATTGCGCTGCTCAGGATGTTGCTTCGCATTTGGAAACGCCCGTTGATCTGATATTGTTCCATGCGGTGCTGGAGTGGGTCGCGGACCCCCGTAGCGTGTTACAGACTCTGTGGTCAGTGTTGCGCCCAGGAGGCATGTTGTCGTTAATGTTCTACAATGCGCACGGTTTGCTGATGCACAACATGGTTGCAGGGAATTTTGATTACGTGCAGGCGGGAATGCCGAAAAAGAAAAAACGGACGCTTTCGCCAGACTCTCCGCGCGATCCGGCGCAGGTATATCAGTGGCTGGAAGAAGCTGGCTGGCAAATTACCGGCAAGACCGGCGTTCGCGTGTTTCATGATTATCTGCGTGAAAAGCACCAACAGCGCGATTGCTACGAAGCATTACTTGAATTAGAAACGCGTTATTGCCGTCAGGAACCTTACATTAGCCTGGGGCGTTATATTCATGTCACCGCGCGCAAACCGCAGAGCAAGGATAAAGTATGAGTGAATTTTCCCAGACAGTCCCCGAACTGGTTGCCTGGGCCAGAAAAAACGACTTCTCCATCTCGCTGCCGGTAGACCGTCTCTCTTTTCTGCTGGCGGTGGCCACGCTGAACGGCGAGCGTCTGGACGGCGAGATGAGTGAAGGTGAGCTGGTGGATGCATTCCGCCACGTGAGTGATGCGTTTGAGCAAACCAGCGAAACCATCGGCGTGCGCGCCAACAACGCGATCAACGATATGGTGCGTCAACGTCTGCTGAACCGCTTTACAAGCGAACAGGCGGAAGGGAACGCCATTTACCGTCTGACGCCGCTCGGCATCGGCATTACTGATTACTACATCCGTCAGCGCGAGTTTTCTACGCTGCGTCTTTCTATGCAATTGTCGATCGTTGCAGGCGAACTGAAGCGTGCGGCGGATGCGGCAGAAGAGGGCGGCGATGAGTTTCACTGGCACCGTAACGTCTATGCGCCGCTGAAATACTCGGTAGCAGAAATTTTCGACAGTATCGACCTGACGCAACGTCTGATGGACGAACAGCAGCAACAGGTGAAAGACGATATCGCCCAGTTACTGAATAAAGACTGGCGGGCGGCGATCTCAAGCTGTGAAATGTTGCTTTCGGAAACCTCTGGTACGCTGCGTGAATTGCAAGATACGCTGGAAGCGGCGGGCGACAAATTACAGGCTAACCTGTTGCGCATCCAGGATGCGACCATGACCCATGACGATCTGCATTTTGTCGATCGTCTGGTGTACGACCTGCAAAGCAAACTCGATCGTATTATCAGTTGGGGTCAGCAATCCATCGATTTATGGATCGGTTATGACCGCCACGTACATAAATTTATCCGTACCGCGATCGATATGGATAAAAACCGTGTCTTTGCCCAGCGATTACGTCAGTCGGTACAAACCTATTTTGATGACCCGTGGGCGCTGACTTACGCCAATGCCGATCGTCTGCTGGATATGCGTGACGAAGAGATGGCACTGCGTGACGAAGAAGTGACCGGGGAACTTCCGCCAGATTTAGAGTACGAAGAGTTTAACGAGATCCGCGAACAACTGGCGGCAATCATCGAAGAGCAGCTCGCCGTCTATAAAACCAGACAAGTACCGCTGGATCTTGGTCTGGTGGTACGCGAATATCTGGCGCAGTATCCGCGTGCGCGTCACTTTGATGTTGCGCGCATTGTTATTGATCAGGCGGTACGCCTCGGCGTAGCGCAAGCAGACTTCACCGGACTGCCAGCGAAATGGCAGCCGATTAATGATTACGGAGCCAAGGTACAGGCGCATGTCATCGACAAATATTGAACAAGTGATGCCGGTTAAGCTGGCGCAAGCGCTGGCGAATCCGTTATTTCCGGCGCTGGATAGCGCCTTACGTTCAGGTCGCCATATCGGTCTTGACGAACTGGACAACCATGCATTCCTGATGGATTTTCAGGAATACCTGGAAGAGTTTTACGCGCGTTATAACGTTGAGCTTATTCGCGCGCCGGAAGGTTTCTTCTATTTGCGTCCACGTTCCACCACGTTGATCCCTCGTTCCGTGTTGTCCGAACTGGATATGATGGTTGGGAAAATCCTCTGTTATCTCTATCTCAGCCCGGAACGGCTGGCGAACGAGGGGATCTTTACTCAGCAGGAACTGTATGACGAACTGCTCACCCTGGCTGACGAAGCGAAACTGCTGAAACTGGTAAACAACCGTTCTACCGGTTCAGACGTTGACCGCCAGAAGTTGCAGGAAAAAGTACGTTCTTCGCTAAATCGTCTGCGTCGTTTGGGCATGGTGTGGTTTATGGGCCACGACAGCAGCAAGTTCCGCATTACAGAATCGGTGTTCCGTTTTGGTGCGGATGTGCGTGCTGGTGACGATCCGCGCGAAGCCCAACGTCGCCTGATTCGCGATGGTGAAGCAATGTCTCTGGAAAATCACCTGCAACTCAACGACGAAACCGAAGAGAATCAGCCAGATAGCGGAGAGGAAGAATAATGATTGAACGCGGTAAATTTCGCTCACTGACGCTGATTAACTGGAACGGCTTTTTTGCCCGTACCTTTGACCTCGATGAGCTGGTCACAACGCTTTCCGGCGGTAACGGTGCAGGTAAATCCACCACTATGGCGGCGTTTGTTACGGCGCTTATTCCTGACCTGACCCTGCTGCACTTCCGTAACACCACGGAAGCCGGGGCCACCAGTGGTTCGCGCGATAAAGGTTTGCACGGTAAGCTAAAAGCGGGCGTCTGTTATTCGATGCTCGACACCATCAACTCGCGCCATCAGCGCGTGGTGGTCGGTGTGCGTCTGCAACAGGTTGCCGGGCGCGATCGTAAAGTGGATATCAAACCGTTTGCGATTCAGGGGCTACCGATGTCGGTGCTGCCGACGCAACTGGTGACAGAAACCCTGAACGAACGCCAGGCGCGCGTGCTGCCGCTTAATGAGCTGAAAGAGAAGCTCGAAGCGATGGAAGGCGTGCAGTTTAAGCAGTTCAATTCCATCACCGATTACCATTCACTGATGTTCGATCTGGGCATCATTGCGCGTCGTCTGCGCTCGGCGTCTGATCGTAGTAAATTCTATCGTCTGATCGAAGCCTCACTGTACGGCGGTATTTCCAGTGCCATTACCCGTTCTCTGCGTGACTACCTGCTGCCAGAAAACAGCGGCGTGCGTAAAGCGTTCCAGGATATGGAAGCAGCGCTGCGTGAAAACCGCATGACGCTGGAAGCGATTCGTGTAACGCAGTCCGATCGCGACCTGTTTAAGCATTTGATCAGTGAAGCCACCAACTATGTGGCGGCGGACTATATGCGTCACGCCAACGAACGTCGCGTTCATCTGGATAAGGCACTAGAGTTTCGTCGTGAGCTACACACTTCTCGTCAGCAACTAGCGGCGGAGCAGTACAAACACGTCGATATGGCGCGTGAACTGGCAGAGCACAACGGTGCGGAAGGCGATCTGGAAGCAGATTATCAGGCAGCCAGCGATCACCTGAACCTCGTGCAAACCGCACTGCGTCAGCAGGAAAAGATCGAACGTTACGAAGCGGATCTCGATGAATTGCAGATCCGTCTCGAAGAGCAAAACGAAGTGGTGGCAGAGGCCATCGAACGTCAGGAAGAGAATGAAGCGCGCGCGGAAGCCGCCGAACTGGAAGTGGACGAGCTGAAAAACCAGCTTGCTGACTACCAGCAGGCACTGGACGTCCAGCAAACGCGCGCGATCCAGTACAACCAGGCGATTACTGCACTTAACCGCGCTAAAGAACTGTGTCATCTGCCGGACTTAACTGCCGACAGCGCCGCCGAGTGGCTGGAAACCTTCCAGGCGAAAGAGCTGGAAGCCACCGAAAAAATGCTCTCTCTTGAGCAGAAAATGAGCATGGCACAAACCGCGCATAGCCAGTTTGAGCAGGCTTATCAGTTAGTCGCAGCCATTAACGGTCCGCTGGCGCGTAACGAAGCGTGGGATGTTGCTCGTGAACTGCTGCGCGAAGGGGTCGAACAACGTCACCTTGCAGAACAGGTTCAGCCGCTGCGGATGCGCTTAAGCGAACTGGAACAGCGCCTGCGTGAGCAACAGGAAGCCGAGCGCCTGCTGGCGGATTTCTGCAAACGCCAGGGCAAGAACTTTGATATCGATGAACTGGAAGCCCTGCATCAGGAACTGGAAGCACGCATTGCCTCCCTTTCTGACAGCGTGTCTAATGCCCGTGAAGAGCGCATGGCGCTGCGTCAGGAACAGGAACAACTGCAATCACGCATTCAGAGTCTGATGCAGCGTGCGCCGGTTTGGTTGGCTGCGCAAAACAGCCTCAATCAGTTGAGCGAGCAGTGCGGTGAAGAGTTCACCTCCAGTCAGGATGTCACTGAATACATGCAACAGTTGCTGGAGCGCGAGCGCGAGGCGATTGTTGAACGTGACGAAGTGGGCGCGCGCAAAAACGCCGTTGTCGAAGAGATCGAGCGTTTAAGTCAGCCGGGGGGCTCTGAAGATCAGCGCCTGAATGCGCTGGCGGAACGTTTTGGCGGCGTGCTGTTGTCAGAAATTTATGACGACGTTAGCCTGGAAGATGCGCCGTACTTCTCGGCGCTGTATGGCCCCTCTCGTCACGCCATCGTAGTGCCCGATCTGTCGCAGATTGCCGAACAACTGGAAGGTTTAACCGATTGCCCGGAAGATCTCTATCTGATCGAAGGTGATCCGCAGTCATTCGATGACAGCGTGTTCAGCGTTGATGAACTGGAAAAAGCGGTGGTGGTGAAAATTGCCGACCGTCAGTGGCGTTATTCGCGCTTCCCTGAAGTGCCGTTGTTTGGTCGTGCGGCGCGCGAAAGCCGTATTGAAAGCCTTCATGCCGAACGTGAAGTGCTTTCCGAACGCTTCGCCACGCTCTCCTTTGATGTACAGAAAACTCAGCGCCTGCATCAGGCTTTCAGTCGCTTTATCGGCAGCCATCTGGCGGTGGCATTTGAGTCCGATCCGGAAGCTGAAATCCGTCAACTGAACAGCCGCCGCGTCGAACTGGAGCGGGCGTTGAGTAATCATGAAAATGATAACCAGCAGCAACGCATTCAGTTTGAGCAGGCGAAAGAGGGCGTGACAGCGCTTAACCGCATCCTGCCACGCCTTAACCTGTTGACTGACGATACGTTGGCAGATCGCGTCGATGAAATCCGCGAACGTCTGGATGAAGCCCAGGAAGCGGCGCGTTTTGTTCAGCAGTTCGGTAATCAACTGGCGAAACTGGAGCCAATCGTTTCAGTGTTGCAAAGCGATCCGGAACAGTTTGAACAGTTAAAAGAAGATTACGCATACTCCCAGCAGATGCAGCGCGATGCCCGTCAGCAGGCATTTGCCCTGACGGAAGTGGTGCAGCGTCGCGCACACTTTAGCTACTCCGACTCGGCAGAAATGCTCAGTGGTAACAGCGATCTCAACGAAAAATTGCGTGAACGTCTGGAACATGCGGAAGCAGAGCGTACCCGTGCTCGTGAAGCACTGCGTGGTCATGCTACACAGTTGAACCAGTACAATCAGGTGCTGGCATCGCTGAAAAGTTCTTATGACACTAAAAAAGAACTGCTTAACGATCTGCAACGCGAATTGCAGGATATCGGTGTGCGTGCCGATAGCGGCGCAGAAGAGCGCGCGCGTATTCGCCGTGACGAGCTACATGCGCAACTCAGTAATAACCGTTCCCGTCGCAACCAACTGGAAAAAGCGCTCACCTTCTGCGAAGCGGAGATGGACAACCTGACCCGTAAACTGCGCAAGCTGGAGCGTGATTATCACGAGATGCGCGAGCAGGTGGTGACCGCCAAAGCGGGCTGGTGCGCGGTAATGCGCATGGTGAAAGACAACGGCGTCGAACGCCGCTTGCACCGTCGCGAGCTGGCTTATCTTTCTGCTGATGATTTGCGTTCCATGTCGGATAAGGCGTTAGGTGCGCTGCGTCTGGCAGTAGCGGATAACGAACATCTACGCGACGTGCTGCGTATGTCGGAAGATCCAAAACGTCCGGAACGTAAAATCCAGTTCTTCGTGGCGGTTTACCAGCATCTGCGCGAACGAATTCGCCAGGATATTATTCGTACCGATGATCCGGTAGAAGCTATCGAGCAGATGGAGATCGAACTTAGCCGTCTGACCGAAGAATTAACCTCCCGTGAGCAGAAACTGGCGATCAGTTCCCGCAGTGTGTCGAACATTATTCGCAAAACCATTCAGCGCGAACAGAACCGTATCCGTATGCTCAACCAGGGCTTGCAGAACGTGTCGTTCGGCCAGGTGAACAGCGTACGTCTGAACGTGAATGTGCGTGAAACGCACGCCATGTTGCTGGATGTGCTTTCTGAACAGCATGAACAACATCAGGATTTGTTTAACAGCAACCGTCTGACCTTCTCGGAAGCGCTGGCGAAACTGTATCAGCGCCTTAACCCGCAAATTGATATGGGGCAGCGCACGCCGCAGACCATTGGTGAAGAGCTGCTGGATTATCGCAACTACCTGGAGATGGAAGTTGAAGTTAACCGTGGTTCCGATGGATGGCTGCGTGCGGAGTCAGGCGCGTTGTCAACGGGTGAGGCCATCGGTACAGGGATGTCGATTCTGGTGATGGTGGTACAGAGCTGGGAAGATGAATCCCGTCGTCTGCGCGGTAAAGATATTTCTCCTTGTCGTCTGCTGTTCCTCGATGAAGCAGCGCGCCTGGATGCCCGTTCTATCGCCACGTTGTTTGAATTGTGTGAACGTTTGCAAATGCAGCTCATCATCGCGGCACCAGAAAATATTAGTCCGGAAAAAGGCACCACCTACAAACTGGTGCGTAAGGTATTCCAGAATACCGAACACGTACATGTGGTTGGTTTGCGTGGCTTTGCGCCGCAGCTTCCTGAAACGCTTCCAGGAACTGACGAAGCGTCTTCCCAGGCAAGTTAAGATTAAGGCGGCAGCGATGTCGCCTTTTTTTTCGAAAACTCCGTTTCTGCACTAAAAAAATGCCGCATTACGGTGCGCTTTTCTTTAAACTTCTTTACATTAGGTTGTGTAAAAACGTATCGACGTTTATATACTGAAGGTAAGCCTGATAAGTAACAGGCTTGCTCGTCATACTTTCGTGAGTATTGGCGTTGTACAGGCAAGTAGAGAAAAGCAGCCTGGCTATTCAAAGTATGATAAAAACAGGGGGCAAGGGATGTTGCTTAACATGATGTGTGGTCGTCGGCTTTCGGCAATAAGTTTTTGTCTGGCCGTAACATTCGCTCCACTGTTCAGTGTGCAGGCTGATGAGCCTGAAGTAATCCCTGGCGACAGCCCGGTGGCTGTCAGCGAACAGGGAGATGTACTGCCGCAAGCGCAAGCGACGGCAATTATGGCGGGGATCCAACCGCTACCAGAGGGTGCGGCGGAAAACGCTCGCACACAAATCGAATCTCAATTACCCGCAGGTTATAAGCCGGTTTATCTTAACCAGCTTCAACTGCTGTATGCCGCACGTGATATGCAGCCGATGTGGGAAAACCGTGATGCGGTTAAAGCTTTCCAGCAGCAACTGGCGGAAGTGGCGATTGCCGGTTTTCAGCCGCAGTTTAATAAATGGGTAGAGTTACTGACTGACCCAGGTGTTAACGGTCTGGCACGTGACGTAGTGTTGTCGGATGCAATGCTGGGTTACCTTCATTTCGTTGCTAACATTCCGGTCAAAGGCACGCGCTGGCTATACAGCAGTAAACCTTATGCGCTCTCAACACCACCGCTCTCGGTCATTAACCAATGGCAGGTGGCGCTAAATAATGGCCAATTGCCAACGTTTGTTGCAGGACTGGCACCGCAGCATCCGCAATATGCCGCGATGCATGAATCTTTACTGACCTTGCTCAGTGATACCAAACCGTGGCCACAACTAACCGGTAAAGCAACGTTGCGTCCTGGCCAGTGGAGTAATGACGTACCAGCACTGCGCGAAATATTGCAGCGCACAGGTATGCTCGATGGTGGGCCGAAAATTACGCTGCCTGGCGATGAAACACCCGCTGATGCAGTCGTTAGCCCATCTGCCGTTGCCGTCGAAACTGCGGAAAAGCAAACAAAGTTTCTTAGTAAACCTAAGCCAACTGTACGTGCCGCCTACGATAATGAGCTTGTTGAAGCGGTTAAACGTTTTCAGGCATGGCAAGGATTGGGGGCAGATGGTGCTATTGGTCCAGCCACACGTGATTGGCTCAATGTGACACCTGCACAGCGTGCAGGTGTGTTGGCGCTCAACATCCAGCGTTTACGTTTGCTGCCTGCGGAGCTTTCTACCGGCATCATGGTCAATATACCGGCCTATTCTTTGGTCTATTACCAGAACGGTAATCAGGTGCTGGACTCGCGGGTGATTGTCGGCCGTCCTGACCGCAAAACACCAATGATGAGCAGTGCCTTAAACAATGTGGTAGTGAATCCGCCGTGGAACGTACCGCCGACGCTGGCACGCAAAGATATTCTGCCGAAAGTGCGTAATGATCCGGGCTATCTGGAAAGCCATGGCTATACGGTGATGCGTGGCTGGAACAGCAAAGAAGCAATTGACCCGTGGCAGGTTGACTGGTCGACGATTACCGCGTCGAATTTACCGTTCCGCTTTCAGCAAGCTCCAGGCCCACGAAATTCGCTAGGACGGTATAAATTTAATATGCCGAGTTCAGACGCTATCTACTTACATGACACGCCTAATCACAATCTGTTCAAGCGTGATACGCGTGCGTTGAGCTCTGGCTGTGTGAGGGTGAATAAGGCATCCGATCTGGCAAACATGCTGTTGCAGGATGCAGGCTGGAATGACAAGCGTATTTCCGATGCTCTGAAGCAGGGAGATACCCGTTACGTCAATATCCGTCAGTCTATCCCGGTTAATCTCTACTACCTGACAGCATTTGTCGGCGCAGATGGGCGTACTCAATATCGTACAGATATTTACAATTATGATCTGCCTGCGCGATCCAGCTCGCAAATTGTATCGAAAGCGGAACAATTAATCAGGTAAATGAAGTAGTTCGGGGAAATCAGTTGTCGTAATAATTGGCATGATTGGGGGCTATTCCTTGTAGCCCCCATCACTGCTGGGGTTGAGTCACCTTGACGTTAGCTTTATGGGCGGTTAAGGTGCACTCTTGTGCGCCAGAAGTGCATATAAACGATAACATTGACCTGTAGACTTGATTACCATGGACAAATTCGACGCTAATCGCCGCAAACTACTGGCGCTTGGTGGCGTTGCACTTGGTGCTGCCATCTTGCCGACCCCTGCGTTTGCGACACTCTCCACCCCACGCCCGCGTATTTTGACACTCAACAATCTCCATACTGGAGAGTCAATTAAAGCGGAGTTTTTCGATGGCAGAGGCTATATTCAGGAAGAATTGGCAAAACTAAACCATTTTTTCCGCGATTTCCGCGCGAACAAAATAAAGTCCATCGATCCAGGATTATTCGACCAGTTGTATCGCCTGCAAGGCCTGTTAGGTACTCGCAAGCCGGTACAGTTAATTTCTGGTTACCGTTCTATCGACACCAATAATGAATTACGCGCACACAGCCGTGGAGTAGCGAAGAAAAGCTATCACACCAAAGGCCAGGCGATGGATTTCCATATTGAAGGCGTCGCGTTAAGCAATATTCGCAAAGCCGCGTTATCTATGCGCGCAGGTGGTGTAGGATATTACCCACGTAGTAACTTTGTGCATATTGATACCGGACCTGCACGGCACTGGTAGCAATCGCTTAACGAAACAGGGGCAGTATGAATTATCGTATTATTCCGGTCACTGCATTCTCCCAGAACTGCTCATTGATCTGGTGTGAACAAACTCGCCTGGCAGCACTGGTTGATCCTGGCGGTGATGCGGAAAAAATTAAACAGGAAGTTGATGCCAGCGGCCTGACGCTGATGCAGATCCTACTGACACATGGCCATCTGGATCACGTTGGTGCAGCGGCGGAACTGGCAAAACATTACGGCGTGCCAGTACTTGGTCCGGAAAAGGAAGATGAGTTCTGGCTGCAAGGCTTGCCTGCGCAAAGCCGCATGTTTGGCCTGGATGAGTGTCAGCCACTGACGCCGGATCGTTGGCTGAATGAAGGCGACACGATCAGCATAGGGAATGTGACTTTACAGGTGTTACATTGCCCAGGGCATACACCGGGTCATGTGGTCTTTTTTGATAATCAGTCAAAACTGCTGATTTCTGGCGACGTCATTTTCAAAGGTGGAGTAGGGCGCAGTGACTTCCCACGTGGCGACCATAATCAACTGATCTCCTCTATCAAAGATAAACTGCTGCCGCTTGGCGATGATGTGACGTTTATTCCAGGGCACGGGCCGTTATCCACCCTCGGCTATGAACGGTTGCATAACCCCTTCCTGCAAGACGAAATTCCCGTCTGGTAAAGGCGCATAAAAAAGCCCGCTTTCACAGCGGGCTTCATTGGTTTTAATGCTTACAGCACAGCCACAATCGCTTCGCACAGCGGAGCCATGTTGTCTGGCGTCATCCCGGCTACGTTCACACGACCGGAAGCCACAGCATACACGCCAAACTCTTCACGCAGACGCAGTACCTGTTCTTTAGTCAGACCGCTAAAAGAGAACATGCCGTTTTGTTTGATAATGAAACTGAAGTCGCGGTTTGCGCCTTTTTCCTGCAGCGTATTAACGAACAATTGACGCATACGCTGAATACGCTGACGCATATCAGTCAGCTCTTGTTCCCAGATAGCACGTAACGCATCATTACTCAGGATAGTGGCAACAACCGAAGCTCCGTGCGCGGGTGGGTTAGAATAGTTCGCACGAATCACCGCTTTCATCTGGCTGAATGCGCGATCCACGGTTTCACTGTCCGCAGCAACCAGCGTACATGCGCCTACACGCTCGTTGTACAGACCAAAGTTTTTAGAGTAGGAACTGGCGACGATCAGTTCTTTATGCAGAGCTGCGAAAACGCGCAGACCTTCAGCATCTTCTTCCAGACCGCGAGCAAAACCCTGGTAAGCAAAGTCAAACAGCGGTAACCAGCCTTTCTCAACGGAAAGCTGCGCCAGCGTTTGCCATTGCTCCAGTGTAGGATCAATGCCGGTTGGGTTATGGCAGCAACCGTGGAACAGCACCACGTCGCCAGCCTGGGCTTCGTTCAGACTGTTAATCAGGGCGTCGAAGTCCAGAGTATGTTTTTCCGCGTCGTAATAAGCGTATTCACGTACTTCCAGACCTGCAGAGTTAAAGACGCTCTTATGGTTCGGCCAGCTAGGGTTGCTCACCCACACACGCTTAACGTCGGTATTTTTTGCCAGGAAATCGGCAGCCACGCGTAACGCACCAGTACCACCAGGGGTCTGAGCTGTGCGGGCGCGTTTGTCGTTGATTAGGGCGCTACCTTTACCAAACAGCAGTTCCTGGGTGCAACGACCAAATTCAGGAATACCGTCAATGCCGAGGTAGTTTTTGGTGGTTTCATTTTCGAGCAGATACTGTTCAGCCTTTTTAACGCTGGTCAGTACCGGGGTTTTGCCCGTCTCATCTTTATAGACACCAATCCCGAGGTTAATTTTGCCGGGACGTTCATCGGCACGAAACAGATCGGCCAGGCCCAGAATCGGGTCGGCAGGAGCGGCGGTAATGTTCTCAAACATGACGAGGTTCCATTATGGTTACAGAAGGGAAGTCCGCTATCAGGGTAACGGGAGATTTACAAAATTCCAACTATTACTGATGAAAACGCCGGCTGTTTTTGCAAGACGTGAGATTGCTCTGGAAGGCATAAAAAAAACAGGACCAAAGTCCTGTTTTTTCGGCATTTAACAAAGAGGTCTGCTATTAGAACTGGTAAACGATACCCACAGCAACTGTGTCGTCAGAACCTACGCCCAGTTTGTTGTCAGAATCGATCTGGTTGATGATGTAGTCAACATAGGTAGACATGTTTTTGTTGAAGTAGTAGGTTGCGCCCACTTCAACATAGTTCACCAGATCAACATCACCGATACCACCTTCTACGTCTTTCGCTTTAGATTTGGTGTAAGCGATGGACGGACGCAGACCGAAGTCAAACTGGTATTGTGCAACTAACAGGATATCTTGCGTTTTGTTAGCAAAGCCGCCGGTGATCGGCGTAGCGTTACGGGTTTCACCGTAGTTTGCTGCCAGGTAGATGTTGTTCGCATCGTACTTCAGGCCAGTAGCCCACTGTTCAGCTTTTTTACCCTGGCCGAGAGGTTGGGCTTCCTGCAAGTTTGTACGGTCAGCAGCACCATAAGCACCAACGATACCAAAGCCTTCGAATTCGTAGCTGATGGAGCCGCCAACACCGTCGCCGTTAGAACGACGTGCGGTGTCGCGTTCGTTTTTACCCAGGTACTGAACAGCGAAGTTCAGGCCGTCAACCAGACCAAAGAAGTTGGAGTTACGGTAAGTTGCAACGCCGCCAACACGACCAACGAAGAAGTCATCGCTGTATGCAGTGTCACCACCAAATTCCGGCAGCATATCGGTGTAACCCAGTGCGTCATAAACAACACCATAGTTACGACCGTAATCGATTGAGCCAGCATCAGCAAATTTCAGACCAGCGAACGCCAGACGGGTTTTGTTGCCATTTTGGGCATCAGAACCCTCAGAGTTGTTACCCTGGAAGTTGTATTCCCACTGACCGTAACCGGTCAGATCAGAATTGATTTGAGTTTCCCCTTTAAAACCAAGACGGGCATAGGTCATATCGCCATTGCCACCGTAACTGTTTTCACCGTTACCCTTGGAAAAATAGTGCAGACCGACAGCTTTACCGTACAGATCTACTTTGTTGCCATCTTTGTTATAGATTTCTGCAGCGTTTGCAGTTCCTGCTACTAACAGAGCAGGGACGATCACTGCCAGAATGTTGCGCTTCATCATTATTTATTACCCTCATGGTTTTTTTTATGACACCTGCCACTGCCGTCAATAAGTTTCGTCAATAAATATTTACGGAGCTATTGATGAAAGTTTGGTGTCTTTATGTATCTGCAGGCATCTTTCCATTCAAACTAACGTTTCGCTACCGTGAAAGTGCTACAAAGATAAAGATATAGTTACAAAAAGAAAAAATGTGTAACCAAGCATTAATTTTAAGGAACTTTGTGAACACCGTCATATTTCCACCAGGATTTAATGATATTTATGGCGGATCTTATATATGTATATGATTTACTTATATTAAATCTAACTAAACAGAAATTTTCTTTCTGATGATTTCTCTCTGTGACTTCTCTCTAATACACTTTCAGCCATCCAGAAAGCCAATAATAAGTATAAAAATTGTGCTATCAGATAAGAAATGACTAATCCGCAATAAGGCTATGGGTTATTTTTTGTTCGCAAATGTTGCAAAGAAACATTCCGTAACAGGAAGATTGCTTTGGCAGGGTTGCAATTAGATTGATTGACTTAACAAACAGATAACTTGACAGAAGGGGATAAAAAAGAGCCAGCGGGTGCTGGCTCTCGGAAAAGTTAAATTAGAAACTGGCGTTACGTGGAGTGCGTGGGAACGGAATTACGTCACGCACGTTTTGAACGCCAGTCACGTAGGCGATCAGGCGTTCAAAACCAAGACCGAAACCGGAATGTGGAACAGTACCGTAGCGACGCAGATCGCGATACCACCAGTAATCTTCTTTATTCAGGCCCATCTCCAGCATACGTTCGTCCAGAACGTCCAGACGCTCTTCACGCTGGGAACCACCAATGATCTCACCGATACCCGGAGCCAGAACGTCCATTGCTGCAACGGTTTTACCGTCTTCGTTAAGGCGCATGTAGAACGCTTTAATGTCTTTCGGATAGTTTTTCACGACTACCGGCGCTTTAAAGTGTTCTTCTGCCAGGTAACGTTCATGCTCGGAAGAGAGATCCACACCCCAGTAAACCGGGTTTTCAAATTTCTTACCGCAGTTTTCGAGGATGGTTACCGCGTCGGTATAATCCACCTGCGCGAAGTCTGCCTCAATGAAACGCTCCAGACGTGAAACTGCATCTTTATCCACGCGTTCAGCGAAGAATTTCATATCGTCAGCACGTTCTTCGAGAACCGCTTTAAAGACGTATTTCAGCATGGCTTCTGCCAGGCCGGCGATATCGTTCAGGTTAGCAAACGCGACTTCCGGCTCCAGCATCCAGAATTCCGCCAGGTGACGGCTGGTGTTGGAGTTTTCTGCACGGAAAGTCGGGCCGAAGGTATAAATTTTAGACAGCGCACAGGCATAAGTCTCGCCGTTTAACTGGCCTGATACGGTCAGGAACGACTCTTTACCGAAGAAATCTTTGTCGAAATCAACTTTGCCCTGATCGTTACGTGGCAGGTTTTCCAGATCCAGTGTTGAAACACGGAACATTTCGCCAGCGCCTTCGGTATCGGATGCGGTGATCAGCGGTGTAGAAACCCAGAAGAAACCTTGTTCGTTAAAGAATCGATGCAGTGCCTGCGCCAGCGTGTGGCGAACGCGCGCAACGGCACCAATCAGGTTGGTACGTGGACGCAGGTGAGCGACTTCACGCAGATACTCAATGCTGTGGCGTTTTGCTGCCATCGGGTAAGTGTCTGGATCTTCAACCCAACCAGCGACTTCAACATTGCTGGCCTGAATTTCAAATTGTTGCCCCTGGCCCGGCGACGCCACGACTTTACCCGTCACAATGACCGAGCAACCGGTGGTCAGACGCAGTACGTCTTCATTGTAATTGGGCAGAGAATTATTGATGACAGCCTGTACAGGATCAAAGCAGGAACCGTCATAAACGGCGAGGAAGGAGATGCCAGCTTTTGAATCTCGGCGGGTACGTACCCATCCGCGTACGGTGACTTCGCTGTCAACGGCTACGCGGCCCTGGAGTACGTCGGCTACAGGCACAACGCTCATAATATTCTCTCTGTTAATAGTCGGAAAAAATAAACACTTGTCCACCCGTGAAATGGGGGGATACCTATGTTACCTGGCATCCGCAATCAGACAAGCAGAATTCGCAGATGCAGCGAAAGATTTCGGAATTAAAGGTAAAAAAGGGAGCCGTTATGGCTCCCTGATGATATTAACTGGCTTTTTTAATGTGCGGAAGGTCGAACGCTTTACGAAGTGCGCGAACAAACGCCTTGTCGTGGCAGATTGTTTTGCCAGGACTGTCAGAAAGTTTCGCCACAGGTTTACCGTTACACTCCACCAGCTTAATCACAATATTCAGTGGCTTGACTTGGGGGATATCGCAGGTCAGGCGTGTACCTATACCAAAACTTAATTGCACACGGGAAGAGAAGTGGCGATAAAGCTCGACCGCTTTGCGTAAATCCAGATTGTCAGAGAAAACCAGCGTTTTGCTCTGAGGGTTGATTCCCAGCTTCTCATAATGCGCGATGGCTTTTTCGCCCCATTCTACCGGGTCGCCAGAGTCATGACGCAGCCCCTGATAGCGGCTGGCAAATTCCACGCCGAAATCACGCAAGAATGCGTCCATAGTAATGCAATCGGTTAACGCAATTCCCAGTTGATCGGGATATTCATTGAGCCATGCGGCAAGTGCGGCACGTTGGCTGTTGGCAAGATCCGGGCTGATTTGTTGATGCGCCTGGAACCATTCGTGAGCCTGAGTTCCCATTGGCGTGAGGGAAAGCCGACGCGCCAGATCGTAGTTACTGGTGCCAACGAACCAAGATTCTTGTTGCAAACGTTGAACGATGGTTTCCTGGACTTCGCGGGAAAAACGTCGGCGGGTGCCGAAATCCATCAGATGGAAGCGCGACATATCGAGATCAGCAGTTAACGCCGAGAAGTCGACTAATTTGCTTTCCAGCGTATCAAGGGCTTGCGCAACGTCGGCCTGCGGTGAGCGGTAGCGATGTACCAGTTCACTGATGACCGCCAGCAAAGGAACTTCCCAGAGGATGACTTCACGCCACGGACCGCTTAAACGAATATCCAGCTTGCCGTTATCGTTGGTGACGGTGACCTGTTCCGGGTTAAAGCGGAACTCGCGCAACCAGTTGAGGTAGTCGGCCTTAAAAAAAGGCAGGGCAGAGAGCCATTGATATTCATCATCCTGCAGGCGCAGACGCTGCATCGCCTGGACCTGTTCACGAATAGCATCGGCATAAATACCCAGCAGATCGTCACCTCGGCAACGAAACTCCGCCGCGACATGCACATCATAATAGTGATGAAACACGGCTTGCTGCATATGCAACTTATAAGCATCTGTATCCAGCAGCGAGTGCAGAACAGGAGAAGCGAATTGTGTCATAGGTGCGCAGTAGCGTCCTCGTACGGGAGCGTTTAGTACAATAAACATCTTCAGGAACTGCTGGAGTATACCTTGTTTCGCAATTTATTGAACCCCGATCACACCATATGCCACGTTTATGGTCGATGGCGTTGCGCTCTGTATGTTATAAAAATGTAGCAATAAAAGCGTTTGTACCTGAAAAGATGAAGATTCTGCGTAGCGAGATTTATACAACAGGAATAGACTGAACACCTGACTCTATAAAAGATGCTAAAGGTTATTTATGACTCAACAGCCACAAGCCAAATACCGTCACGATTATCGTGCGCCGGATTACCAGATTACTGATATTGACTTGACCTTTGACCTGGACGCGCAAAAGACGGTGGTTACCGCGATCAGCCAGGCTGTCCGTCATGGTGCATCAGATGCTCCACTTCGTCTTGACGGCGAAGATCTTAAACTGGTCTCTATTCATATTAATGATGAGCCGTGGTCCGCCTGGAAAGAAGAAGAGGGCGCACTGGTCATCAGTAATTTACCGGAGCGTTTTACGCTCAAGATCGTTAATGAAATTAGCCCTGCGTCCAACACTGCACTGGAAGGGCTTTACCAGTCAGGCGATGCGCTTTGCACCCAGTGTGAAGCCGAAGGTTTCCGCCACATTACGTACTATCTCGATCGCCCGGACGTGCTGGCGCGTTTTACGACTAAAATTATTGCCGATAAAACCAAATACCCGTTCCTGCTTTCTAACGGTAACCGCGTTGCGCAAGGTGAGTTGGAAAACGGACGTCACTGGGTACAGTGGCAGGACCCGTTCCCGAAACCGTGCTATCTGTTTGCGCTGGTGGCAGGCGATTTTGATGTGCTACGCGACACCTTCACCACGCGTTCTGGCCGTGAAGTGGCGCTGGAGTTGTATGTCGATCGCGGCAACCTTGACCGCGCGCCGTGGGCGATGACCTCGCTGAAAAATTCCATGAAGTGGGATGAAGAGCGCTTTGGTCTGGAGTATGACCTTGATATTTATATGATCGTTGCCGTGGACTTCTTCAACATGGGCGCAATGGAGAATAAAGGTCTTAACATCTTTAACTCCAAATATGTACTGGCGCGCACCGACACCGCTACCGACAAAGATTATCTCGACATTGAACGCGTTATTGGCCATGAATATTTCCACAACTGGACCGGTAACCGTGTGACTTGCCGCGACTGGTTCCAGCTTAGCCTGAAAGAAGGTTTAACCGTGTTCCGCGATCAGGAGTTCAGCTCTGACCTGGGTTCCCGTGCCGTTAATCGCATCAACAATGTGCGCACCATGCGCGGGTTGCAGTTTGCGGAAGACGCCAGCCCAATGGCTCACCCAATCCGCCCGGACATGGTCATTGAGATGAACAACTTCTATACCCTGACCGTTTACGAGAAGGGCGCAGAAGTGATTCGAATGATCCACACCCTGCTGGGCGAAGAAAATTTCCAGAAAGGGATGCAGCTCTATTTCGAGCGTCATGATGGCAGTGCGGCAACCTGTGACGATTTCGTCCAGGCGATGGAAGATGCGTCAAATGTCGATCTCTCTCATTTCCGCCGTTGGTACAGCCAGTCCGGCACGCCGATTGTGACTGTTAAAGACGACTACGATCCAGAAACTGAGCAGTACACCCTGACCATCAGTCAGCGCACGCCAGCTACGCCAGATCAGGCAGAAAAACTGCCGCTGCATATTCCGTTTGCTATTGAGTTGTATGACAACGAGGGCAAAGTAATCCCGTTGCAGAAGGACGGTCATCCGGTCAATTCAGTGCTGAATGTCACCCAGGCGGAACAGACTTTTGTTTTTGATAACGTCTACTTCCAGCCGGTGCCTGCGCTGCTGTGTGAATTTTCCGCGCCGGTGAAACTGGAATATAAATGGAGCGATCAGCAACTGACCTTCCTGATGCGTCATGCGCGCAATGATTTTTCCCGCTGGGATGCGGCGCAAAGTCTGCTGGCAACGTACATCAAACTGAATGTCGCTCGCCATCAACAAGGGCAGCCGTTATCGCTGCCAGCACATGTTGCAGATGCTTTCCGCGCTGTGCTGCTCGATGAGAAGATCGACCCGGCGCTGGCGGCAGAAATCCTGACACTGCCTTCTGTCAATGAAATGGCGGAACTATTCGATATCATCGATCCGATTGCCATTGCCGAAGTTCGCGAAGCACTCACCCGTACACTGGCGACTGAACTGGCGGATGAATTGTTGGCTATCTATAACGCCAATCACCAGAGTGAGTATCGTGTTGAACATGAAGACATTGCGAAACGTACTCTGCGTAATGCCTGCCTGCGCTTCCTCGCCTTTGGTGAAACGCATCTGGCTGACGTGTTAGTGAGTAAGCAGTTCCATAAAGCGAACAATATGACCGATTCGCTGGCGGCACTTTCGGCGGCGGTTGCTGCGCAGTTACCGTGCCGTGACGCGTTGATGCAGGAGTACGACGACAGGTGGCATCAGGACGGTCTGGTGATGGATAAATGGTTTATCCTGCAAGCCACCAGTCCAGCGGCGAATGTGCTGGAGACGGTGCGTGGTCTGTTACAGCATCGCTCATTCACCATGAGCAACCCGAACCGTATTCGTTCGTTGATTGGTGCGTTTGCAGGCAGCAACCTGGCAGCGTTCCATGCTGAAGATGGCAGTGGTTACCAGTTCCTGGTGGAAATGCTCACCGATCTGAACCGCCGTAATCCGCAGGTGGCTTCACGTTTGATTGAGCCGCTGATTCGCCTGAAACGTTACGATGTCAAACGTCAGGAGAAAATGCGTGCGGCGCTGGAACAATTGAAAGGGTTGGATAATCTCTCTGGCGATCTTTACGAGAAGATCACCAAAGCACTGGCTTAATACAAAAGTGCCTGATGCGACGCTGGCGCGTCTTATCAGGCTTACAAACCCGTTGGAATTGTTGGTTTTGTAGGCTGATAAGGCGTTCACGCCGCATCTGGCATGTTAACCATGACGCCGAACTGGTTGTTCAGAATGCCCTCGCTGCATCACCCGCTGTAACACTTCCGCTTCCAGTTCCGCTAACCGTACCGACCCTAATCGGCGCGGGCGAGGAATATCCACCGTCAAATCCAGGCCAATCTTTCCCTCTTCAATCAACAGCACCCGGTCAGCCATCGCTACCGCTTCGCTCACATCATGCGTCACCAGCAAGACGGTAAAGCCGTGCTCCTGCCAAAGTGACACAATTAAATCCTGCATCTCCAGTCGCGTTAAGGCGTCCAGTGCGCCCAGCGGTTCATCGAGCAACAATAAACCCGGACGATGAATCAACGCTCTTGCCAGCGCCACACGCTGTTTCTGCCCGCCAGAAAGTGCGGCAGGCCATTCCCCGGCACGATTTTCCAGCCCTACAGCAGCCAGTGCCTGATGCGCCGCATCGCGCCATTGGCCTTTAAGACCTAACCCAACGTTATCAATCACCGATTTCCATGGCAGCAGACGCGCATCCTGAAACATCATCCGCGTATCATCCTGAATCTCGGCCAGCGGTGTTATACCCGCCAGTACATCACCTGCGGTTGGTGTTTCCAGCCCCGCCAGCAGACGCAGCAGAGTACTTTTACCGCCGCCGCTACGACCAACAACAGCCACAAACTGACCTGCCGGAATATGCAAATCCAGTTGATTCAGCACGATATTTTCTGCGTAATGTTTGCTCACCGCATTAAGTAGCAGTGGTGTACCCTGGTTCAGACGGGCAGTATTCATGCCGTGGCCTCCTTCAGATGATAAGCCGGGTTCCAGCGCAACCAGAGACGCTCTAGCAATTGGGCGCTAATGTCAGCAAGTTTGCCGAGCAGGGCGTAGAGAATAATGGCGACGACGACGACATCCGTTTGCAGAAACTCCCGCGCATTCATCGCCAGATAACCAATGCCAGAATTGGCAGAGATGGTTTCGGCAACAATCAGCGTCAGCCACATCAGGCCCAACGCAAAACGCACGCCGACCATAATTGAGGGCAGGGCACCAGGCAGGATCACATGCACAAACAGCGGCAAGCCGGATAAGCCATAGCTACGCGCCATCTCCACCAGCCCGCGATCGATATTACGGATGCCGTGCCAGGTATTGATATAAATGGGGAACAGCGTGCCGAGCGCTACCAGGAAAATTTTTGCAGACTCATCAATGCCAAACCACAAAATCACCAGCGGGATCAGCGCCAGATGCGGCACGTTGCGCAACATTTGAATTGAGCTGTCCAGCAACCGTTCTCCCCAGCGCGACAGGCCGCTAATCAATCCCAGAATCAACCCCAGCGATCCGCCAATCGAAAAACCAATCAGCGCCCGCCAGGAGCTGATCGCCAGATGCTGCCACAGCTCACCGCTGGCCGAGAGCGTCCAGAACGCGGCCACCACTCCTTCCGGAGAGGGCAAAATACGCGTCGACAGCCAGCCAACCGAGGAGGCCAGTTGCCACACCGCCACGATGCCCACCGGTAAAAACCAGGGGGCAACGCGCAATAACCACTTCTTCACTGGCGTTGCCATCATTTTCTTCCTTAGCTTTGCGCGACATTACGTGGGATGAACTCATTCGCTACCGCTTCGCCTTGCAGGTTCAATGGCTGTGGTTGGGGAATCTGTGGAATGGCAACATCCAGATGTGGGAACAGTAATTCGCCAACCCGATACGCTTCTTCCAGATGTGGATATCCTGAGAGGACAAAACTGTCGATGCCAAGCGCGGCGTATTCGTTGATTCGTGCGGCGACTGTCGGACCATCGCCTACCAGCGCCGTCCCCGCACCGCCGCGTACCAGACCAACGCCTGCCCATAAATTGGGGCTGATCTCCAGGTTGTCGCGCTTGCCGTTATGTAACGCAGCCATTCGCTGTTGCCCCACGGAATCCGTGCGGGCAAATGCAGCCTGTGCTCTGGCGATGGTGTCATCATCAAGATGGGAGATTAACCGTTCTGCGGCCTGCCACGCTTCGTCGTTGGTTTCGCGGACAATCACATGGAGGCGAATACCGAAACGAATTTTGCGACCATGTGCGGCCGCTTTTGCCCGCACTTGCTCGATCTTCTCTTTTACCAGTGCTGGCGGCTCGCCCCAGGTGAGATAAAGATCAACTTGTTCTGCGGCCAGATCCTGGGCGACGTCTGACGATCCGCCAAAGTAAAGCGGAGGATACGGTTGTTGAATCGGTGCAAAGAGTAGTTTTGCCCCGCGCACATGAATATGCTTACCGTTGAAATCGACAGTTTCTCCCTGCAATAAACGTCGCCAGACCTGAGTAAATTCCGCCGAGGCTGCGTAACGCTCGCTGTGGTCGAGGAACACGCCGTCTCCCGCCAGTTCTTGTGGATCGCTGCCTGTTACCAGGTTAAACAACGCACGGCCATTCGACAGACGGTCGAGCGTGGCGGCCTGGCGGGCGGCAACGGTAGGTGACGTTACACCAGGGCGCAGGGCGACAAGAAACTTCAGCCTTTGCGTAACCGGGATCATCGACGCCGCCACCAGCCACGCATCTTCGCAGGAACGGCCCGTAGGGATCAGCACGCCGGTATAGCCAAGACGATCCGCCGCTTGCGCGATCTGTTGCAGATAACCGTGATCAACCGGACGAGACTCTGTTTCCGTTCCCAGATAATGACCGTCACCGTGCGTAGGTAAAAACCAGAATATATTCAGACTCATAATTGTTTTCCTTCCAGTTGAGTGGGGTGCCAGATGCGCTGGTGAATATCGACTTTTTTCGGCAGCAGATGATTTTCATAAAACAGGTCGGCAGTATGTTGCTGTAAAGCGGCAACCTCGGCACTCACTGGTTTGATGGTGGTGGGAGGACGGTGGCCAAGATAAGAGGCTATTACCGGTGCCGGTAAGCCCATCGTTTTTGCCAGCAAGGTGATACTTTGCTCGCGCTGGCTGTGGGTTAACGCATCGGCCTGGCTAAAGGTCTCCAGTACGCCCTGAATAAAGGCACCGTTTTTTTCTGCATAGGGGCGGGCCGCCAGATAAAACGACCCGGTCTGATTCAGACCAGTACCATCTTTTAATACCCGCACACCACCCTGTAATAATGCAGCAGAGTAGTAAGGATCCCAGATGGCCCAGGCATCTACGTTACCTTGCTGGAAGGCCGCGCGGGCATCAGCAGGTGTCAGGTAAGTGGGCTGGATATCGGTGAATTTAAGCCCGGCCTGTTGCAGTGCGCGTAGTAACAGGTTGTGCGAACTGGAACCTTTCTGAAATGCGACTTTGTGGCCCTTCAGTTCAGCCACGGTTTTTATGGGACTGTTTTCTGGCACCAGAATGACTTCGGCTTTTGGTTTTGGCGGCTCGACACCGACGTATACCAAATCCGCACCAGCAACTTGGGCAAAGATAGGTGGAATGTCGCCCGTGCTGCCAAGATCAATACTGCCGATGTTGAGTGCTTCCAGCATCTGCGGACCCGCAGGAAATTCCACCCATGAAATTTTTGTTTGCGGATAGCGTTTTTCCAGGAGTTGATGGCTTTTTGCCAGCACCATGCTGATGCTGCCTTTCTGATAACCTATCCGTAACGCTTCAGGCGAAGACTCCGCAGCAACCGCGAGCGTAGTGACGCTAAGTAATCCCGCCAGCGCCAGTTTAAATATGTTACGCATGGGCGTTTCCTCGTAGAGAGAAAAGATCAGGAACCTGGACATCACGACGGTGCAACGCCTGCCAGAAGGCTTCGAGTGCGACATCAAGACGGGATTGCAGATTCGGCGTGAATTGCGGTTTATGCTGGAAATCAATCACCTGCGAGTCATCGGCAAACACACCATGCAGGATCTCCTGCGCTTTTAAAGCGCTTAGTACCGGTTTGAGTGCGTAATCGACCGCCAATAGATGAGCCACTGTGCCGCCTGTTGCCAGTGGTAAAACCACTTTGCCTTGCAGTGCGCGTTCAGGTAGCAGGTCGAGAAGGGTTTTTAACGCCCCGGAATAAGCCGCTTTGTAGACGGGGGTCGCGACAATCAGCCCGTCAGCCTCTTGCAGTTGTGCAGTGAAAGTTTTCAGAGCCGGGCTGTCGAAACGTGCATAGAGCAAATCTTCCGGGGCGAAGTTTTGCAGATTCCAGTGATAAACCTCCACATCCAGGCTATTCAGCTTTTCTCGCGCATATTCCAGTAAGGAACTGGAGCGAGAAGGAAAGCGAGGACTTCCAGCCAGGGTAATGACACGCATACTCTCTCCTTATAACTAATTGTTCTTATTTCGTTAACATTGATAACAATTGGGTCAGTCTGACAGAGGGAGCTGGTGAGTCGAAATGATTTATCTGGTGAAGGAAAGCCAAAAAAAGCATAAAAAAGGCGCAATAAGAAAACGTTTGCTATTTATTGCCGCAGGTCAATTCCCTTTTTGGCTGAACTTGCACATAATACGCCCCCGGTTTGCACACCGGGAATCCAGGAGAGTTCATGTACTACCCCTTCGTTCGTAAAGCCCTTTTCCAGCTCGATCCTGAGCGCGCTCATGAATTTACTTTTCAGCAATTACGCCGCATTACCGGAACGCCGTTTGAAGCACTTGTTCGGCAGAACGTTCCAGCGAAACCGGTTAACTGCATGGGACTGACCTTTAAAAACCCGCTTGGTCTGGCTGCCGGTCTTGATAAAGACGGGGAGTGTATTGACGCTTTAGGTGCAATGGGATTTGGATCGATCGAGATCGGTACTGTCACCCCGCGTCCACAGCCAGGAAACGATAAGCCTCGTCTCTTTCGCCTGGTGGATGCGGAAGGTTTGATCAACCGTATGGGCTTTAATAACCTCGGCGTTGATAATCTCGTAGAGAACGTTAAAAAAGCCCATTATGACGGTGTTCTGGGAATTAACATCGGCAAAAATAAAGATACGCCGGTAGAGCAGGGTAAAGATGACTATCTGATTTGTATGGAAAAAATCTACGCCTATGCGGGATATATTGCCATCAATATTTCATCGCCAAACACCCCAGGATTACGCACTTTACAATATGGCGAAGCACTGGATGATTTATTAACTGCAATTAAAAATAAGCAAAATGATTTACAGGCGATCCACCATAAATATGTGCCAATTGCAGTGAAGATCGCGCCGGATCTTTCTGAAGAGGAGTTGATCCAGGTGGCCGATAGTTTGGTTCGCCATAATATTGATGGTGTTATTGCGACTAATACCACCCTCGATCGTTCTTTAGTTCAGGGAATGAAAAATTGCGAGCAAACCGGTGGTTTAAGTGGTCGCCCGTTACAATTAAAGAGTACAGAAATTATTCGCCGCTTGTCGCAGGAATTAAACGGCCGTTTACCAATCATTGGTGTTGGTGGTATTGACTCGGTCATCGCCGCCCGTGAGAAGATTGCTGCGGGTGCATCACTGGTGCAAATTTATTCTGGTTTTATTTTTAAAGGCCCGCCGCTGATTAAAGAAATCATTACCCATATCTAATTATTTCTTTCATTTTCTCTTTATAAGATAATCAGGGCTTTATTTTCAGCCCTGGTTGTTTTATATTCATTCCTGTTACTTATTTAGATATTTTGTACTTTTCTTGTTGAGGTTATTAAGCAAAGCGACAATGGAATGTGTTGCGGTAGATTTATAGGGTAGAGGAGAGGCATATGCGAATTAAACCAGATGATAACTGGCGTTGGTATTACGATGAAGAGCATGATCGAATGATGCTTGATTTAGCCAATGGTATGCTATTTCGCTCACGTTTTGCTCGTAAAATGCTGACACCGGATGCTTTTTCTCCTGCGGGATTTTGCGTTGATGACGCCGCGCTCTATTTCACGTTTGAAGAAAAATGCCGCGACCTTAACTTATCAAAAGAACAAAAAGCCGAACTGGTGCTTAATGCGCTGGTGGCGATTCGTTACCTCAAACCGCAAATGCCGAAAAGCTGGCATTTTGTTTCTCATGGCGAAATGTGGGCACCAGTATCGGGTGATGCAGCCTGTGTCTGGTTAAGCGACACCAATGAGCAAGTCAATTTACTGGTTATTGAATCTGGCGAAAATGCTGCACTGTGCCTGCTGGCACAGCCTTGCGTCGTCATCGCCGGGCGCGCCATGCAACTGGGTGACGCTATCAAAATTATGAATGACAGGCTGAGACCGCACGTGAGTTATGACAGCGTCAGCCTTGAACAAGCCGTTTAACCTTTCAGTTTCAATGCACTCTTCGGCACACAACTACAGCAAAGAATTGTTCCGTCGTCGCTCATAGCTGATTTTTTCAGCGGGGTGACTTCGCCTTCCAGAAGCTGGATACGACAACTTCCGCAGATGCCAGCACGGCAAGAATAGGGAATACGAATCCCTTGATTTTCTAATTGTTCCAGTAATACCTGTTGGTTATTACCGCGAAATGCCTGCCCTTGCCAGTCGATATCTACATTTGCGTCCGCTTGTTGTGTCGCTGGGAAAGTGTCGTCCGCTGCGGCTGCGCCGTAGGCTTTTGCCGGTGCCGTTGCCAGAATTTCCACTTCATCGCCAACACGAATAACACCGCTGTTGCGGGCAATCAGGTTCTGACCGAAATCGACATCACCGTTATCCTGGGCAGTACGGAAAGATTGCAACGTTTTTAATGGTTCGCCAGCCGGATGCTTTTGCCCTTTTTCCGGGCTAACGGTGGTGAAAATACAACGGCTACATGGCTTCACCACATCGAACACCACATCGCCAATACGAATCACTTTCCAGGTGTCTTCTTCCCACGCAGGCACGCCAGAAACAACCAGATTGGGGCGGAATTGTTCCATTCTGACGCTTGCCGGACAGCGTTGCTGTACATCACGTAATGAGGATTCATTCGCGAGTAGATACGGATAGCCATCAGCGAATGACAGGGGTACAGTGTTGTGGCGTTTTACGCGCCGCGTCATCTGCGGCCCCACCCAGCGCAACTGCACTTCGCGGGAGAAAAATCCACTTAACCATGTGTTGATCGTGGCTGGAGCAATACGTGCAGTAAAATGGTTGCCCCACACTTCCGTTGGTGCGTCCTGTACGGCGAAATCGGCAAAGCGTACCCACGCGCTGCTGCCATCGGGCGCAGTGAGATGCAGACCGTCATGAACGGGAGAGGGGGTAAATCGCACCATCTGTGGAAACTGACGGGCGGTAATAAATGTGCCGTCGGGTTCTGTCAGCATAAAAATTCGATCGAAGGCCAGCCCGCTGATATCTGCAAGAGCGTGTGTCAGACCAATGCCGCGCATGGATTTAACAGGATGAATAAAAAGCCGGGTTAATGTCGCCACGGAGCGGTCCTCAAATGAAAATAAGCCCTCAACTTTATGACATGACGCACTTATTAGCTATAATGCGCAACAATTTTCTTAGAGCCTATACCAATAGGCTATTTTATTTGTCAGTTCGGCCCTGGGCTGCGCCCGAAATCATTAGGTGCTACGTGTACGCACCGGTTTCTCCGCGCTGCCCATCTCCTGACTGACTGCAACAATTACGCCTACTGCGGTAGGCTCTTAGAGTAAAAGTGACGATATGAATTCTCTGTTTGCCAGTACGGCCCGTGGGCTGGAAGAGCTGTTAAAAACTGAACTGGAAAACCTGGGGGCCGTTGAATGCCAGGTGGTTCAGGGTGGGGTCCATTTCAAGGGCGACACGCGGCTTGTTTACCAGAGCCTGATGTGGAGCCGCCTGGCCTCGCGTATTATGTTGCCGCTGAGCGAGTGCAAGGTTTACAGCGATTTAGACCTCTATCTCGGTGTTCAGGCGATCAACTGGACAGAGATGTTTAATCCAGGCGCGACCTTCGCTGTTCACTTCAGCGGCTTGAATGACACCATCCGTAACAGCCAGTATGGCGCGATGAAAGTGAAAGATGCCATCGTTGATGCTTTCACGCGTAAGAATCTGCCGCGTCCGAATGTTGATCGCGATACGCCGGATATCCGCGTTAACGTCTGGCTGAATAAAGAAACCGCCAGCATTGCTCTCGACTTAAGCGGTGACGGTTTACATCTGCGTGGCTATCGCGATCGTGCGGGTATTGCGCCAATCAAAGAAACCCTGGCGGCGGCTATTGTAATGCGTTCCGGCTGGCAGCCGGGAACACCACTGCTCGATCCGATGTGTGGTTCCGGTACGTTGCTGATTGAAGCGGCGATGCTGGCGACCGATCGCGCACCGGGCTTGCACCGTGGGCGTTGGGGATTTAGCGGCTGGGCGCAGCACGACGAAGCCATCTGGCAGGAAGTAAAAGCTGAAGCACAGACCCGTGCCCGTAAAGGTCTGGCGGAATACAGCTCTCATTTTTACGGTTCCGACAGCGATGCGCGGGTGATTCAACGCGCACGCACTAACGCCCGCCTCGCCGGTATTGGCGAACTGATTACTTTTGAAGTGAAAGATGTCGCGCAACTGACCAATCCGCTGCCAAAAGGGCCGTACGGTACAGTACTGAGCAACCCGCCATACGGTGAACGTCTGGACAGCGAACCGGCGCTGATTGCGCTACATAGCCTGCTGGGTCGAACCATGAAAAACCAGTTTGGTGGCTGGAATCTCTCTTTATTCAGCGCTTCGCCGGATCTGTTAAGTTGCCTGCAACTGCGCGCAGACAAACAGTACAAAGCGAAAAACGGACCGCTGGACTGCGTGCAGAAAAATTACCACGTTGCCGAAAGTACTCCGGACAGCAAACCAGCGATGGTGGCGGAAGATTACGCTAACCGTCTGCGTAAAAACCTGAAAAAGTTCGAGAAGTGGGCACGCCAGGAAGGGATTGAATGTTATCGCCTGTATGACGCCGATTTGCCAGAATACAACGTTGCCGTTGACCGCTATGCTGACTGGGTGGTGGTGCAGGAGTATGCGCCGCCGAAAACGATTGATGCGCACAAAGCGCGTCAGCGCCTGTTCGATATTATCGCCGCGACCATTTCGGTATTGGGGATTGCGCCAAACAAACTGGTGCTGAAAACCCGTGAACGGCAGAAGGGTAAAAATCAGTATCAGAAACTGGGCGAAAAAGGTGAGTTTCTTGAAGTCACTGAATACAACGCTCACTTATGGGTGAATCTGACGGATTACCTCGATACTGGTCTGTTCCTCGATCACCGCATCGCACGCCGTATGCTCGGTCAAATGAGCAAAGGCAAAGATTTCCTCAACCTCTTCTCCTATACCGGTAGCGCCACCGTGCATGCGGGATTAGGCGGCGCACGCAGCACCACTACGGTGGATATGTCGCGTACGTATCTGGAGTGGGCAGAACGCAACCTGCGTCTGAATGGCTTAACTGGCCGTGCGCATCGACTGATTCAGGCCGATTGCCTGGCGTGGCTGCGTGAGGCTAATGAGCAGTTCGATCTAATCTTTATCGATCCGCCAACCTTCTCTAACTCAAAACGAATGGAAGATGCGTTTGATGTTCAGCGCGATCATCTGGCGCTGATGAAAGATCTGAAGCGTCTGCTGCGCGCAGGGGGGACGATTATGTTCTCAAACAACAAACGCGGTTTTCGTATGGATCTCGACGGACTGGCAAAACTGGGGCTGAAAGCACAAGAAATTACGCAAAAAACACTTTCCCAGGATTTTGCCCGTAACCGCCAGATCCACAACTGCTGGCTGATTACCGCAGCCTGAAAGGAATAGTAATGTCATTAATCAGTATGCATGGCGCATGGCTGTCGTTCAGCGACGCGCCACTTCTCGATAATGCAGAGCTGCATATCGAAGATAACGAACGTGTTTGTCTGGTGGGCCGTAATGGCGCGGGCAAATCGACGTTAATGAAGATCCTCAACCGTGAACAGGGGCTGGATGACGGTCGCATTATTTACGAGCAAGATTTAATCGTTGCTCGTCTGCAACAAGATCCGCCGCGTAACGTTGAGGGAAGCGTTTATGATTTCGTCGCTGAAGGTATTGAAGAACAAGCGGAATACCTGAAACGCTACCACGATATTTCACGCCTGGTGATGAATGACCCGAGCGAGAAAAATCTTAACGAACTGGCGAAAGTTCAGGAACAGCTTGATCACCATAACCTGTGGCAACTGGAAAACCGCATCAACGAAGTACTGGCACAATTGGGATTAGATCCCAATGCTGCGCTGTCGTCGCTTTCTGGCGGTTGGTTGCGTAAAGCGGCATTAGGACGTGCGCTGGTTAGCAATCCGCGCGTGTTACTGCTCGACGAACCGACCAACCATCTGGATATCGAAACTATCGACTGGTTGGAAGGTTTCCTTAAAACATTCAACGGGACGATAATTTTCATCTCCCACGATCGTTCATTTATTCGCAATATGGCGACGCGTATTGTCGACCTCGATCGCGGTAAGCTGGTGACCTATCCTGGGAATTACGACCAGTATTTACTGGAAAAAGAAGAAGCTCTGCGCGTTGAAGAACTACAAAATGCTGAGTTTGATCGCAAACTGGCACAGGAAGAGGTGTGGATCCGTCAGGGGATCAAAGCGCGTCGTACCCGTAATGAAGGTCGTGTACGTGCCCTGAAAGCGATGCGTCGTGAACGTAGCCAGCGCCGCGAGGTAATGGGCACAGCGAAGATGCAGGTCGAAGAGGCCAGCCGCTCCGGTAAAATCGTCTTTGAAATAGAAGATGTTTGCTATCAGGTTGAGGGCAAACAACTGGTGAAAGATTTTTCCGCTCAGGTGCAACGTGGCGACAAAATTGCGTTGATTGGCCCGAATGGTTGCGGAAAAACCACGTTGTTAAAACTGATGCTGGGGCAACTTCAGCCAGACAGCGGGCGCATCCATGTCGGGACGAAACTGGAGGTGGCTTATTTCGATCAGCATCGTGCGGAACTCGATCCCGATAAAACGGTGATGGATAACCTGGCAGAAGGTAAGCAAGAGGTGATGGTTAACGGTAAACCACGCCACGTGCTGGGCTATTTGCAGGACTTCCTGTTCCATCCGAAACGGGCGATGACGCCGGTACGTGCACTTTCTGGTGGGGAGCGTAACCGTCTGCTGCTGGCGCGTCTGTTCCTCAAACCAAGTAACTTACTGATCCTTGATGAACCGACCAACGACCTTGACGTCGAAACGCTGGAACTGCTTGAAGAACTCATCGACAGCTACCAGGGCACGGTGTTGCTGGTGAGCCACGATCGTCAGTTTGTCGATAACACCGTAACAGAATGCTGGATCTTTGAAGGTGAAGGTAAAATCGGTCGTTATGTTGGCGGTTATCACGACGCTCGCGGTCAGCAAGAACAGTATGTGGCGCTTAAGCAACCAGCGGTGAAGAAAACCGAAGAAGTGCCTGTGCCAAAAGCAGAAACTGTAAAACGCAGCACGAGCAAACTAAGCTATAAACTGCAGCGCGAACTGGAACAGCTCCCGCAATTACTTGAAGAGCTGGAAGCAAAGCTGGAAGCCTTACAGGCACAGGTGGCAGATGCCTCCTTCTTCAGTCAGTCTCATGAACATACGCAAAAAGTGCTTGCCGATCTGGCTGCTGCTGAGCAGGAGCTGGAACAAGCTTTTGAGCGTTGGGAGTATCTTGAAGCGTTGAAAAATGGTGGCTGATCGCAAAACAGTTGTTTGATATAGAGGCTGATGACAAAGATAAATTGCCTGATGCGCTACGCTTATCAGGCATGAGGGAAACCTCAATTTATTGGATTTGTACAATTTATCATGCCGGAAAAGGCGCTCGCGCCGCATCCGGCATGAAAAACGAATACTTTGTCAGCAATCTGTAAAATAGCGCATCATTAAGGAGTACCAATGTGCGAACATCATCATGCCGCGAAGCATATTTTGTGCCCGCAGTGTGACATGCTGGTGGCGTTACCCCACCTTGAGCATGGTCAGAAAGCGGCATGTCCCCGGTGTGGCACGACGTTAACTGTTGCGTGGGATGCCCCACGTCAGCGCCCCACAGCATACGCGTTGGCTGCACTGTTTATGCTGTTGCTGTCCAACCTGTTTCCTTTTGTGAAAATGAACGTCGCCGGGGTAACCAGCGAAATTACGTTGCTGGAAATTCCTGGCGTGTTGTTTTCCGAAAACTATGCCAGCCTTGGCACTTTCTTTCTGTTATTTGTGCAACTGGTTCCTGCGTTTTGCCTGATAACTATTTTGTTATTGGTCAACCGCGCGGAATTGCCAGTTCGCCTGAAAGAGCACTTAGGACGGGTGCTTTTTCAACTTAAAACCTGGGGAATGGCGGAGATTTTCCTCGCTGGTGTACTGGTGAGTTTCGTTAAACTGATGGCTTATGGCAGCATTGGCGTAGGCAGCAGTTTTATTCCCTGGTGTTTGTTCTGCGTGCTTCAGTTGCGTGCCTTTCAGTGTGTCGATCGCCGTTGGTTATGGGATGATATTGCTCCTATGCCTGCGCTGAATCAGCCGCTGAAACCGGGGGTGACAGGTATTAACCAGGGGCTGCGCTCCTGTTCTTGTTGCACAGCAATCCTTCCTGCCGATGAACCGGTGTGCCCACGCTGTAGCACCAAAGGATATGTTCGACGTAAAAACAGTCTGCAATGGACGCTGGCGTTGCTCGTTACGTCGATCATGCTGTATCTCCCTGCCAATATCTTGCCCATCATGGTGACCGATTTTTTAGGTTCAAAGATGCCGTCGACTATTCTCGCCGGGGTGATCTTGCTGTGGAGCGAAGGTTCTTATCCGGTCGCTGCGGTTATCTTTTTGGCCAGTATCATGGTTCCGACCTTAAAAATGATCGCCATTGGCTGGTTGTGCTGGGATGCCAAAGGACACGGCAAGCGTGACAGCGAAAGAATGCATTTGATTTACGAAGTTGTTGAGTTTGTAGGCCGCTGGTCAATGATTGACGTTTTCGTGATTGCGGTGCTCTCGGCGCTGGTGCGTATGGGAGGTTTAATGAGTATTTATCCGGCAATGGGTGCATTAATGTTTGCTTTAGTCGTCATAATGACAATGTTTTCTGCGATGACGTTTGACCCGCGTTTGTCGTGGGATCGTCAACCTGAACCAGAGCATGAGGAGTCCTGACAGTATGGAATCTAATAATGGGGAAGCCAAAATCCAGAAAGTGAAGAACTGGTCTCCCGTGTGGATATTTCCTATCGTCACGGCGCTTATAGGAGCGTGGGTTCTTTTTTATCATTACAGCCATCAGGGGCCGGAAGTGACCCTGATCACCGCGAATGCGGAAGGGATAGAAGGTGGCAAGACCACTATTAAAAGCCGTAGTGTTGATGTCGGCGTGGTTGAAAGCGCCACACTGGCTGATGATTTGACGCACGTTGAAATCAAAGCGCGTTTGAACGCAGGTATGGAAAAACTGCTGCATAAAGATACCGTTTTTTGGGTAGTAAAACCGCAGATTGGTCGCGAGGGCATTAGCGGCCTGGGGACTCTGCTGTCAGGGGTTTATATTGAGCTGCAGCCTGGGGCGAAAGGGGGCAAGCAGACGAGATACGATTTGCTTGATTCACCACCGTTGGCTCCGCCGGATGCGAAAGGGATTCGGGTGATACTCGACAGTAAAAAAGCCGGGCAACTTTCTCCGGGGGATCCGGTGTTATTCCGCGGCTTTCGGGTTGGCTCGGTGGAAACCAGCACGTTTGATACCCAAAAACGTAATATTAGTTACCAGCTCTTTGTTAACGCGCCTTACGACCGACTGGTGACCAGCAATGTTCGCTTCTGGAAGGACAGTGGCATTGCGGTTGATCTCACGTCAGCGGGAATGCGCGTGGAGATGGGTTCGTTGACAACGCTACTCAGCGGCGGTGTCAGCTTTGACGTGCCTGAAGGGCTGGATTTAGGGCAGCCTGTTGCACCGAAAACAGCATTCGTTTTGTATGACGATCAGAAGAGCATTCAGGATTCGCTGTACACCGATCACATTGATTATCTGATGTTCTTTAAAGATTCGGTACGCGGCCTGCAGCCTGGCGCACCAGTGGAATTCCGTGGTATTCGCCTGGGTACAGTAAGTAAGGTGCCTTTCTTTGCGCCGAATATGCGTCAGACATTTAATGATGATTACCGTATTCCGGTACTCATTCGCATTGAACCGGAACGACTGAAAATGCAGCTTGGCGAAAATGCGGATGTCGTTAAGCATCTCGGAGAGTTGTTGAAGCGTGGTTTACGTGGATCGCTGAAAACCGGAAATCTGGTTACTGGCGCACTCTATGTTGATCTCGATTTCTACCCGAATACGCCAGCGATAACCGGGATCCGAGAGTTTAATGGTTATCAGATTATCCCGACCGTTAGCGGCGGCCTGGCGCAAATCCAGCAGCGTCTGATGGAGGCGTTGGATAAGATCAACAAACTTCCGTTGAATCCGATGATTGAGCAGGCGACCAGCACGCTGTCGGAAAGCCAGCGCACGATGAAAAACCTGCAAACTACGCTGGATAGTATGAACAAGATTCTGGCCAGCCAGTCGATGCAGCAGTTGCCGACGGATATGCAGTCAACGTTGCGTGAGCTGAATCGCAGTATGCAGGGCTTCCAGCCTGGCTCCGCAGCTTACAACAAGATGGTGGCGGATATGCAGCGTCTTGATCAGGTCTTGCGTGAATTGCAACCAGTGCTGAAAACGCTCAATGAGAAGAGCAACGCGCTGGTATTTGAAGCGAAGGACAAAAAAGATCCAGAGCCGAAGAGGGCGAAACAATGAAAAAGTGGCTAGTGACGATCGCGGCACTGTGGCTGGCCGGATGCAGCTCCGGCGAAATCAATAAAAACTATTACCAGTTACCTGTTATGCAGAGCGGTACGCAAAGTACCGCCAGCCAGGGTAATCGCCTGTTATGGGTAGAGCAGGTCGCAGTTCCTGACTATCTGGCGGGGAATGGCGTGGTTTATCAAACCAGCGATGTGAAGTATGTGATTGCCAACAACAACCTGTGGGCCAGCCCACTAGATCAACAGTTGCGCAACACCCTGGTCGCCAACCTGAGTACGCAACTGCCCGGTTGGGTGGTTGCCTCCCAGCCTTTGGGAAGCGCCCAGGACACGCTCAACGTAACCGTAACTGAGTTTAACGGCCGCTATGATGGCAAGGTTATTGTCAGTGGCGAGTGGCTATTGAATCACCAGGGACAACTGATCAAACGGCCGTTCCGTCTGGAAGGGGTACAAAATCAGGATGGTTACGATGAAATGGTCAAAGTGCTGGCTAATGTCTGGAGTCAGGAAGCCGCTGCTATTGCGCAAGAGATAAAGCGTCTACCTTAATTATAAATATTTGTAAATATAACCGTCTCCAGCATGTTGCCAGAGGCGGTTTTTTTGTGCAATTCGCAGTAAAAAACTTGTTCCTCTTCACATTTTTTGTACAACCAACATGTCCGTGTGGCTCACAAATATGACAGTGGCGTGAATTTTGCGCATTGACGGCAGTTATGATTCGCGGTATTGCTTAACTGTGATTGCACATTTAGTAATCACTGTTTTCTTTTCCACCAGAAACCAGTATGAGGGAAACGAGGCATGAAGAGACAAAAACGAGATCGCCTGGAACGGGCACATCAACGTGGTTATCAGGCCGGCATCGCCGGACGCTCAAAAGAAATGTGTCCCTATCAGACGCTGAATCAAAGGTCAGAATGGCTGGGAGGCTGGCGAGAAGCCATGGCGGACAGGGTAGTTATGGCCTGATTCTGTCTCTTTAAAAAGAAACCTCCGCAATGCGGAGGTTTCGCCTTTTAATATGCAGCCTGATTTAAATCAGAATGCAGAAGTATCCTGGAACAGACCAACTTTCAGATCGCTGGCGGTGTAGATCAGACGACCATCAACCAGTACTTCGCCGTCTGCCAGACCCATGATCAAGCGACGGTTAACAATGCGTTTAAAGTGAATACGATAGGTCACTTTTTTTGCCGTAGGTAGAACCTGACCAGTGAATTTCACTTCGCCTACGCCCAGTGCGCGGCCTTTACCTTCGCCGCCCAGCCAGCCCAGGTAGAACCCTACCAACTGCCACATGGCATCCAGGCCCAGACATCCCGGCATTACCGGATCACCGATGAAGTGACAACCGAAGAACCACAGATCCGGGTTAATATCCAGTTCTGCTTCAACATACCCTTTGTCGAAGTTGCCACCGGTTTCGGTCATTTTGACCACCCGATCCATCATTAGCATGTTCGGCGCTGGCAATTGTGGGCCTTTTGCGCCAAACAGTTCACCGCGACCAGAGGCAAGAAGGTCTTCTTTTGTATAGGATTCGCGTTTATCTACCATGTTCTCTGTAAGCCTTATTTTATTGAAGCACGCAGGATAGCTAACACGTGTACGCTGAACAAGTCCGATCAGTTCGGAATAAACCAGTTCAGCCAACGTAATGGCCACGGAAAACGGTGACGACCTTCCTGTTGCGATGCTTGCGCAATACGCTCCTGTATGGTCTGCATCAACGTCGTCTGTCCTTCGCCATCCCACATCAGATTTAATAATAAAGGCAGTGCATCAGTGACATCGTCCACTGCCCAGATTGTGAATTTGCCTTCCTCAACCGCCTTCACCAGTTCGCTGTGAAGACTCAAATGGCGAACGTTAGCCGTAGGGATAATCACGCCTTGTTTACCACTTAACTCACGCTGTTGGCAGATAGCGAAGAAACCTTCAATTTTCTCATTTAAACCGCCGACTGGCTGGGCGCGGCCGAATTGATCCACCGAACCTGTGATAGCGATACTCTGATTCACCGGTACATCGGCAAGGGCGCTTATCAGGGCGCAGAGTTCAGCCATTGAGGCGCTATCGCCATCCACTTCGCTATATGACTGCTCAAAAGTCAGTGATGCCGAGAAAGGGATCTGTTGCTCGAGCTGCAGTTCCGACATCAGGAACGCCTGCATGATCATCATCCCTTTAGCGTGTATGTTGCCGCCAAGCTCGGCTTTGCGTTCGATATCGGTAAATTCGCCGTCGCCTATATGCACAACACAGCTAATACGAGAAGGTTCGCCAAAAGCGCGCGGATGGCCCGGAAATTCGATAACCGAAAGAGCGTTAATCTGCCCAACGCGTTCACCTTCGGTTTCGATCAGGATCTGCTCCTGAAGGATCTCATCCTGCATCCGTTCGGCAAGGAATCCTTCGCGCCATTCCCGCTGTTGTAGCATCAAGTTTAGCTGCTCGCCGGTAAAGCTATCGCCTTCGCATAAGGATGCGACTTCTTTACACTGGCGCAGGATCCACTGCGGTCCAAGCGGCAGAGTTTCTTGATCACCTGTGTAGCGGGTGGCTTCGCGGATAAGCACAGGCCAGGCATCGGCACCAGGCGCAGGTAACTGGTTATGTCGGGCGATAAACGTAACCCACCGACACCACTGGCTTACTGATCCCGCATCGACAATCTGGAGGGTATCTTCAAATTCACTATAAATAGCCTGCTCAGACAGTTCCGGCTCCATCTCCTGAAAATCAGCCAATGACTCGCGTTCACCGACCAGAATGACTTTAAGCTTCAGCGGTATTGAAGGAACAGAGACAGGGAGGGGGCGCGACTCATCAAACGCTACCCAGTCAAAACGTTCGCGCTTGACGATATTTTTCAGCCGCATCCACAGCAGAGGTTGTGCCAGCAGTGTACGCAAGGAGATGATTAAAATACCGCCATTTGCCTGATGCACCAGCCCTGGTTGCAAGGTAATGTCGCCATTAAACTGGCGAAGGCAGCCAAAGAGTTGTTCCGCTTCCACCCAGTCAGCAATGACGACTTGCGTTAGTGTTGCGAAATTATCATTTGCGCTAACGGCGTTACGTAAGCGAATGGTGTGGCCGGAAATCTCATAGTGACCGCCCATCAGTTGGCCTGCATCGCTTTGTAGCGTGCTTGCGGCATCGGCAATGAAATTCAGATACTCGGACTCTTCCGGGGCTTTCGCCAGCATAAAAGAGGATGATGCTCGGGCGTGCAGTAACTGTTCCAGCGCAAATTGCAGCCGCGGTTGAATGTCACTGAATAAAGGCTCGTTTTCGTCAATCAAATGTGGCTGTGCAAATACTTCCTGATAGCTTTCGGTATCAGGGACTAAGTCACGCCATGCAAGTTTCGTAATGGTCAAAGTTGATGTTTTTTAGTCTGTTGTCAAAGATGCGATTATACCGTAACCGACACTTCAGCACACGTGGAAAGCGCTGACAAAAGACCAGGCATTCACGCTAAAGCATCACAGGATGCGAGATTCTTTTCATCACACAGTTAAAAAACTGATATTCTGTAAAGAGTTACAGGGTAACATTGAGATCGCTATGAAATATCAACAACTTGAAAATCTGGAAAGCGGTTGGAAATGGAAGTATCTGGTGAAGAAACACCGTGAAGGGGAGTTAATCACCCGTTACCTGGAAGCCAGTGCCGCCCAGGAAGCCGTTGACGTGTTGCTATCGCTGGAAAATGAACCCGTGCATGTTAATGGCTGGATTGAAAAGCATATGAATCCGGAGCTGGTCAATCGCATGAAGCAGACCATTCGGGCCAGACGGAAACGCCATTTTAATGCGGAACATCAGTACACACGTAAGAAATCAATTGATCTGGAATTTATTGTCTGGCAACGGCTGGCAGGTCTTGCGCAGCGTCGCGGTAAAACGCTTTCCGAAACGATTGTCCAGCTAATTGAAGATGCAGAAAACAAAGAAAAATATGCGAATAAAATGTCTTCTTTGAAGCAGGATTTGCAGGCCTTGCTGGGTAAGGAATAACTTGCAAAGATTATTTACTTTACTGAAGACGAAAAAAACCCCGCGTGAAGCGGGGTTTTTTATCAGACGAGAACTTAAGCCTGCGGCTGAGTTACAACGTCTTTGATACCTTTAACTTCGATCTCTACGCGACGATCCGGAGCCAGGCAGTCGATCAGTGCAGCGCGCTGTTTCACGTTGTCACAGGTGTTGCCGGTAACCGGGTTGGATTCGCCCATACCACGTGCAGAGATTTTGTCAGACGGGATACCTTTAGAGATCAGGTAATCAACGACGGACTGAGCACGACGCTCGGACAGAGCCTGGTTGTAAGCGTCAGAACCGATGCGGTCAGTGTAACCCAGAACAACTACGGAACCGTCTTTCGGATCCAGGTTGCTCAGTTGGCTGTACAGCTGATCCAGAGCAGCCTGACCTTCCGGTTTCAGGGTTGCTTTGTTGAAGTTGAACAGAACGTCAGACTTCAGAGTGAAGTGCTTGGTCTGTACTTCCGGTGCCGGAGCTGGAGCCGGAGCAACTACTGGAGCTGCTTCGCCCTGACCGAAACGGTAGGAAACACCCAGGCTCAGCAGGCCGTTGTCCGGACGAGTGCCGATGGTGTGTGCGTCACCGATGTTGTTGGTCCACTGGTATTCCAGACGGGTAGCGATTTCAGGAGTGATCGCGTACTCAACACCACCTGCGAATACCGGGGAAACGCCGGTGTCGTGGTCTTTATTGGATGCGCCACCAGGTACGTTAGCCTTGGTGTCCGCACGCCATACCATACCACCCAGACGAGTGTAGATGTCCAGATCGTCAGTGATTGGGTAACCCAGTTTAGCGGTCAGTTGAACGCCCTGAGCTTTGTATGCGCCATTGATGTTGTCGCCTTTGTACGGCATACGACCTAACCAGTCGTAACCCATTTCAAAGCCAACATACGGGTTAACCTGGTAACCACCAAAAGCACCTGCACCCAGTTGGTTTTCGTGGGTCGGACCATTGTTAGGAATGAAACCAGTGTCATGGTACTGGGACCAGCCCAGTTTAGCACCAGTGTACCAGGTGTTATCTTTCGGAGCGGCCTGCGCTACGGTAGCGAAACCAGCCAGTGCCACTGCAATCGCGATAGCTGTCTTTTTCATTTTTTGCGCCTCGTTATCATCCAAAATACGCCATGAATATCTCCAACGAGATAACACGGTTAAATCCTTCACCGGGGATCTGCTCAATATTAACTCTACCGATATCTTCGGCTTATGCCGAGCACCCCTGGCGATGTAAAGTCTACAACGTAGTTGAAAACTTACAAGTGTGAACTCCGTCAGGCATATGAAAAAAAAGATTTGTATAAGGTACGTTTAACCTTTTTTGTTAACGATAATTTACAGCATAAAATCGCGGAAACCGCTTCAGACAAGCCTCCGCAGGGAAAATGAGCCATGAGTGAAATCATCAGCCGGACGGTAAAAAAAGTTCCAGGATTAATCCTAAATTTACTTAATGATACAAATTAGAGTGAATTTTTAACCCGGAAAGTTGTCTCGTGGCGTGAGAGGATGCGCTTACTGGACGCATAATGAACCCCATTGCGTTACCTTCATTGGCGGCATCCACAAGTTCAGCATGTTCTTCTTCTGTCAGATCATCTGCTAACCAACCGATCACCACGCTGTAATTTCCTGTGCGTAATGCGCGAACCATTGATTCCACTGTGTGGCAAGGGGAAAGCTGGTTGATCTGCATCACTTTCGTTAAAGGTAGTCCAGCAGCCTGAACCCATTCACGACTCAATTTTTGTTGTGGCGTTAACCATAACTGCCAACGCGATTGTTGGCCGAGTTGTTGTAATAATGGCAAAAGCAAGAGTTGCGTCATCATGGGCTGATCTTCGCGATAGACAACTTCACTAATTAGCCCAGCTGTAGTGTTTTCCGTAGAGACACGCGCGATTTTGCTTGTTGCGGATGAGAACAACGAAGAACGATGTGCATAGCCTGAAGTGTACATAATCAATCCAGCCCTGTGAGTTACTGTATGGATATACAGTACATCCGGTGACAACAAAGATCAACCCTATTTTCGGAAAGTGCCTCGCAAATTTTGTCGTTGGTGGCTGGAAAACATAAATTAATCTTGCCCCTTGAGAATAAGTTGCCTATTTTCGTATTTAACGGATCCGTTAATGTGAATCATTCTTTTATATTATGATTTTAAAAGGAATTTTATGAAAAGCCTCTCCTATAAGCGGATCTATAAGTCACAGAAATACCTGGCAACGTTGGGCACAATTGAATACCGATCATTGTTTGGTAGTTACAGTCTGACCGTTGACGACACGGTATTTGCGGTAGTTTCTGATGGTGAGTTGTATCTTCGGGCTTGTGAGCAAAGCGCACAATACTGTGTAAAACATCCGCCAGTCTGGCTGACATATAGAAAGTGTGGACGGTTCGTTACCCTCAATTACTATCGGGTTGATGAAAGTTTATGGCGAAATCAACTGAAGCTGGTACGTCTGTCAAAATATTCTCTCGACGCAGCGCTTAAAGAGAAAACTACACGTAATACCCGGGAAAGACTGAAAGATTTGCCCAATATGTCTTTTCATCTGGAAGCGATTCTCGGGGAAGTGGGGATTAAGGATGTACGGGCGTTACGTATACTTGGGGCGAAAATGTGTTGGTTGCGGCTGCGGCAGCAAAATAGTCTGGTGACAGAAAAGATCTTGTTTATGCTTGAAGGCGCAATTATCGGTATTCATGAAGCAGCGCTCCCGGTGGCACGCCGCCAGGAGCTTGCTGAATGGGCTGATTCTATTACGCCAAAGCAGGAGTTTCCTGTGGAACTTGAGTAATCCTGTGCTGCAGGCGGCCAATTTCTGGCAGTAATGCAATCAATAACCCGATTTGTTGTACAACCAGAGGCTCCTTGCTGTCTGCTCGCGGCTCAAGTTGCTGCATCCGTTGTTTCAGGTCTGCTAATGCCTGATTGACACGTTCTTCATCGGCAGGTTGATGATGTAGCGCGTCATCAACGTAGCAAACAGCATCATCAAGAAACGCCAGAATTTCAGGATTAGTTAACTGCTCACGGTGTGCGCCGAGGGCTGAGATGTAGCTGGTGAATGTATGGTTGAGACACAGTAACCGGAACGCGTCTTCGCGAATTTGCGGTGTAACGTTCGGTTCGCTGGACATATTCGACACTACTGAAGCCAGCTCTGCATCGCGGTTGTGGGCATCGCGGCGGGCAATACGGTACGCCAGACGGTTATCACGTCCCTGATGATATTGCTCGAGAATGGCATCGAGATAGCGGCAGTTGGCCTCGGTCGCGCGTTCAAGCATCCTGGGCAGATTGCGGAAACGCCAGTCTGGCCAGATGTAACTTACCGCTGCCCATGCTATGGCACACCCGATTAGCGTATCGATTACGCGTGGCAGCGCCACTTCAAAACCCTCACCCAGCAGGTTGAAGCACAGCAGCACCAACAGCGTAATGAACATCGTTGCATGAGCATATTGCACGTTACGGAAGGCGAAAAAGAGCACGCCGGTAATGACCAGGAGCACCAATTGCCCTTCCAGTGATGGAACAAACCACAGCACTGGAATACCAATCGCAATACCCACCAACGTACCAATAATCCTTAACTTCAGGCGGTGGCGCGTGGCGTTATAGTTTGGCTGGCAAACAAACAGGCTGGTCAGCAAGATCCAGTAACCGTGATGCATCCCGGTTATCTGAATGATGGCGTAGCCGACGCACAACACCAGTGACATCCTTACCGCGTGGCGGAAGAGGGCGGATTCCGGCGTAAAGTTACGGCTAAGGCGCAGCCAGATATCACTTAATCCGTGTGGGCTGTCGTCGGCAAGTTGGCTTTCAGTATCGTTATGCGGCATCGCCTGAGCTTGCTCTGATTCAATCGTCGCCAGTTGAGCATCAATGGCGCGTAAGTTTGTCAGCAGAAATCCCAACGTTTTTAGCAAATCAATCGGCGCACCGTTATCGCGCATCCGCTCAAGCGCTGCGTCAATGTGAGTGAAGGCGCGTTCAAAATGCGGGTCGTGTTGGTAAGGCTGACGCAGCAAAATACAGCGTGACAGTTGCTGGCAAGCTTGTCCCTGCATTGACATCAGCCGCTGGAAACGGAACAGCACGTCGCTGTGGCGAAAATGTTCCCGCAACGTTTGATATTGAATATGAGAAGAGCTGGCACGCTCGTGGATATCTTGCGCCACAAAGTAGTAATGTAATGTGCGACGCGTTCCCCGTTGACCACGATCGCCGCGTAAGCGAGTCAGCAATGAGAGCTTCGTCTGGTTCAGCGTCGCCATTAGTTGCCCGTTGGCGAGAGCCAGTTCGTAGAGCGGCGCCTGGCTTTCGTCTTCTATATCGGGATCGAACATGCGTGATTTCAGTTCCAGATAACGTGCCAGTTGTTCATAGCAACGCGCCAGATTGTCCTGCAATGGGCGGACAGGGAACAGCAGATGGCCGATAAGCGTCAGGATGTTGTACCAGACGGCTCCTGCAAGCAGATACATAGGCTGTTGATACCAGTGCTCATACAGAGATGTTCCCAGCATGGTGTAAATGGCTATCAACAACGCGCCAAAAGCGATAGTCGCGTAGCGTTGCCCCAGTCCGCCGAGCAAAATGAAGCCGCTGGTGGAGAGCGTTAAGCCAATGGCAAACAACCAGGGCCACGGGAACAACAGTTCTACCGAGGCCGAAGCGATAAAAAAGCAGAACAGCGTAATGATGAGGTTACGCAGACGTCCCGCCAGCCGGTCATCGAGATCGGTCAATGCCGCCGCAACCATTCCGAGTGTCAGCGGAATCGTCAGTTTTACATCACCCAGCCACCACGGAAACGCAGTAGTACCGCAAAGTGCGATAAAAATGCGGGCGTAATACAGCCAGGCGCTGTTCCAGGTATAGCGTTTGAGCAAAGGGCTTAGCATAAAGGCCATAAAATTAGATTATTCGAAACGGCGGCGCGCATTCGCTTCACGCGCAGCTTGAGCTGTTTCCACAGAAACTACGCGGCGACCTACCGGCCACAGTGCAATAGCGGCAATTTTAAAGTTCGCAATGCCGACAGGAATACCGATGATGGTGAGGCATTGCGCAATACCAGAAGCAATATGCATTAAGCATAACCACCAGCCGAAGAAAATCAGCCAGAAAATATTCAGTACGGTGCCGCCCGTGTTGAGCAACACATTTTTACCCGCCGGATTCAGTTCATCGACATGAATAGCTTCATTGCCGTAGGGCAACAACGAAAGTTTAGTGATTTCCCAGCAGGAACGAGTCAGCGGTAAGGTAAAAATCAGCACAATACTGACAAGGGTCGCTAACAACCAGGCCAGGGTAGTGGCGAATCCGCCCAGGACAAAGTTCAGAATGTTCAAAACGGTACGCATAAAACCTCGCTTTACTGTGGTTTTCAGTAATGGGCGGCAATTGTAACGTTTTTTTGGGCTGGAGCACGTTTTCTCTGACGGTTACACTGATAAGAAATAACATCGTGTGGATCTACAGAGACATGGAACTGAAAGCGACAACTCTTGGCAAGCGTCTGGCACAGCACCCTTACGATCGGGCGGTGATCCTCAATGCCGGGATAAAAGTTTCCGGCGATCGTCACGAATATCTCATTCCTTTCAATCAATTACTGGCGATTCACTGTAAGCGCGGTCTGGTGTGGGGCGAGCTGGAATTTGTGTTGCCTGATGAAAAAGTAGTGCGTCTGCACGGCACCGAATGGGCTGAGACACAGCGTTTTCACCATCATCTTGATGCTCACTGGCGGCGGTGGAGCGAGGAGATGAGCGAAATTGCGGCCGGCGTCTTACAGCAGCAACTCGATTTGATTGCCACGCGCACCGGCGACAATAAATGGCTGACGCGGGAGCAAACTTCTGGCGTACAGCAACAAATTCGCCAGGCTTTGTCGGCGTTACCGTTGCCGGTCAACCGGCTAGACGAATTCGATAACTGTCGTGAAGCGTGGCACAAATGTCAGGCCTGGCTGAAAGATATTGAAGGCAGTCGGTTGCAGCATAATCAGGCGTACACCGAAATCATGCTCAATAAGTATGCGGATTTTTTCCGTCAGGTTGAGTCTTCACCACTTAATCCGGCGCAGGCTCGTGCAGTTGTCAATGGCGAGCATTCGTTATTAGTACTTGCTGGCGCAGGAAGCGGAAAAACGTCCGTGCTGGTAGCGCGAGCCGGCTGGTTGCTGGCGCGCGGCGAAGCGTCTCCTGAGCAAATCTTATTGCTGGCGTTTGGCCGAAAAGCGGCTGAAGAGATGGATGAGCGTATTCGCGAACGGCTCCATACTGAAGACATTACCGCACGCACGTTTCATTCACTGGCGCTGCATATTATTCAGCAAGGTAGCAAAAAAGTACCGACAGTCAGCAACCTGGAAAATGATACTACTGCCCGTCATGAACTCTTTATTGCTGAGTGGCGCAAGCAATGCAGCGAGAAGAAAGCGCAGGCGAAGGGCTGGCGGCAATGGCTGACGGAAGAAATGCAGTGGTCAGTGCCAGAAGGTAACTTCTGGGATGATGAAAAATTGCAGCGTCGTCTCGCATCTCGCCTCGATCGCTGGGTAAACCTGATGCGGATGCACGGTGGTGCACAGGCTGAAATGATTGCCAGCGCGCCCGAGGAAATTCGTGACTTGTTCAGTAAACGCATCAAGTTGATGGCTCCCTTGTTGAAGGCGTGGAAAAGCGCACTGAAGGCAGAAAATGCCGTTGATTTTTCCGGTTTGATTCATCAGGCCATTGTAATCCTTGAGAAAGGCCGCTTTATCAGCCCGTGGAAACATATTCTGGTCGATGAGTTTCAGGATATCTCACCGCAGCGCGCCGCTTTGTTAGCGGCATTACGCAAGCAAAACAGTCAGACGACGTTGTTCGCCGTTGGCGATGATTGGCAGGCCATTTACCGCTTCAGCGGGGCGCAAATGTCGCTCACCACGGCTTTCCATGAAAACTTCGGTGAAGGCGATCGCTGTGATTTAGATACTACTTATCGTTTCAACAGCCGTATCGGGGAGGTGGCGAATCGCTTTATCCAGCAAAACCCCAGTCAACTGAAAAAGCCGCTAAACAGTTTAACCAATGGCGACAAAAAAGCCGTTACTCTGCTGGAAGAGAGCCAGCTTGATGCTTTGCTGGATAAACTGTCTGGTTATGCCAAACCGGAAGAGCGCATTCTGGTGCTGGCGCGTTACCATCATTTGAAACCCGTCAGTCTGGAAAAAGCGGCGACGCGCTGGCCGAAGTTGCAAATTGACTTTATGACGATTCATGCCAGCAAAGGGCAACAGGCGGATTACGTCATCATTGTTGGTTTGCAGGAGGGGAGTGATGGCTTCCCGGCTGCGGCGCGTGAGTCGATTATGGAAGAGGCGCTATTGCCGCCAGTGGAAGATTTCCCTGACGCCGAAGAACGGCGGTTAATGTACGTTGCGCTGACTCGTGCAAGGTATCGGGTATGGGCATTGTTCAACAAAGAGAATCCTTCTCCCTTTGTCGAAGTCCTGAAAAAACTGGATGTTCCGGTGGCGAGAAAACCGTAAGAAACAGGTGGCATTTGCCACCTGTGCAATATTATTTCAGGCGTTCCGCGAGATAACGCTGATAATCCGGGATCAGAATATCCACGGCGTCGTTGAAATGCGGCGACTGGATGATGAAATCTGCCGTTGCTACGTTGGTAGCGACCGGAATGTTCCACACTGTCGCCAGACGTAGCAATGCTTTCACATCGGGATCGTGCGGCACGGCGTTTAACGGGTCCCAGAAGAAAATCAGCACATCAATTTTCCCTTCAGAAATTAATGCGCCGACCTGCTGGTCACCGCCCATTGGGCCACTTAGCATGGCATTAACGTTCATTCCTGTTGCGCGGGAAATTAAGTTACCCGTGGTGCCCGTTGCATAAAGCTCGTGCTGCTCCAGAAGCGGTTGATGCCGCCCCACCCAGCTCATCAGCGTTTGTTTGCAGTGATCGTGTGCCACCAGCGCAATATGTTTCCGCGCAGGTAAAGTGCGAGTCGTCAGTTCCATAATTTACATCCGTAGTTAGCTTTCCTACAGATTACTGTAAGCACTTACCGCTGCAAGATAAAGACCGAAAAAGCCTGCGCGCAGGCACAAAAATATCAGGAAGATGGTTGTTTTTCCGCCCATTGCAGGAAGGTATTTCGCGTTTGTGGATCAGCCAGCTTAAACCAATACTTCAGCCGTTGTTCAGTGAGCACCTGAGATTGCGGTGGAATCGCATCCAGTTCGGAAACGCCAGAAAGCAGTGTGCTGTCATCTGCCATCATGGTGGCAAATTGCGGAAGCGAGGCGCGCTTCGCAGATTTGTTATAGCGTTCAACCTCTCCTTCATAATCAATCGTTTTTGCGGTTGAGGTAATCGCCAGAATATCCAGCTTTACCGGGATCGGCGTCGCATCGCCATCTAACAATTCAAGGCGCGGAGTGGCATCAAAATGGGTCGCTTCCCGTTCATTCTCCAGACGGGGCAGGCGAAAATTCACCTGGCTGATAAGTTGGGTATTAAAACTGACGACCAGAGGTGGGGAGATATACAGACGTTCTTCATTACCAGAAAGGTTGATGGTTTTCTCGACGCGAAACACTAATTGATGCGGGCCGTTATCCAGTTCAATGCTGTCCGCGCCGCGCAGCAGAGAACTGGAAACTTTCTTGCCGTCGAGCACCAGAAGGTCAACGTCGCTGGACAGCCGCAGCGTGGTGGCAAAAACGGTCACCGGCAAACATAATACAATCAAGGTGGTCAAAATGCCGGTTTTCATAGATAGCTCCTGTCTAATGACCGCCCGAATAATAATGTATCAAAATTTTTCTTTAATCATACTTACTAACATATAGACATATTTCCATCTTTTGCTCTCATACATTCGTATTAGCTGCATGGTTGGTATGTCGGTATTGTCGTACACTTTGGTAAATAGTCTGGAGGAAATGATGAAAGAAACCGATATTGCAGCCATTTTAACGTCCACTCACACCATTGCGCTGGTAGGGGCAAGTGATAAACCTGACCGTCCAAGTTATCGCGTAATGAAATATCTGCTTGATCAGGGCTATCACGTCATTCCTGTCTCACCAAAAGTCGCCGGTAAAACGCTGCTGGGCCAGCAGGGTTACGGTACTCTGGCGGAAGTTCCGGAAAAAGTAGATATGGTAGATGTCTTCCGTAATTCAGAAGCTGCGTGGGATGTAGCGCAGGAAGCTATCGCCATCGGTGCGAAAACCTTATGGATGCAGCTAGGGGTGATTAATGAGCAAGCTGCGGTACTGGCGCGGGAAGCTGGGTTAAATGTGGTAATGGATCGTTGCCCGGCCATTGAGATCCCTCGTCTGGGGCTGGCTAAATAAAAAAATCCCCGGAAGGCAAAAACCTTCCGGGGATTTTATGGGGATTAGTTACGCAGACGCGGTGCCTGGAGTTGCTTGCGGATCGTCTGCGCCAGCTCATCCATTGACGGCTGCTCTGGATGTTCATCCTGCAATTCGCTACTTAGCTGGGCTTCAGCCAGGTAGGTATGAACCGGTAGGCCGTTGTCATCCTCCATCACCACGTGATACCACGGAGCGGCGCGAAGCTCATCGTTCACCGCCAGCTCATCAGGTGACGGTTCAGAGAGCGAATAAACCGGGTCGATATCCACGACCACTCCGAGATAACCTAACAGGGAATGGCGGACCTGCTGGCCGATACCGAATTTGCTGGCAATCATAGTCACCTCCCGGGAAATCTTCACCTTTGATATAAGGACAGAATTCCACATTTCAAGTTACATGACGCGACAGGCAAACCCTTTCAGATATAGCCCTTCCGGGTAGGTAGCGATCACCGGATGATCGGCCGCCTGACGGAACTGCTCTATAAATTGTATATCACGACCGGCATCAATTGCGGCATCAGCGATGATTTTCTGAAATAAATCGCTGGTCATCAGGCCAGAACAGGAGAAAGTCAGAAGAACACCGCCCTCATTCAATAACTGAATTGCCAGCATGTTGATGTCTTTATAGCCGCGGCACGCGCCCATTAGCTGACTTTTGTTCTCAACAAACTTCGGCGGGTCCATCACGATAACGTCAAATTTTTCACCGCGATCGCGGTAGGTGCGCAGTAATTTAAAGACGTCATCGCGCACAAACTCAGCTTTGCTCAAATCGAGTTTGTTTAGCTCAACGTTTTTCCGTGCGATATCCAGTGCTTCCTGTGAAGTATCGACACTGACCACCTGGCTACAACCGCCCATCAATGCCGATACTGCGAATCCACCGGTATAAGAGAAGCAGTTCAGCACGCGTTTATTTTCTACATAGCGGCGTGTTGCCAGGCGACTGTCACGCTGGTCCAGGTAGTAGCCCGTTTTGTGCCCGTGTTGAATGTCCACCAGTAGCTTCATGCCATGTTCTTCAATAGGCAGCAGGGCAGGTGGCAGCTCGCCGGTTACTGGCCCCTGGGTCAGCTCCATCCCCTCTTTTTTACGTACTGCCACGTCGCTACGATCGTAAATCGCGCATTCCGGATAGAGCGTTTGTAGGGCGCTGATTAATGCTGCGCGCTGATACTCCGCGCCTGCACTCAGCAGTTGCAGCACCAGAAAATTGCCGAAACGATCAATAGTAATACCCGGCAGGCCGTCAGACTCACCGGCGATTAAACGATAGCTATCGAGACCATCTTTTTTCGCCAGCCAGTCGCGCCACTTTTGCGCCTGTTGTAAGCGGCGGGTGAAAAAGGCAATGTCGATGGATTCTGACGGATCAAACGTCCAGACACGAGCGCGGATTTGCGACGCTGGCGAATAAGCGCCGCGTGCTAACCATTTTCCCTGATGATCAACAATATCGATGGTTTCACCGAGGCTGGCTTTACCTTCCATACGTGCGACGGCACCGGAAAAGACCCACGGATGGCGACGAAGTAATGATTTTTCGCGCCCTTTGGCTAACACTAAACGTACACTCATAATTTACTATTCTGTCGATGCAAAGAAATGGGCGTCATTGTCCGGAGTTTTCCATGGATTTGCAACGCGTCCATTAAGGATAAGGAGAGCGGTGATGTCGAAAGTATGCATAATTGCCTGGGTTTACGGGCGAGTTCAGGGGGTAGGGTTTCGTTATACCACTCAGTACGAAGCGAAAAGGCTAGGGTTAACCGGCTACGCAAAAAATCTTGATGATGGCAGCGTGGAAGTGGTTGCCTGTGGTGATGAAGGGCAGGTGGAAAAATTAATGCAGTGGTTAAAGAGCGGCGGTCCGCGTTCAGCCCGCGTGGAACGGGTGCTTAGCGAACCGCATCATCCTTCTGGCGAATTAACGGATTTTCGTATCCGTTAAATGCATTTCACGGGTTTCGGCAGGCCGGCAATTTTGGTGGCTTGCTTTGCCGGGCCTTTCGGGAACAGTCGGTACAGATAGCGGCTGTTACCTTTTTCTTCGCCAAACTTATTCGCCATCGCTTTTACCAGCATACGAATCGCCGGAGACGTATTAAATTCCAGGTAGAAGTCACGCACAAAGCGCACTACTTCCCAGTGTTCAGGCGACAGCGTAATCCCTTCCTTTTCGGCAATCACGGCTGCCAGAGGTTCGCTCCACAGGCTACTCTCTTTGAGATAGCCTTCGGTATCGGTCTCTATCTCTTTACCTTCGAAGATCAACATATTCATTTACTACCTTAGTCAGACTGGCTGCAGTGTAGCAAAAAACAAAGCCCCGCATAAAGCGAGGCTCTGTAAGTGGTATCGGGCGAGATTAATCGCGGCTGGCGAAGCCAAGAATGCTCAACAGGCTCACGAAGATGTTGTACAGCGACACATACAGACTCACCGTGGCACGAATGTAGTTCGTTTCACCGCCATGAATGATGTTGCTGGTTTCAAACAGAATCGCGCCAGAGGAGATCAGAATAAATACCGCACTGATTGCCAGATGCAGGGCAGGCAGTTGCAGGAAGATATTCGCTACCATTCCAATCAACACCACCACAATACCGGCCATCAGCATACCGCCGAGGAAAGACATGTCTTTGCGGGTGGTAAGCACATACGCAGAGCAGCAGAAGAACACTAATGCTGTGCCGCCCAGCGCCATAGCGATTACGTCGCCCATTCCGGCAGACAGGTAAGTGTTCAGAATCGGGCCGAGGATATAACCGAGAAAACCGGTAAAGGCGAACGCGGAGATAATCCCGGTTGGTTTGTTGGCAGTTTTATAGGTCAGGAACATCAGACCATACATCCCTACCAACGTCAGAATCAGGCCCGGAGATGGCAGCATCAGAACCGTACTGGCCGTCGCGGTAATTGCCGAAAAGGCCAGCGTCAGGCTCAGCAGAAAATAGGTATTACGCAGCACCTTATGGGTGCTAAGTAGTGATGTACGGTCATGTGAAGAACTAACTATACGATCCATGGAGTCACTCTCTATGACAGGTGTAATTAATAAAGCAGCATAATGATATTGCCGAAAGCTACCCAGAGGTTTTACCCATCTTTACGCATTTGATCTGGAACAGATTTAGCAAAGACGAGTTTAACCATTGGGAATGGTATAACGGCATGGTGATTTTGACAGGTAAAAGAAAAAGGGGTTAGCATTTAGCTAACCCCTTATCTTATTTGGCGGAAGCGCAGAGATTCGAACTCTGGAACCCTTTCGGGTCGCCGGTTTTCAAGACCGGTGCCTTCAACCGCTCGGCCACACTTCCGGAATGACGCGAACTATAAACATCCCGATGCGTCGTGTAAACCCCCAATTTGTTTGTTTGCCTGAAAAACAAACAAATTTGTGTTGTTTGCGTGAAATAACAGCAATTTGGGTGTTTCGTCGCCATAAAAACCACTCGTAATCTTCCTGCGTCAGGCTTTTAGGAAAATAAGATCCATTTTTATCGCTAAAAGATAAATCCACACACTTTGTATTGTTTTGTGCAAAACGTTCACTACGCTTTATTAACAATACTTTCTGGCGACGTGCGCCAGTGCAGAAGGATGAGCTTTCGTTTTCTGTCTCTCTCGTGAAGCGATAGTTTACCTTGCTACAGGGACGTCGCTTGCCGACCAAAAGCGCCCGGCACTTCAGTCGGTGTCGCAAGGAGAAGAGACGTGCGATATGAATAATGAGGAAACCTTTTACCAGGCTATGCGACGTCAGGGGGTTACCCGGCGGAGTTTTCTTAAATATTGCAGTCTGGCTGCCACCTCGCTGGGATTAGGCGCGGGGATGGCACCGAAGATTGCCTGGGCGCTGGAGAATAAACCGCGCATTCCGGTAGTGTGGATCCACGGTCTGGAATGTACCTGCTGCACCGAATCTTTTATCCGTTCTGCTCATCCGCTGGCGAAGGATGTCATTCTTTCCCTTATTTCTCTCGACTACGACGATACCTTAATGGCTGCCGCTGGTACTCAGGCGGAGGAAGTCTTTGAAGATATCATCACGCAATACAACGGCAAATATATCCTTGCAGTAGAAGGTAACCCGCCGCTGGGCGAGCAGGGGATGTTTTGTATCAGCAGCGGTCGGCCGTTTATTGAGAAACTCAAACGTGCCGCCGCGGGGGCCAGCGCAATTATTGCCTGGGGAACCTGCGCATCCTGGGGCTGCGTACAAGCCGCTCGCCCCAATCCGACGCAGGCAACGCCTATCGATAAAGTCATTACCGACAAACCAATCATTAAAGTCCCTGGTTGCCCGCCGATCCCGGATGTGATGAGCGCCATCATTACTTATATGGTGACGTTTGATCGCCTGCCAGATGTCGACAGAATGGGGCGTCCACTGATGTTCTACGGTCAACGTATCCACGATAAATGCTATCGCCGCGCCCACTTTGACGCTGGTGAGTTTGTCCAGAGTTGGGACGATGACGCCGCTCGCAAAGGTTACTGCCTGTACAAAATGGGGTGTAAAGGGCCAACCACCTATAACGCCTGCTCCTCAACCCGTTGGAATGATGGCGTCTCCTTCCCGATCCAGTCCGGTCACGGTTGCCTGGGCTGTTCTGAAAATGGTTTCTGGGATCGCGGCTCATTCTACAGCCGCGTGGTCGATATTCCGCAGATGGGAACGCACTCTACCGCTGATACCGTGGGCTTAACCGCGCTTGGCGTCGTGGCTGCGGCTGTTGGCGTACATGCAGTCGCCAGCGCGATTGACCAGCGCAGACGTCATAACCAGCAACCAGCAGAGACCGAACAACAGCCAGGCAACGAGGATAAACAGGCATGAGCACTCAGTACGAAACTCAGGGATACACCATCAATAATGCCGGACGTCGCCTGGTGGTCGACCCGATCACGCGCATCGAAGGTCATATGCGCTGTGAAGTGAATATTAACGATCAGAATGTGATCACCAATGCTGTCTCCTGCGGCACGATGTTTCGCGGGCTGGAGATCATTTTGCAAGGCCGTGATCCGCGTGATGCGTGGGCGTTTGTTGAACGTATCTGCGGCGTCTGCACCGGCGTACACGCCCTGGCTTCGGTTTACGCCATTGAAGATGCTATTGGCATCAAAGTGCCGGATAACGCCAATATCATTCGCAACATTATGCTGGCGACGCTCTGGTGCCACGACCATCTGGTGCACTTTTATCAGCTCGCCGGAATGGACTGGATCGACGTACTTAACGCGCTGCAAGCCGACCCGCGTAAAACTTCCGAACTGGCGCAAAGCCTCTCCTCGTGGCCGAAGTCTTCCCCTGGTTACTTCTTTGATGTGCAAAATCGACTGAAGAAATTTGTCGAAGGCGGGCAGTTAGGGATCTTCCGCAACGGCTACTGGGGGCACCCGCAGTACAAACTGCCACCAGAAGCCAACCTGATGGGCTTTGCTCACTATCTCGAAGCTCTCGATTTCCAGCGTGAGATCGTCAAAATCCACGCGGTCTTTGGCGGTAAAAACCCGCATCCCAACTGGATTGTCGGCGGGATGCCTTGTGCCATAAATATCGACGAAAGCGGTGCGGTCGGGGCGGTTAATATGGAGCGCCTGAACCTGGTGCAGTCGATCATTACCCGCACGGCGGACTTCATTAATAACGTGATGATCCCCGACGCCTTAGCCATCGGCCAGTTCAACAAACCGTGGAGTGAAATCGGCACTGGCCTTTCTGATAAATGCGTCCTCAGCTACGGTGCGTTCCCGGATATCGCTAACGACTTTGGCGAGAAAAGTCTGCTGATGCCTGGCGGTGCGGTGATCAATGGCGATTTCAAAAACGTACTGCCAGTGGATTTAGTTGATCCGCAGCAGGTGCAGGAATTTGTCGATCACGCCTGGTATCGTTATCCCGACGATCAGGTCGGGCGTCATCCGTTCGATGGTATCACCGACCCGTGGTACAACCCCGGCGACGTTAAAGGTAGCGATACAAACATTCAGCAACTGAATGAACAGGAGCGCTACTCGTGGATCAAAGCGCCACGCTGGCGCGGTCACGCGATGGAAGTAGGGCCGCTGGCTCGCACGTTAATCGCTTACCACAAAGGCGATGCTGCGACCGTTGAGTCGGTTGATCGGATGATGTCGGCGCTGAACCTGCCGCTTTCTGGCATCCAGTCGACGTTAGGCCGCATTCTGTGCCGCGCCCATGAAGCTCAGTGGGCTGCAAGTAAGTTACAGTACTTTTTCAACAAGTTAATGACCAACCTGAAAAACGGCAATCTTGCCACCGCCTCCACCGAAAAATGGGAGCCTGCGACCTGGCCGAAAGTGTGCCGTGGCGTCGGCTTTACTGAAGCACCGCGTGGGGCTTTAGGTCACTGGGCCGCTATTCGCGATGGCAAAATCGATCTCTACCAGTGTGTGGTGCCGACCACCTGGAACGCCAGCCCGCGCGATCCCAAAGGGCAAATTGGTGCTTATGAAGCCGCACTGATGAACACCAAAATGGCGATCCCCGAGCAACCGCTGGAGATCCTGCGTACCCTGCACAGCTTCGACCCGTGCCTCGCCTGTTCAACGCATGTGCTGGGCGACGACGGTAGCGAACTGATCTCCGTGCAGGTGCGCTAACAGCGAAGGAGAATCATCATGCAAGAGAAAAGCGACAACGTTATCAGCCACTATGTCTTTGAAGCGCCCGTGCGGATATGGCACTGGCTGACGGTGCTGTGCATGGCGGTATTGATGGTCACCGGCTACTTTATCGGCAAGCCGCTGCCTTCAGTCAGTGGTGAGGCGACGTATCTGTTCTATATGGGCTACATCAGGCTAATACACTTCAGCGCCGGGATGATTTTTACCGTCGTCTTGCTGATGCGGATCTACTGGGCGTTTGTCGGCAATCGCTACTCACGCGAGCTTTTCATCGTGCCGGTATGGCGCAAAAGCTGGTGGCTGGGCGTGTGGTACGAAATCCGCTGGTATCTGTTTCTGGCAAAACGCCCGAGCGCTGACATTGGCCATAACCCCATCGCGCAGGCTGCGATGTTCGGCTATTTCCTGATGTCTGTTTTTATGATCGTCACCGGTTTTGCGCTGTATAGCGAACACAGCCAGTACGCCATTTTTGCGCCGTTTCGTTATGTAGTGGAATTTTTCTACTGGACGGGCGGCAACTCGCTGGACATTCATAGCTGGCATCGGCTGGGCATGTGGTTGATTGGCGCATTTGTGATTGGTCATGTTTATATGGCGCTGCGTGAAGACATCATGTCCGACGACACGGTGATCTCCACGATGGTGAACGGCTACCGTAGCCACAAATTTGGAAAAATGAGCAGCGACAAGGAGCGTTCATGAGCGAGCAACGTGTAGTGGTAATGGGGTTGGGCAACCTGCTGTGGGCCGATGAAGGTTTCGGTGTGCGGGTGGCGGAACGGCTGTATGCCCATTATCACTGGCCCGAAAACGTGGAGATTGTCGATGGTGGTACTCAGGGGCTGAACCTGCTGGGGTATGTTGAAAACGCCAGCCATCTGTTGATTCTCGATGCTATTGATTACGGGCTGGAACCCGGAACACTACGAACATATGCCGGAGAGCGCATTCCGGCATATCTCAGTGCGAAGAAAATGAGCCTGCACCAGAACAGTTTCTCCGAAGTATTAGCGCTGGCAGATATCCGCGGACATCTGCCAACACATATTGCCCTCGTCGGGTTACAACCGGCAATGCTCGACGACTACGGCGGTAGCCTTAGCGAGCTTGCGCGGGAGCAACTGCCTGCAGCGGAACAGGCGGCGCTGGTGCAACTGTCGGCGTGGGGAGTTGTGCCGCAACGGGCGGAGGAATCGCGTTGTCTCAATTATGACTGTCTGTCGATGGAAAATTACGAAGGTGTTCGCTTGCGTCAGTATCGGATGACGCTGGAGGAGCAGGGATGATTAACGACTCACCTTTTAGTGCGTTGTGGCAACGTATGCTGGCGCGTGGCTGGACGCCGATCACTGAGCCTCGTCTCGATCAGTGGCTTATGCAAGCGCCGGATAGTGTGGTGCTGTTAAGCAGCGATCCGAAACGTACTCCTGAAGTCAGTGATAATCCGGTGATGGTCGCAGAGCTACTGCGTGAGTTTCCAGATTATGCATGGCAGGTGGCAATTGCCGATCTTGAGCAAAGTGAAGCCATCGGAGACAGATTTAGTGTTTTTCGTTTTCCAGCCACATTAGTGTTTACTGATGGTCATTATCGCGGCGTATTGAATGGCATTCACCCGTGGGCAGAGCTGATAAACCTGATGCGCGGCCTTGTCGAATCAAAACAGGAATGTGATTCATGAGTGAGACTTTTTTCCATCTGCTGGGGCCAGGAACGCAACCTGATGATGACAGTTTCAGCATGAATCCGCTGCCAATTACCTGTCAGGTGAATGATGAACCGAGCATGGCGGCACTGGAGCAGTGTGCTCATAGTCCACGGGTGATTACGCTGTTAAACGATCTACAGCATCAACTAACGCAACGCGTACCGCCATTAGGCGAGGTGCTGGCCGTCGATCTGTTAAATCTCAATGCTGATGATCGCCACTTTATCAATACGCTTCTCGGAGAAGGGGAAGTGTCAGTGCGCATCCAACATATTGACGGCAGTGAAAGTGAAATTCAGGAGGCGATCTTCTGCGGATTGTGGCGAGTACGCAGGCGTAGCGGTGAGCTGTTGCTGGAAGACCGGCTGGAGACAGGCTGCGCGCCGCTGCCGTTATGGCAGGCGGCAACGCATAATACGCTGCCGACAGATTCGCTGCTACCACCGCCCATTGATGGTCTGATGAACGGACTGCCGCTGGCTCATGAATTGCTGGCGCATGTGCGTAATCCTGAGGCGCAGCCACATAGTATTAACCTGACGCAGTTGCCTGTCAGCGAGGCTGACAGGTTATTTCTCTCGCGGCTGTGCGGGCCGGGTAATATCCAGATTCGCACTATTGGCTATGGCGAGAGCTATATCAACGCCACCGGTTTGCGACATGTCTGGCATTTACGCTGTATGGATACGTTAAAAGGCCCATTACTTGAGAGTTATGAAATCTGCCCGATACCGGAAGTTGTGCTGGCAGCGCCGGAAGATTTGGCGGACTCCGCGCAGCGGTTGGGCGAGGTGTGTCAGTGGCTTATAGAAAGCGCGCAACAGTGAAAATGGCGGCAAATATCGCTTTCAGTCCTATGAATATCGCAATCAGCGAATACAACCACCTACAAACTGTAAGGATAAAAAGGGAGATCTACTATTAAAGGGTTATTTCCCTCTCTTCGCCTACAGGAGTTCGCATGTGGGATGTTATTGATTTGTCGCGCTGGCAGTTTGCACTGACCGCGCTATACCACTTTTTGTTCGTGCCCCTTACCCTGGGGCTGATTTTTTTGCTGGCTATCATGGAAACCATTTACGTGGTCACCGGCAAAACAGTCTACCGCGATATGACGCGCTTCTGGGGTAAGCTCTTCGGTATCAACTTCGCTCTCGGCGTGGCTACTGGTCTCACCATGGAGTTTCAGTTTGGTACTAACTGGTCATTCTATTCCAACTATGTGGGCGACATTTTTGGCGCACCGTTGGCGATGGAAGCATTAATGGCCTTCTTCCTCGAATCCACCTTTGTCGGTCTGTTCTTCTTTGGCTGGCAACGGCTGAATAAATACCAGCACCTGCTGGTCACCTGGCTGGTGGCATTTGGTTCCAATATCTCCGCATTGTGGATTTTGAATGCCAATGGGTGGATGCAGTTTCCGACCGGCGCGCATTTCGATATCGACACCTTGCGTATGGAGATGACCAGTTTCAGCGATCTGGTCTTTAACCCCGTCAGCCAGGTGAAATTTGTCCATACGGTGATGGCTGGTTATGTGACCGGGGCGATGTTCATTATGGCGATCAGCGCCTGGTACTTACTGCGCGGACGGGAGCGTGATGTCGCTTTACGTTCGTTTGCTATCGGTTCGGTCTTTGGCACACTGGCGATAATCGGCGCGCTGCAACTTGGAGACAGTTCTGCTTATGAAGTCGCACGCGTTCAGCCGGTAAAACTGGCGGCAATGGAAGGGGAGTGGCAAACCGAACCGGCACCTGCGCCGTTCCATCTCATTGCCTGGCCGGAACAGGATCAAGAGCGTAACGCTTTTGCCATCAAAATCCCTGCGCTGTTAGGGATCCTCGCCACTCACTCATTAGATAAGCCTGTACCAGGGTTGAAAAATTTGATGGATGAAACTTATCCACGATTGCAACGCGGGCGTATGGCCTGGCTGCTGATGCAGGAGATTTCGCAAGGCAACCGCGAGCCGCATGTACTGCAAGCATTTCATGAGCTGGAAAACGATCTCGGTTATGGCATGTTGCTCTCCCGCTATGCGCCGGATATGAATCATGTCACACCTGCGCAGTATCAGGCGGCTATGCGCGGTGCTATTCCACAAGTTGCGCCGGTGTTCTGGAGTTTCCGCATCATGGTGGGCTGCGGTTCGCTGTTGTTACTGGTAATGCTGATTGCGCTCGTTCAGACGCTGCGCGGCAAAATCGACCAGCATCGTTGGGTGCTGAAAATGGTGCTCTGGAGTTTGCCGCTGCCGTGGATTGCCATTGAAGCAGGGTGGTTTATGACCGAGTTTGGCCGTCAGCCGTGGGCGATTCAGGACATTTTGCCAACATACTCCGCGCACTCTGCCTTAACTACAGGACAACTGGCTTTTTCACTGATCATGATAGTAGGGCTTTACACCCTGTTCTTAATCGCTGAAGTCTACCTGATGCAGAAATATGCCCGTCTGGGGCCAAGCGCGATGCAGAGTGAACAACCGACGCAGCAGCAGGGGTAAAGGAGAGAATCATGTTTGATTATGAAACATTGCGCTTCATCTGGTGGCTACTGATTGGCGTGATTCTGGTGGTCTTTATGATCTCCGACGGATTTGACATGGGGATCGGTTGCCTGCTGCCGCTGGTGGCGCGTGATGATGATGAACGCCGGATAATGATTAACAGTGTTGGCGCACACTGGGAAGGCAACCAGGTCTGGTTAATCCTCGCGGGAGGGGCATTATTTGCCGCCTGGCCCAGAGTTTACGCCGCTGCGTTTTCTGGATTTTATGTGGCGATGATCCTGGTGCTGTGCTCGCTGTTCTTCCGCCCGCTGGCCTTTGATTATCGCGGAAAAATCGCGGATGCACGCTGGCGTAAAATGTGGGATGCCGGGCTGGTCATCGGTAGTCTGATACCGCCGGTCGTCTTCGGTATCGCGTTTGGCAATTTGTTACTCGGCGTGCCGTTTGCTTTCACGCCGCAATTACGCGTGGAGTACCTCGGTAGCTTCTGGCAATTGCTGACGCCATTCCCTCTACTGTGCGGTTTGCTCAGTCTTGGAATGGTGATTTTGCAAGGGGGCGTCTGGCTGCAACTAAAAACAGTCGGTGCTATTCACCTGCGTTCGCAACTGGCGACCAAACGCGCGGCTCTGCTGGTGATGCTCTGCTTTTTGCTGGCGGGGTACTGGCTGTGGGTTGGTATTGATGGCTTCGTATTGCTCGCTCAGGATGTTAACGGTCCATCCAATCCGTTAATGAAACTGGTTGCGGTATTGCCTGGCGCCTGGATGAATAATTTTGTTGAATCGCCGGTATTGTGGATCTTCCCGCTGCTGGGTTTCTTCTGCCCGTTGCTGACGGTGATGGCGATTTATCGTGGTCGCCCCGGTTGGGGATTTCTGCTGGCGTCATTGATGCAATTTGGCGTGATTTTCACGGCAGGCATCACGCTGTTTCCATTTGTTATGCCTTCGAACATCAGCCCGATCTCCAGCCTGACGCTGTGGGATAGCACCTCCAGTCAACTGACGTTGAGCATTATGTTAGTAATTGTGCTGATATTTTTGCCTATTGTGTTGCTCTACACTGTGTGGAGCTACTACAAAATGTGGGGGCGTATGACAACTGAAACTCTCCGCCATCACGATCATGAGCTGTACTAAGGAGGGATGAACAATGTGGTATTTATTGTGGTTCGTCGGCATTTTGTTGATGTGTTCACTCTCCACCGTGGTGTTGGTGTGGCTGGAACCGCGTCTAAAAGGTTGATTTGACGCACAACGAACATAGGCCGGATAAGACGCGTCAGCGTCGTATCCGGCAATAATGCGAAACATGAAAAACGGAAACCTGGCGATGAAAGCGATATTGCTCCCCTTTTTTTCTCTTCTGCTTCCGTTAACACCACTACCTGCATACGCTCAGAGTGAGCCGGAACTGAAATTGGAGAGTGTGGTGATTGTCAGCCGTCATGGCGTGCGTGCCCCCACTAAATCTACGCAACTCATGCAGGAAATTACTCCAGACACATGGCCAGGTTGGTCGGTGAAACTGGGTTGGCTGACACCACGAGGCGGTGAGCTGATCTCTTATCTCGGACATTACCAACGCCAGCGTCTGGTGACTGACGGTTTGCTGGCAAAAAATGGCTGTCCGAAACCAGGTCAGGTGGCGATTATTGCTGATGTCGACGAACGCACCCGTAAAACAGGCGAAGCCTTTGCCGCCGGGCTGGCTCCCAATTGTGCAATAACCGTACATACCCGGTCAGACACCGCCAGTCCCGATCCGCTATTTAACCCGCTGAAAACCGGTGTCTGCCAACTGGATAAAGCGAACGTGACAGAAGCTATTCTTAACAGGGCAGGCGGCTCGATCACTAACTTTACTGATCATCGGCAAACGGCATTTCACGAACTGGAGCGGGTGCTTAATTTCCCGCAATCAAGTCTGTGCCTCAAACGAGAGAAACAAGACGAAAGTTGTTCATTGACGCAAGTATTGCCGTCTGAACTGAAAGTAAGTACCGATAACGTTTCATTAACCGGTGCGGTGAGTCTGGCATCAATGCTGACGGAGATATTTCTCCTGCAGCAGGCACAGGGAATGCCGGAGCCTGGTTGGGGACGAATTACTGATTCACACCAGTGGAACACCTTGCTGAGTCTGCATAATGCGCAGTTTTATCTGCTGCAACGTACCCCAGAAGTGGCCCGTAGCCGTGCCACGCCCCTGTTGGATTTGCTCCTGACGGCGCTGACGCCACATAATCCGCAAAGGCAGAGCTATGGTGTTACGCTACCGACTTCGCTGCTGTTTATTGCCGGGCATGATACTAACCTGGCGAATTTAGGTGGGGCACTGGGACTTAACTGGACGCTGCCGGGCCAACCGGATAACACCCCGCCGGGAGGTGAACTGGTATTTGAACGCTGGCGGCGGCTAAGTGATAACAGTCAGTGGATTCAGGTTTCGCTGGTATTCCAGACCTTGCAGCAGATGCGTGATAAAGCCCGTCTGTCGCTTGATACGCCGCCAGGGGAAGTGAAGTTGACGTTGGCCGAGTGTGAAGAAAGAAACGCGCAGGGCATGTGTTCACTGGCGGATTTTACGCAAATCGTGAATGAAGCGCGTATTCCGGCCTGCAGTTTATATCAGGATAAATAAACATTTGCCGCTGTTGGTCCACGCAGGCCATTAACGCGGCAAAACTCTACGCGTAACCCTGGTATAAGTACTTCTGCGTCGCGGGGGCTGAATGCGGAAATATGGACCTGGACTTCTTTACGACCGTCGGAGGGGATGATGAATCCTTTGCCGCTTTTGCGATCAAAGGTTTTGACAATTCCTGTCATTTTACGGGACAAACAAATTCCTTACTAAAAATACTGCGCTGCACTATACGGTTTTAAAAAAATAAAGCCAGCGATATTTAAGACCGCCGGACGGCTAAAATAAATTTGCTTAATTATGTGTATCATGCGTTAATAGCTGCGTCGGTTTGAAAGACAGACAGCATACAAAGTAGTTTACTAAAGCAGTTCTCATTATCAGGCATTATCCCCTTCTTTTGAGTCTCTCTCCTGAACACTAAGTAGTTTCTGTATTAAAGCCCTGTTTGCCGAAAGGCTCAAAATGAAGGAAGTAAAATATGTCTAATAAAATGACTGGTTTAGTAAAATGGTTTAACGCAGATAAAGGTTTTGGCTTTATCACTCCTGATGATGGCAGCAAGGACGTCTTCGTTCATTTCACCGCCATCCAGAGCAATGAATTCCGCACTCTGAATGAAAATCAGAAAGTCGAATTTTCTATTGAGCAGGGGCAACGTGGTCCCTCGGCAGCGAACGTTGTTGCGCTCTAAGGTTGCCGTTATTACTCAACATCTCCATTTCCGCTGTCCATGTTGTCATGGTTCACAGTACCGCACATCGGCATTCGATGTGACGGAGCGAAATCCTTTGGGAGCTAAGTGTATTTTCTGTAAATCGACGATGATCACCTTTGATAACGTTGCTTTACAAATACGCACAGACCATGCGCCACTGGATTTCACAAAATAATATCAGGCTCCCTCGCGGAGCCTTTTTTATATCTTCTGTTTGCACTCATCCCTGTATGCATATTGAGCGATAACCTACTGATTATTGAATCTTTCAGGCAGATAGCTTATAACTTTTGTTACCTGAACAGGGAACCAACACCTTACTGGCGTGTTGCTGCCTTTTAAGACCAGAAGAGGTTAACAGTGAATATTGAAGAGCTAAAAAAACAAGCCGAAACAGAAATCTCCGACTTTATTGCGCAAAAAATCACCGAGTTAAACAAGAGCACAGGGAAAGAAGTCTCTGAAATTCGCTTCACCGCGCGGGAGAAAATGACCGGGCTTGAAGGCTATGACGTCAAAATCCAAATAATGTGATTTTGTGGACATCACCCCAGCACGAGGTGATGTTCCGCTTGTCACTCTGTTAATGACCAATCATTGCCGCCCGTGGAATTAAGCGTCGGTACAATTCCTCTGGCACCGGGCTTTGCCATACACCTGCATACATCGCGTAACCAATCACCGCGAACATAATTCCCAATATCAGTAGTGTTATTAGCCAGCCAGATAACGCAAAAGCTTTTTTATTTATCGCGGGGTTTCGCAGCGAAAAAGTTAATGTTGAGGCGACCGGGCATGACTCGATGCAGGTCATACAGCCGGTACATTCCACCGTTCTAACCTGGATTAATTTATCGACAGGGATCCGTGACGGACAATTATTTGCGCATTTGCCGCAGTCGATACAACTTTCGGCATTGCGACGAATCTTAAACGGCGATAATAGCGAAACCAGTCCCATTAACGCGCCATACGGGCAGAGATAACGACACCAGGCATGGCGAATAAACAGGCTGGCAATCAGCAAAACGATCACGCTGATTAACGTCGCTGTCCCCATATGACGAAAGAAATCGAGCATTTTAACATCCATCACCACGCTGTAGGGCGATAGCATAAAATAGTGAATCGCCTGAGCGGGCATGAATAACGCGATATAGAGAAAAAAACTCAACAGCAGATATTTCGCCGCACGCAGAGGAATATCCAGCCAGAGAGGAAGGGTAAATTGCCGACCAAACAGTTTTTTCCCCAGATCGCCAATTAACTCAGATAGCGTACCAACCGGGCATAGCCACGAACAAAAGGCTTTTTTCAGCAGCAAGCTGATAATGATAAAAGCGACCAGCAACAGCATCGCGGCGGCGTGCACGGAAGGTAACTGGCCTGTTTCAAGGCTGTATTTCAGATTCATCAGACCGGCAATAGGGAGCCAGCCTTCAATACCACCTGGCCTTGCGATAAAAGGCGTACTACCTGCCGTTTCGTAATAGCGCACCCAATACCAGAAGGTGATGGCAATATAAATATTGATTGCCAGCAGTAATAATTGCGTCGCTTTACGCCAGGTCGTGGCATTGCGCCAGTCATTCCACGGTAATTTACCGCCCGTTGTGCCTGGCCGCCGCTGCCAGCGGATTCTTTTTTTCTCAGCCATGATTTTGCCAGTCCATTAAGTTGCATGCTAAATGCTACTATTCTAAGTCTTCTTATCTGGCTGATATTGATTCAAATCGCGTTCAGGTCTTTCTTATTCAACCACTCTTCCAGAGCCGCGATACTGCGTGTAATTTCTTCGCGCGGCAGGAGAGCGGCTAATGGTTCCCGCTCAAGTTGCCCGCACAACTGGCTGGCACTGCGCATTCCCAGACTGGCGCAACTACTTTTTAGCTGGTGCGCAGCGCGTTTGATTTTCTCGCTGTCGTGTCTGGCGCGAGCAGTGTCTATTTCATCAAGAAGCGGCAGGGTATGTTGTTTAAATAATGTCAGCCATTCGTGGATCTTATCCGCTCCCATTAACTGTGCATCTTCATTGAGTTGCGATACATCCAGCGGCTGATCGTTATTTTTTTGCTGGTGGAGATAGTGCGCCAGTAACTGACCGAGCACTTCACGCGGCACCGGTTTAGGGATAATTCCGCGAAATAGCGAACTGGTACGCTGGCGCAACGTTTCGTCGATGACATGGGCGCTAAAGCCAATCAAAACCAGCGACGGATATTGCAGCGAAAGTTGCCTGGCAAGTGTAATGCCGTCGATATCCGGCAGATCAAAATCCACCAGCGCGGCAGCAAACGATTCACTATTTTGCAGCGTCTCTAAAGCCTGCGTGGCATTTCCAACGGCAGTGACCTGAGCACCACTGGCGTTCAGTATCTCGATGGTAATACGCTGCGTTAGCGGGTTATCTTCAATTAACAGCAAGCGTAAACCATCCAGATGCACCGCCTGATTGACTATTTTAGGTGCTGGCGCGGTGGCAACGCGTAACGGTAACCGTAAGCAAAAACAGCTTCCAACCCCCGGCGTGCTTGTGGCGATCAGTTCGCCGCCCATCGCCTGGGCCAGGCTGGTACTGATCGTCAACCCCAGTCCACTGCCGCCGCGTTTACCACTCACCTGAACAAATGGCTGGAAGATATCAGCTAGTTTCGCGGGATCAATACCACAGCCGCTGTCTTCCACTTCGACCAGCCATTGTTCGCCATCAGTGCGGCTACGCAGGACAATCTGCCCCTCGTCAGTGAAACGCAGGGCATTACTCAACAAATTGGTAATAACCTGGCGAATACGTCGCGGATCACCCATTAACGCGGTCGGTACATCGTCGGCAATTTCCGTTGCCAGTCGAATCGGACGACCTTTCACCCGCCCGCTCATTAATTGCAGGGTACTTTCCAGCAGCGGGCGCGGTTCATACGGTTCATCGCTGACCGAGACATTCTTGCCACCTGCTTCGATAGCCGAATAATCGAGAATATCGTTAAGGATGGTCAGCAATGATTCGCCAGAATCGGTAATTGCCCGCAAATCATCACGCTGGGCGTTAAGCGCCGGGTTATCCGCCAGCAGTTGAGCGGTGCCGAGAATGCCGTACAGCGGAGTGCGGATCTCATGGCTCATTGCCGCCAGAAACGCCGATTTTGCCTGACTGGCTTTTTCTGCTTCTGCCCGTGCCAGCCGGTGTTCTACTACCAGTTCCTGCAATTCGGCAGTGCGCGCTTTGACCTGCGCTGCCAGTTGTTCGCGGTGGCGATTAAGCGCATGAACACTACTGCGAAAAGCATCCATCAGCCGCCCGATGGTATCCAGCTCCCGCACGCCAGCGGTTTCCGGGAAAGGGGAGTCGATATCGCCGTCCAGCAGGCGTTGCAGTGCCTGCGTTTGTTCGGCAAGTGGGCGCGTGACTGAACGATAAACCACGCGCCAGAGGATCAGAATCAAAGAGCAAAGGGAAACAACGCCCAGGAGTAGCAAGCTGTATTGCCCTCGTTCACTGGCTTTTTCCAGATGAGTGAGTCCACTTTGGTTGCGTTGCTCAATAGTGTCAACCAGTTGGCTGACTTCGCTACTAAACTGTGCGAACTGGGCGATGTTATTTTGGGCGAGAGTTTGCAGACGATTGCTGATTTCATTGTCCTGCTGATAAAGCGCCAGTAAATCGCTATAACGATGAATGATTTCTAAGGATTGTGCCACCCGTGTGCGCACACCCGGATCTTCAATGCGTATTTGCCGACGTTGTAGAATTTTCACTGCATTATTGAGTTGATTTTCCAACGTTGGCGCATCTTTCTGGATCTGCTCCAGCCTCAGAGTCATCACCATTTGCTGCACCCGCAGGGCGCTGAGACGCAGTTCATTCATTTGGTTAACGTACTCAAGATCGATATCAATCAGCCGATCGAGCGCACTTTCGGCAGCCTGGTGTTGATGACGTTCGATCAAATCATAAATCCCGGCTTGAGTGGCTCCGGCAGAGGTCGCAGCGTTATTCGCCTGACCTTGCGCCATACGTGCGATCGCATCAGCGGCAGCGACAATTTGCTGACTGAGTTGTTGCTGTTGCTGGCGCAGTTGCAAACGCTGCCCCACCAGTTCGCCTTGCTGACGTAACGAACGGGAGATCTCCTGCTCCTGTTGTTCAATCGCAGAGGTGTCGAAACCTTGTTCCCGTAACGCTTGCAACAACGCGTTAATCTTCAGGCTTTGCGCGGTGAGCATTCGCCCCTGTGCCTGCCACATCTTTTCGTTATCGGCACTGGTCAGGTTCTGCGCGGCGAAAAGTTCCCAGGCGCTGGCTTCGCTCAACTGACGCGCCATATTCATGGTAGGAATCAATGCCTGAGTATTGGCTTTTTCTACCTGGCTGACAAAACGCAGGTTGTACCATCCCACCAGAGTACTGGTCAGGGTTAGCAACGCCATCAGGGCAAAGCCCATCCAGAGTCTTCGGGTCAGGGTTAAATTCACAGTTGGTGCACTTTAGGTGAAAAAGGTTGAGTCGCAAAGTGGAATGCATCTAGCATAAAGCCTTATTATTGATGAGACTATCATGCGCATACTGCTTTTGTTACTTCTTCCCTTTTTCGTGTTACCCGTTTTTGCGGGCGATAACCTGTTGCGCTGGCATGATGCGCAACATTTTACGGAGCAGCCTGTTACATCACTTAAAGTCAAACGCTCATGGAAATTGTGTGCGCTCTATCCCAGTCTGAAGGATTCATACTGGTTATCGTTGAACTATGGTATGCAGAAAGCAGCCCGCCGCTATGGTGTGGATTTAAAAGTGCTGGAGGCCGGTGGCTACGGTCAGTTGGCTACTCAGCAGGCGCAAATTGAGCAGTGTAAACAATGGGGCGCAGAAGCGATTTTGCTCGGTAGCAGCACGACGTCATTTCCCGAATTGCAAAAGCAGGTAGAAAGTCTGCCAGTGATCGAGCTGGTGAATGCCATTGACGACTCACAGGTAACAAGCCGCGTTGGCGTGCCCTGGTTTCAGATGGGCTATCAGCCGGGGCGGTATCTGGTGCAATGGAGCAACGGAAAACCTCTCAATGTATTGTTGATGCCCGGCCCGGACAACGCCGGGGGTAGTAAGGAGATGGTAGCGGGGTTCCGCGCAGCCATTGCCGGAAGCCCGGTGCGTATTGTTGATATTGCGCTCGGAGATAACGATATTGAAATCCAGCGTAACCTGTTGCAGGAGATGCTGGAGCGTCATCCAGAAATCGACGTTGTTGCCGGAACGGCCATTGCCGCAGAGGCGGCGATGGGCGAAGGGCGCAACCTGAAAACGCCGCTCACCGTAGTGTCATTTTATCTTTCACACCAGGTTTATCGTGGCCTGAAGCGGGGAAGAGTGATTATGGCTGCCAGCGATCAAATGGTCTGGCAGGGGGAACTGGCTGTTGAGCAGGCTATCAGACAATTACAGGGACAATCGGTGTCTGATAATATCAGCCCACCGATTTTAATCCTGACGCCGAAAAATGCCGACCGTAAACATATTCGCCGCTCGCTGTCGCCAGGAGGATTTCGTCCGGTCTATTTTTATCAGCACACATCAGCGGCTAGGAAATAGCCCTCGCCATGTTGAGTCACCAGTAAATCCGCGCTGAGTTTATGGCGTAAACGACGAATTAACACATCGACGGTACGCAGGTCGGGGTTTTCCACCCGACGGGCAGAGAGCATACGCAGCAGACGTTCGCGACTGAGAATTTTGCCGGGATTGGTCACAAACGCCACCAACATTTCATACTCTGCGCGGGTCAGTTTAATCGGCTCGCCATCCAGCTCCAGCGTATGGCGCGACACATTTAGGCAATAACCAGCAAAGCAATAACAGTTGTCCTGAGTAAGTGGTTGCACCTGCCGCGCGAGGTCGATGCGCCAGAGCAGATTTTTCACTCGCACCACCAGTTCGCGCAATTCCAGCGGCTTGGTTACGTAATCGTCCGCGCCCATCTCCAGCCCGACAATGCGGTCAATCTGATCGCTGCGTCCGGTAACCAGAATAATGCCTACCGTCGAACGTTCCCGCAACGCGCGGGTTAACATCAGGCCATTTTCATCAGGTAAATTAATATCCAACAGAATTAAATCGACCGGCTGATTCTGCATAATTTCCCGCAGCCCGGCACCGCTCGCCGTAACGGAAACGGTATACCCCTCTTGGGTAAAGTAGGTTTGTAAGCGTGCCTGGGTAATCGGCTCATCTTCAACAATAACAATATGATGTGGCATCAGGGGGGATTACTCATTCTGTTCATATCTGTTCATATTTTGCCGTAAGCCGTTCATCCTGACCAGTGCCGCTGTTCATATTTGCTCATTAAGATCACTTCACTAAACCTTAATTTTACAGGGGCTATTATGCGGAAACTCTGGAATGCGCTACGCCGACCCAGTGCTCGTTGGTCGGTGCTGGCGCTGGTCGCTATTGGGATTGTGATTGGCATCGCGCTGATTGTGTTGCCTCACGTTGGGATTAAAGTCACCAGCACAACCGAATTTTGTGTCAGTTGCCACAGTATGCAACCGGTGTATGAAGAATATAAACACTCGGTGCATTTCCAGAACGCCTCTGGCGTGCGTGCCGAATGCCATGACTGCCATATTCCGCCGGATATTCCGGGCATGGTGAAGCGTAAACTGGAAGCGAGCAACGACATTTACCAAACCTTTATTGCCCACTCCATTGATACACCTGAGAAATTCGAAGCCAAACGAGCGGAACTTGCCGAGCGTGAATGGGCGCGAATGAAAGAAAACAACTCGGCAACCTGCCGTTCCTGTCATAACTACGATGCGATGGATCATGCGAAGCAGCATCCGGAAGCGGCGCGTCAGATGAAGGTGGCAGCGAAAGATAACCAATCCTGCATCGACTGTCATAAAGGTATTGCCCACCAGTTGCCGGATATGAGTAGCGGTTTCCGTAAGCAGTTCGACGAGCTGCGCGCCAGTGCTGATGACAGTGGTGACACGCTGTACTCCATTGATATCAAGCCGATTTATGCGGCGAAAGGCGATAAAGAGGCGTCTGGTTCTCTGCTGCCTGCCTCAGAAGTGAAAGTCCTTAAACGTGACGGCGACTGGCTGCAAATTGAAATTACCGGCTGGACGGAAAGTGCCGGACGTCAGCGTGTACTCACCCAGTTCCCAGGCAAACGCATCTTTGTTGCCTCGATTCGTGGTGATGTTCAGCAGCAGGTGAAAACGCTGGAGAAAACCACCGTGACCGATACCAATACCGAGTGGAGCAAGTTGCAGGCCACTGCGTGGATGAAGAAAGGCGACATGGTGAACAACATCAAACCAATCTGGGCTTATGCGGATTCGCTGTACAACGGCACCTGTAATCAGTGCCACGGCGCACCGGAAATCTCCCACTTTGACGCTAACGGTTGGATTGGCACGCTCAACGGCATGATTGGCTTTACCAGCCTCGATAAACGTGAAGAACGCACCTTGCTGAAATATCTGCAAATGAATGCGTCCGACACTGCAGGCAAGGTTCACGGCGATAAGAAGGAAGAAAAATAATGAAGAATAACGATCTCTTTCAGGCATCACGTCGGCGTTTTCTGGCGCAACTCGGCGGCTTAACTATCGCCGGGATGCTGGGGCCGTCACTGTTAACGCCGCGCCGTGTGAATGCGGCGCAAGCGGCTACTGAGGCGGTCACCTCGAAAGAGGGCATTCTGACCGGGTCGCACTGGGGGGCTATCCGCGCGACGGTGAAGGATGGTCGCTTTGTGGCGGCAAAACCGTTCGAACTGGATAAATATCCGTCGAAAATGATCGCCGGATTGCCGGATCACGTACACAACGCGGCGCGTATTCGTTACCCGATGGTACGCGTGGACTGGCTACGTAAGCGCCATCTGAGCGACACATCCCAGCGTGGCGATAACCGCTTCGTGCGCGTGAGCTGGGATGAAGCCCTCGACATGTTCTATGAAGAGCTGGAACGTGTGCAGAAAACGCACGGTCCGAGCGCCCTGTTGACTGCCAGCGGTTGGCAATCGACGGGGATGTTCCACAATGCTTCCGGTATGTTGGCGAAAGCCATTGCACTGCATGGCAATAGTGTCGGTACAGGTGGTGACTATTCTACCGGTGCTGCGCAGGTGATCCTGCCGCGTGTGGTTGGTTCGATGGAAGTGTATGAACAGCAAACCTCCTGGCCGCTGGTATTGCAGAACAGCAAAACCATTGTGCTGTGGGGCTCCGATTTGCTGAAAAACCAGCAGGCGAACTGGTGGTGCCCGGATCATGACGTTTATGAATATTACGAGCAGCTAAAAGCGAAAGTTGCTGCTGGTGAAATTGAAGTCATCAGCATCGATCCGATCGTGACGTCAACTCACGAGTATTTGGGGCGTGAGCATGTGAAGCACATTGCGATTAACCCGCAAACTGATGTGCCGCTGCAATTGGCGCTGGCGTATACGCTGTACAGCGAAAATCTGTACGACAAAAACTTCCTCACCAACTACTGCGTGGGCTTTGAGCAGTTCCTACCGTATCTGCTGGGCGAGAAAGACGGTCAGCCGAAAGATGCCGTATGGGCTGAAAAACTGACTGGTATTGATGCCGAAACAATTCGTGCGCTGGCACGGCAGATGGCGGCGAACAGAACACAGATCATTGCTGGCTGGTGTGTACAGCGTATGCAGCACGGTGAACAGTGGGCGTGGATGGTTGTGGTTCTGGCAGCGATGCTGGGACAAATTGGCCTGCCGGGCGGTGGCTTTGGTTTTGGCTGGCACTATAACGGCGCAGGTACGCCGGGGCGTAAAGGCGTTATTCTGAGCGGTTTCTCCGGTTCAACGTCGATTCCGCCTGTTCACGACAACAGCGACTACAAAGGTTATAGCAGCACCATTCCGATTGCCCGTTTTGTCGATGCGATCCTCGAACCAGGGAAAGTGATCAACTGGAACGGTAAATCGGTAAAACTGCCGCCGCTGAAAATGTGTATTTTTGCCGGAACTAATCCATTCCATCGTCATCAGCAGATCAACCGTATTATCGAAGGCTGGCGTAAGCTGGAAACGGTTATCGCCATAGATAACCAGTGGACCTCAACCTGCCGTTTTGCCGATATCGTGCTACCTGCGACCACGCAGTTTGAGCGTAACGATCTCGACCAGTACGGCAACCACTCCAACCGTGGAATTATCGCTATGAAACAGGTGGTGCCGCCACAGTTTGAGGCGCGCAACGACTTTGATATTTTCCGCGAGCTGTGCCGTCGCTTTAATCGTGAAGAAGCCTTTACTGAAGGGCTGGATGAAATGGGCTGGCTGAAACGCATCTGGCAGGAAGGTGTACAACAGGGCAAAGGACGCGGCGTTCATCTACCAGCGTTTGATGACTTCTGGAATAACAAAGAGTACGTCGAGTTTGACCACCCGCAGATGTTTGTTCGCCACCAGGCATTCCGTGAAGATCCGGACCTCGAACCGCTGGGGACGCCGAGCGGCCTGATTGAGATCTATTCGAAAACCATCGCTGACATGAACTATGACGATTGTCAGGGGCATCCGATGTGGTTTGAGAAAATCGAACGCTCCCACGGTGGGCCAGGCTCGCAGAAATATCCGTTGCATTTGCAATCTGTGCATCCGGATTTTCGACTTCACTCGCAGTTATGTGAGTCGGAAACTCTGCGTCAGCAGTATACGGTGGCGGGTAAAGAGCCTGTCTTTATTAGCCCGCAGGATGCCAGTGCGCGCGGCATTCGTCACGGTGATGTGGTACGCGTCTTTAACGATCGCGGTCAGGTGTTAGCAGGGGCAGTCGTTTCTGACCGTTATGCACCCGGTGTGACGCGAATTCACGAAGGGGCATGGTACGATCCGGATAAAGACGGCGAGCCAGGGGCGCTGTGCAAATACGGTAACCCCAATGTGTTGACCATTGACATCGGCACCTCACAGTTGGCGCAGGCGACCAGTGCGCATACCACACTGGTGGAAATCGAAAAATACACAAGCACAGTGGATCAGGTGACGGCGTTTAGCGGCCCCATCGAAATGGTGGCGCAGTGCGAATATGTTCCGGCGTCGCAGGTGAAATCATGACTTCCTTGACGGCACAACAGACTGCCTGCGTCTACGCCTGGCTGGCACAGTTGTTTTCCCGTGAACTGGACGATGAACAACTGACGCAAATCGCCAGTGCGGAGATGGCTGAATGGTTTTCTTTGCTGAAAAGCGAACCGCCGCTGGCTGCGGCGGTGGACGAGCTGGAGAAAAGCATTGCTGCCCTGGTGGTACGTAACGACGCCCGTCTGGAACTGGCCGCTGATTTTTGCGGCCTGTTTCTGATGACCGACAAGCAAGCGGCGCTGCCGTATGCATCGGCCTACAAACAGGACGAGCAAGAGATTAAACACTTGTTGGTTGAGGCGGGCATGGAAACCAGTAGCAACTTCAACGAACCGGCAGATCATCTGGCGATTTATCTTGAGTTGTTGAGCTATCTGCATTTTTCACTGGGGGAAGGGAAAGTTACCACACAAAAAATCAACAGCTTACGGCAAAAAACGCTGGCGGCGCTGCGATCATGGCTACCGGAATTTGTAACGCGTTGCCGTCAGTATGACAGCTTTGGTTTTTACGCGACACTAAGCCAGTTATTGCTGGTGCTGGTGGAGTGCGACAATCAAAACAGATAATGCCGTTTGTAGGCTTGGTAAGACGCGTTAAGCGTCGCATCAGGCATTATGGCACAGCCGCCGGATGCGGCGTGAACGCCTTATCCGGCCTACGGGACAGTGATCTTTGTAGGCCTGGTAAGACGCGTTAAGCGTCGCATCAGGCATTATGGCACAGCCGCCGGATGCGGCGT